>NZ_RZTJ01000001.1:0-421648 GCF_003997065.1 Mesorhizobium sp. M6A.T.Ce.TU.016.01.1.1 | reverse complement strand
GGTCTCTGCTTGCTTGCGCCTTCGAAAACGGTCGGTTTGCGGCAGCGTTTCAGCCCGACAGTGGAATCCTGATTTCCACGCTCAATCCGCCATCGTGAAAATCGCGATTGATCGTGCCGCGCAATTCGCGCGTCACGTTCAAATCGATCAGCTTGGTGCCAAAACCGGTTTTGACAGGTGCTTCGAGCTTCTTCTGGCCAACTTCGCGCCAGTTGAGAACCAGCGTCCTATCGCGCCTGCGACCTTCGACCGACCAGTCGACCTTGAGCGAGCCGACTGAGTTGCCGGTTTCGCCATATTTCAGTGCATTCGTCGCCAGTTCGTGAAAGGTCAGGCCGAGCGCTTGCGTTGTCGTCTCGTCGAGCAGCACCTCTGGCCCCGACAATATCCCCTCGGGAAGCTCCTTGCCGAACACCTGGCCAAGCTCGATGCGCAAGAGATCGCCGAGATCGGCCTTCTGCCAGCGCGAGCGCGTCAGCATGTCCTGGGAGGCCGCCATCGCTTGCAACCGGGCCGAAAAGGAGGAGGAGAACTCGTGGACGTCGGTGGCGTGCGACGCCGTCTGGCGCGCGATCGCCAGCACCCGCGTGATCGAGTTCTTGATGCGGTGCTTCATTTCCTGCAGCATCAGGTCTTTTTCGAGCAGGCTCTTTTCCGTCGTCTCGTGAAGCAGCGAGACCGCGTCATAGGCCCGCTCCTGATAGCGTGCCACCAGCGCGATGGTGCCTGCGAGCAACAGCCCGAACAGGCCGAGCATCACCGGAATGGCGCGCGAGGAGGGTTGCGAGAAGGCGCTTGTCGGCCTGAACAGGATGGTCCACGGTCGTCCGGCGATGGTGATCTTGCGGGAAGCCAGCAGCCTGTCGCCGAAGGTCGACACCGGCGGCGTTTCCGACTGGAACAAAAGATGGTCGGCATCCACCTTGCCGTCATAGATTTCGATGTTCACCGGCAGCAGCGGCGTCCGGCTGAGCGCGGTTTGGAACAGATCGCGGGCGCGGAAGGCCGCATAAAGAAAGCCTGATGTCGAGGATCTGGACGCATCGATGCCGTCCGGCGCGGTTTCGACGTTGAGCCGCACGAAAACCAGGAAGCCGGTGAAGGTTTGCGCAGCACCTGTCTCCTGGCCTAGCTGCACGCGCCCGGTCGCGTGCTGCTGGTCGTCGGCCATCGCCTTTTCGATCGCCTCGCGCCGCACCGGGTCGGTGAACATGTCGTAGCCGATGCTGGATTGATTGGAAGCGTCGAGCGGCTCGAACAGCATGATGGGCGTACGCCACGGCAATGTCGTATCCGGATAGACGGCATGGCTGGTGCCATAGTCGTGCAGGATGGCACGCTCGACCGCTGCCTCGTCGCCGGCTCTCGCCAGTCTGAGAAAGCCTATGCCGCGCAGGCCGGCGAAATTGTCGTTAATGCCAAGCGCATCGAAGAACGCCTTGAACTCGCCCCGCGAAATGCCGCCATTGCGGGCGTCGAACAGCGCCTGGGTCGATCGCAGCAGCGACAGATGCAGGTCAATGCGGCTATCGATCCGGTTGAGCGCGTCGTCCGCCGTCGCCTCGAACTTGATGCGCGCCGCTTCCTGCGTCGCGAAATAGGCGAATCCCGCCATCGTCAGGCTGATCAGCGCGACGGCGATGAAAGCGACGGTCGGAAAGAACTTCTTCAATTGCTGCTGCGGCCCATGAACGGTTCCTGACCTTTATGGGCAAGTCCCCGCGCCAACACAATGGCGCGGCCAAACCATCATGACGGCTGGCATATCATGTCGCAGATATTTAGCCGGCTATTTAAAGCCTCAGGCTGCGATCTTCAGCGCACCTGGCCCCGGAATGGCACCGGGCGGACACTTCCCCAGGATGATCATGCCGAGCACCTCGTCCTGGGTCACGTCGCTGGTGCGCGCCGTTCCAACGACCTGACCATTCTTCATCACGCAGACGCGGTCGGCAAGCTCGAACACGTCGTGGATGTCGTGGCTGATCAGGAAGATGCCGATGCCGTCGGCCTTGAGCTGCATGACCAGTTCGCCGACCTGCGCCGTTTCCTGCGGCCCCAATGCCGCCGTTGGCTCATCCATGATCAGGATACGGGCGTTGAACAGGATGGCGCGCGCGATCGCCACCGACTGCCGCTGGCCGCCCGAAAGCTTGACCACCGGTTCCTTGAAGCGCTGGAAGCGGGGATTGAGCCTGCCCATCACCTTGCGCGCCTCGGCCTCCATGGCGCCATCGTCGAGCGTGCCCCAGCCGGTCATCAGCTCGCGGCCGAGGAAGAGGTTGGCGGCGGCGTCGACATTGTCGGCGAGCGCCAGCGTCTGGTAGATCGTTTCGATGCCGTATTTCTTGGCATCGCGCGGATTGGAGATCGAGGCCTCCTCGCCATTGACGAATATCTGGCCCGAGTCGCGCTTGTAGGCGCCGGACAGGATCTTGATCAGCGTCGACTTCCCGGCACCGTTGTGGCCGAGCAGCGCCACCACCTCGCCCGGGAAAAGGTCGATCGACGCGTCGTCGACCGCGCGAATACCACCAAAGGCAATCGAGATGTTCCGCATATCGATCAACGGCGTGCCTGTGCGAGCAGTTGTGTCAACCATGATCGCCCTTCCCTAAACGCGCTTGCGGTAGACGGTGTCGAGCCAGACGGCGATCACCAGGACGGCGCCGACGACGACGCTCTGAAGCGGTGAATCGATGCCGAGCAACACCATGCCGGATTGCAATGACTGCATCAGAAGCGCGCCCAGCATGGCGCCGAGCACCGTGCCGGAGCCGCCGGCCAGCGACGTGCCGCCGATGACGGCTGCGGCGATGACCAGCAACTCGTCCAGCGTACCCAGCGCATTGGTCGAGGCATTGAGGCGAGCCGACGCAATCGCCGCGCTGATTGCGGCCAATATGCCCATGATCATGAACACCTTCATGGTCACCCAGCGCGTGTTGATGCCGGCGAGTTCCGCCGCTTCCGGGTTGCCGCCAATGGCAAAGACATAGCGGCCGAAACGGGTGCGCCTGGTGATGAAGGTCATGACGATGCCCACTGCGACCGCAATCAGCACCGGTATGGCGATGCCATGGGCGATGAACAGCCCGCCTTCGGGGACGGTGATGCCGTTCCGCTGCGCGTATTGGCGCACGATGCCGATTGGCCAGGGATAGGAATTGGCGATCCACACGGCGCCGAGGATGGCGGCGCAGGCGACAACACCAAGCAAGCTCTCCGCCCAGACAGGACGCAGCGGAAACTTGAACCGCTTGCGCTGCGACCGGCCGTTGAGCAGCATGAAAGCGACGGCCGCACAGGCGAGAACGCCGACGATCCAGCTTGCGGTTGCCCCGATCGAGCCACGCGGCCCGCCACCCATGAGCTGGAAGGTGGCGTCGAGCGGCGCGACGGTGCGCCCGCTCGTCATCAGCCACGCCATGCCACGCCAGATCAGCAAGCCGCCCAGCGTCACGATGAAGGCCGGAACCTCGAGATAAGCGATGATGAAGCCCTGGAGCGCGCCTATCATGAGGCCGAGCACCACACCGGCAGCCAATGCGATAATCCATATCCAGGGATTTCCCACCTGGAGCCCCATGACGCGGATCAGGAATTCGGCCTGCGCCACGCCCATCACCATGCCGATCACGCCTTCGACGGAGCCCACCGAAAGATCGATGTTGCGCATCACGATGACCAGCACCATGCCGGTCGCCATGATCGCCACCGAGGAGGTCTGCACCGACAGGTTCCAGAGATTGCGCGGCGTGAGGAAAAGCCCACCCGACAGGATGTGAATTCCAACCCAGATGACCAGCAGAGCGCCGACCATGCCGAGCATGCGTATATCGAGCTCGGTTGCCTTGAGGAACCGTCCGATGGCGCTGAGCTCGGATTCGCGCGCCCGGTCTTCGGCCGTGTGGGCGACCGGTGGGTTGGATGCCGTGTCGGTCATGATGTCCTCCGACCGGGTTGCCGTCTGGCGCGGATGCCGGAACAGAATGCTATTTGCTTTCCACGGTCATTTGAAGCGGAAAGCCTCTCGAAAAACGCCGCGGCCTGACAGCCGCGGCGTTCGTTTCCTTGCGAAATGATCCAGATCAGTTGCAGGCCGCAACGCTGCCCGCGGCGACACCCGCGCAGACTTCGTCCTTCTTGATCCAGCCGGCGTCGATGACGACGTTGAGATTGTCCTTGGTGATGGCAATCGGCGTCAGGAACAGCGACTTGACGGCATTGCCGCCCGGCGTGGTGAAGTCCTTGACGCCCGCAATGTCGGTCATCTGCTTGCCATCGGCAAGCTGCGAGGCGATCTCGGCGGCGTTCTTGCCGAGCTCTCGCGCGTCCTTCCACACCGATACGGTCTGTGTGCCGAGCGCAATGCGGTTCAGCGCTGCATGGTCGCCGTCCTGGCCGGACACCGGGACGGATCCGGCCAAGCCTTGCGCCGTCAGCGCCGCGACGACGCCACCGGCGGTGCCGTCATTGGCGGCAACCACCGCATCGACCTTGTTGTCGTTGGCGGTCAGGAACTGTTCCATGTTCTTCTGGGCGTTGGCGGGAAGCCAGCCGTCGGTATACGCCTCGCCGACATTCTTGATCTTGCCGCTGTCGATGGCATCCTTGAGCACTTCCATGGAGCCGGCGAACAGGAAATCGGCATTCGGATCGGCGCCCGAGCCCTTGATGAAGACGTAGTTGCCTTCCGGCGCGACCTTGAACACTTCGCGGGCCTGCATGCGGCCGACTTCCTGGTTGTCGAAGGTCAGATAGAACACGTCCTTGTTCTCGATCAACCGGTCATAGCCGACGACCGGAATGCCTTCGTCCAGCGCCTTTTGCACCGCCGGCCCGATGGCCGACGCATCTTGCGCAAGGATGATGAGCGCGTTGGCGCCCTGCGAGATCAGGCTCTCGACATCGGTCAGCTGCTTGCCGGGATTGGACTGCGCATCGGCGGAAATATACTTGTCGCCGGCGGCCTCGATCGCTGTCTTCATGGCGGCTTCGTCGGTCTTCCAGCGCTCTTCCTGGAAGTTCGACCACGAAACGCCAATGACCTTGTCCTTCGCCTGTGCGACCGACGCGAGCGTCAGCGACATGGCGACCCCCGCCAGGATGGCGGCTGCGAATCTCTTCATGATAGTCCTCCCTGCGCCGCGATACGGCGCGACCAAACTGGCCCGAAGGCCGGCACAAAGGCTCTATTTTTTCGAGCCTCGAAAAAATACTGGTCCAACGCCGAAGCGCTGTCAACATCAATTCTGATGGATTTTGATGTCCCTGCCGACTTTTTTCGAGCCCCGGAATAAACAATGACAGGGCCTTCTGCTTCTGCCAGTATTTGTCGGACGCTACCGACGGCTTCCGGTTCATGAGCGGCCGCGGCAAGAGGGAGGAAGCAAAGGATGTCGGTTGGAATCCGTCATGACGATTTGCGTCGGCGCAACCGGGCGATGGTGATTTCGGCCGTACGCCGGGCAGGCCAGCCGTCGCGAACCGAGATCGCCGCGACCACCGGCCTCAGCCATTCGACCATATCGGCGATCTCTTCCGACCTCATCCAGGAAGGCATCCTGACCGAGAGCAAAGCGAGCGAGACCGTTTCGCTGAAACGCGGCCGGCCGCAGGTCGGCCTTAGCCTCAATCCGGAAGCGGCAGCGGTGTTGGCCGTCGTGTTGTCGCTGAATTTCCTTTCGGTCGCCGTCATCGATTATGCCGGACAAGTGGTCGCCGAGGAACAGCGCCGGCTGGACACGCTGACCATGTCGCGCGACGAGCTGATCGACGAATGTGTCGCCATCGTCCGGCGCCGGCTCGAAGATCCCGATCTCGATGTCCAAAGCGTCGCCCGCATCGCGCTGGCGATCCAGGGCATCACCGATTCCCATGCGCGCGCCATGTTGTGGTCGCCGATCACGCCGCAGACGAACATTGCCTTCGCCGACATTCTGGAACGTGAGTTCGGCATCCCGGCCATCATGGAGAACGACTGCAACATGATGGCCGTGGCGCTGCGCTGGCGCGACCCGGATCGCTACCGCGACGATTTCATCGCCATCCTGCTCTCCCACGGCATCGGCATGGGGCTGGTGCTGAAGGGCGAACTGTTCACCGGCACCCATTCCTCAGGCGGCGAATTCGGCCACATGATCCACCGGCCGGGCGGCGCGCTTTGCCGCTGCGGGCGGCGCGGCTGCGTCGAGGCCTATGCCGGCAACTACGCCATCTGGCGCAATGCAAGGCAGTTGAGCGAGAACGCCGAGCCGGTCGCCGATGTCAGCGACGCCGAGATGCGGGCACTGGCGGCCCGGGCGCGCCAGACGGACGGACCCGAGCGCGAAGCCTACCGCAAGGCCGGCGAAGCGCTCGGCTTCGGGCTCGGCAGCCTGTTCGCGTTGATCGATCCGGCGCCGGTCGCCATGGTCGGCGCCAGCGCTGCCGCCTTCGACCTGATCGAGCCGGCCCTGCGCGAGGCCATCGCTCAGACCGCCGGCGGTCAGCATTCGGGTTCGATTTCCTTCGACACTGAGCCGAACGAGCTGCCGCTGATCCGCGAAGGCTGCGCCATGCGAGCGCTGAGCTTCGTCGACCAGGAGATTTTCGCGCCGGGCGCGCAAGGGAAGTCCGGCACGGCCAGGAAGCACGTGGCCTGAATGGAAGAACGCAGCTTGAATTTAGGCAGTCTGTTCAGTCTTCCCTGATCGCATAGCCCGCGCCGCGGATGGTGCGGATGACATCGGGCATGCGGCCATTGTTGACCGCCTTGCGCAGCCGGCCGACATGGACGTCCACCGTGCGCTCGTCGATGTAGATCGTCTCGCCCCAGACATTGTCGAGCAACTGGCTGCGCGAGAACACCCGACCCGGGTGCCGCATCATGAATTCGAGCAGCCGGAATTCGGTCGGCCCGAGCCGGATCTCGCTCTTCTTGCGATAGACCCTGTGCGATTCGCGATCGAGCATGATGTCACCGACCTTCAGCACGCTGGACAGCACTTCGGGCTTGGCGCGGCGCAGCAGCGCCTTGACCCTGGCCATGAATTCCGGTGTCGAGAACGGCTTGACCAGATAGTCGTCGGCCCCGGTCGAGAGGCCGCGCACCCGGTCGCTTTCCTCGCCGCGCGCGGTCAGCATGATGATCGGCAGCCGCTCGGTTTCGGGACGCACCCGAAGGCGACGGCAAAGCTCGATGCCCGAAACCGCCGGCACCATCCAGTCGAGCACCAGAAGATCGGGCACGTTTTCCTGAAGCCGGATTTCGGCCTCGTCGCCGCGCGTCACCACCTCGACCTGATAGCCTTCGGATTCCAGATTGTAGCGAAGGAGGACGCCCAGCGGCTCTTCGTCCTCCACCACCATGATGCGCGGCGCGATCATCGGCCGGTTACCCCTGTCATGTCGCCGACGCCGGCATCGTCGTTTCGTCGAGCTTCGGCCGATCCGCCGGCAATTGCTGCCCGGTCACGACATAGTAGGCGTTCTCGGCGATGTTGGTGACATGATCGCCGATACGCTCGAGATTCTTGGCGCAGAACAGAAGATGCGTGCAGGCGGTGATGTTGCGCGGATCCTCCATCATGTAGGTCAGGAGTTCGCGAAAAACCGCCGTGTATTTCACGTCGATCTTCTCGTCGGCGGCGCGCAGCTCTTTCAACGCGCCGGCGTTGCGCGACACATAGTGCTCGACCACGCCGCGGAGCTGCTCGAGAACGAGATCCGCCATCGCGTCGATACCGTGCGAGAGATTACGCGGCGTGGCGCTCTGCCCGACGGCGCTGACCCGCTTGGCTATGTTCTTGGCTAGGTCGCCGATGCGCTCGAGATCGCCGGCCATCCGGATTGCGCCAACCACGGCGCGCAGATCTTGCGCCATCGGCTGCCGCTTGGCGATCAGCGTGATCGCGCTGTCGTCGAGTTCACGCTGCCGCGCATCCATGATGGCGTCATCCGAGACGACGCGCTGCGCCATCGCATTATCTGACGCGAGCAACGCGCGGATCGAGGCTGCGACCATCGCGGCGGCAAGCTCGTCCATGTCGCGGATCAGCCTGTCGATGTGCTCCAGTTCCTCGTCGAAAGATGCGACGGTATGTTCACCCATGATACTGTCCTCGTGCTCGAAATTCGCCGGACCGCTTAGCCGAACCGGCCGGTGATGTAGTCCTGGGTGCGCTTGTCGTCGGGGTTGGTGAACATCTTGTCGGTCGCGCCCTCCTCGACCAGATAGCCGAGATGGAACATCGCCGTGCGCTGCGACACGCGCGCTGCCTGCTGCATCGAATGGGTGACGATGACGATCGTGTAGTTCTGGCGCAGTTCGTCAATCAGTTCCTCGACACGGGCGGTGGCGATCGGATCGAGCGCAGAACACGGCTCGTCCATCAGGATCACTTCCGGTGACACAGCGATGGCGCGCGCAATGCACAGGCGCTGCTGCTGGCCACCGGAAAGGCCAGTGCCCGACTCGAGCAGGCGATCCTTGACCTCGTTGAACAGGCCGGCCTTCTTCAGGCTCGATTCGACGATGCCGTCCAACTCCGCCTTGCTCCTGGCCAGACCGTGAATGCGCGGACCGTAGGCGACGTTTTCGTAGATCGACTTCGGAAACGGGTTCGGCTTCTGGAACACCATGCCGACGCGAGCTCGCAGCTCGACGACATCGATTTTCGGGTCGTAGACATCCTCGTTGTCGAGCGTGATCTTGCCGCTTACCCGCGCGATGTCGATCGTGTCGTTCATTCGGTTCAAGCAACGCAGAAAGGTCGACTTGCCGCAGCCCGATGGGCCGATCAACGCCGTCACCTGGTTCTCGCGGACATCGAGATCCACGTCGAACAGAGCTCGCTTCTCGCCGTAATGAACGGAGACCTTTTCGCCCTTCATCTTGATCGAAGGCTCGTTGGTTCCGCTACTCAGTTTCTGCTCGACGCTGGCTTCCGTCATGATGTTCATATCCTCTACTCCTTACCAGCGCCGCTCGAAGCGCCTGCGCAGTATCACCGCGATGGCATTCATGATGACCAAAAACACCAGCAAAATCAAAATCGCCGCCGAAGTCTTCTGCTGGAACCCCGCTTCAGGAAAATCGGCCCACATGAATATCTGCACCGGCAGGATCGTCGCGGGATCGGTGAAGCCACCGGGAATGTCGACGATGAAGGCGACCATGCCGATCATCAGCAACGGCGCGGTTTCACCCAGCGCATGCGCCATTCCGAGGATGGTGCCGGTCATGATACCCGGCATCGCCAGCGGCAGGACGTGATGGAATACGGTCTGGACCTTGGACGCTCCGATGCCAAGTGCGGCCTCGCGGATCGACGGTGGCACGGCGCGCAGCGAAGCGCGTGAGGCTATAATGATGATCGGCAGGGTCATCAGCGCCAGCACCATGCCGCCAACCACCGGGGCCGAGCGCGGCAGGCCGAAGAAATTCAGGAATACGGCAAGTCCAAGCAGGCCGAAGACGATCGAAGGCACCGCCGCCAGATTGTTGATATTCACTTCGATGATCGTCGTCAGCCGGTTCTTGGGCGCAAATTCCTCAAGATAGATCGCCGCCGAAACGCCGATCGGGAAGGCGATGGCGAGCGTTACGATCATGGTCAGGAACGATCCGACGACCGCGCCCCAGATACCGGCCAGTTCCGGCTCGCGGCTTGCGCCGGTGAAGAAGAAGATCGAGTTGAACCGGCTTTCGATCAGGCCGGCGCTCTTCAGCGTGTCGAGCCAGACGATCACCTTGTCCGAAATCTTTCGCGATGCTTCCGGCGTGTCGATGACCCGCAGGAATGCCTGGCCGCTTGCGGCTGGCGCCGTGCTGTCCAGCGCCTCGATCACCGTGCCCTTTGCGACCGCCGTTCCGTTGGCCCCAGGCGACAGCGCGGTCAGCTTGACCGTGCCGCCGTTGAACGCGACCAGCAGCGACGACGCGCCGCTCGTCAGCGTGAGCATGCCGTTTTCGCCCTCGGTCGCGCCATGGCCGCGCGCCAGCGCCAGCATGGCATCGTCGCCGAAGGTCAGATCGATGTCGCCGCTGGTTTGCGAAGGCGTGACGCTTGTCGAAATCGCTTCGTCCGAACCGACGTCGGCAAGCAAACCCTTGAGATAAAGATCGGCAAAATCGTCAAGTGGAACCGCATAGTCCACAGTTCCTCCGAGCATCCCCGGATCAGCAGCGATATCTTTGCGCAGGAACACGCCTGTGCCCGTGGAAATCAGTCCGCGCAGCAGGCGCTTGTCCTGACGGCTCGTCACATCCGGAAATTTTGCCGTAAGCGCTTCCTGGGCGATGGCGTCGTAGTTGACGGCGTCGAGTTTCGCCGGGTCTACCTTGGCCGCCGAAAGATCGATCGGCAGCGTCAGATAGTTCTGCCGCAGCGCCGGGATCGCCTGCGTGACGATCGTCGACAAGAGCAGCACAAGGAACAAGCCGGCCAACGCGACGGCTGCGGCGCCAAGCCATTTGAACCACGTTTCCGCGCGGTAACGGCCCTTCAGCCGTGCCTTCGCGGCATCGTCGGTATGAATGCTGACCGGCCGTCTGCCGGCGCCGAATGACGCGATCGCATCAGTCATATTGCTCTCGGTATTTCTGGACGACGCGCAAAGCGACGATGTTGAGGGTAAGCGTGATGCAGAACAACACCAGGCCGAGCGCGAAGGCTGCAAGCGTCTTGGCGCTGTCGAATTCCTGATCGCCCACAAGCAGCGTCACGATCTGCACCGTCACTGTTGTGACCGCTTCGAGCGGGTTGGCCGTGAGATTTGCCGCCAGCCCTGCGGCCATGACCACGATCATTGTTTCACCGATTGCGCGGCTGACTGCGAGCAGCATCGCCGAAACGATGCCCGGAAGGGCCGCCGGAAGGATCACCTTGCGGATGGTTTCAGACTTGGTCGCGCCGAGGCCGGCGGAACCGTCCCTCAGGGATTGCGGAACGGCGTTGATCACATCGTCGGAAAGCGAGGAAACAAAGGGAATGATCATGATGCCCATGACCACGCCTGCGGCGAGCGCGGATTCTGACGCAACGTTGAGACCCAGGCTTTCGCCCAGACCACGGAAGTAGGGCGCAACCGTCAGCGCAGCGAAGAAACCGTAGACGACGGTCGGAATGCCAGCAAGGATTTCCAATACCGGCTTTGCGACCGCGCGGACGCTTTTGGAGGCGTAATCCGAAAGATAGATCGCAGCCATCAGCCCGATAGGCGCAGCTACCAGCATGGCAATGAAGGTGATGAGCAACGTGCCGGCAAAGAGCGGCACCATGCCAAAAATGTCCTGGTTGACCGCTCCGGCTTCCGCTCCGGCGCCGGTGAAGGCGCTCTGCGGCGACCAATGTGTGCCGAACAGGAATTTATAGAGCGGCACCTGTTGGAAGAACCGCAAGGATTCGAAGATGAGCGACAAGACGATACCGATCGTCGTCAGGATCGCGACCGCCGAACAGGTAATCAAGAATGCGCGAAGAACGCGCTCGACAACGTGGCGCGCCCGGTAGGCCTGCGCGATGCGCGAATAGGCCCAGTAAAATCCGGACGCGGAAAGCATGAGCGCGACGGCCCAGATGATCCAGCTGCTGCTCGTATGGATCGATTTGTAGACGGCCGCGGCCGCCTCTTTCGTGGGATCGGCGAAGCCGACAAGCCCGCCAAAGGCCATCGCGCGAGCGTCGCGGATGAAAGCTTCGACCTGCGGAATGCCCATTCCCGACAGCTCGGCGGAGAAGCGGTCGGCAATGATCGACGATTCAATTCCCGGCGTCACCATCGACCACAGCACGATCGCAAGCAGCGCGGGACCGGCGGCAAAAAGCGCCAGGAACATGCCATGCTGGCCAGGCAGCGAATGCAGCCGGGCGACGTCGCCATTGACACTGGCAATGGCGCGTGTGCGGCCTATCCAATAGGCCGCAGCAGCCAGAACTAACAGAAGAACAACGAGATAACCGACCATGATTCAGGACGTCCCCTCGACCGCCGGCCATTCACCGGCTCAAAGCACGGGACGTTGGTCCCGCGCTTTGTGCTTTAGAGCATGAGGGTCAGAGCGGATATTTGCCCGGACCCCAAAAAAATCAGGAGCCCATGCCCTTCAGGGCCTTGGCGTTTTCGGCCCACGTGGCGCGCTCGGCGTCCGGCAGAGGGATCAGGCCCTTGTCGGCCAGATAACCCTCAGGACCCCATGCACCCTCCGAGGTATACTCGGCGATGAACTCTTGCATGCCGGGGATGACGCCGACATGCTCTTTCTTGGCATAGATAAAGAGCGAGCGGGAAACGCCGTACTTGCCGGATGCGATGTTCTCGAAGGTCGGCTCGACGCCGTCGACCTTGTGGCCCTGCAGCTTGTCGGCATTCTGGTCAAGGAACGAGAAACCAAAGATGCCGAAGGCATTGGGGTTGGCTTCCAGCTTCTGGACAATCAGATTGTCGTTTTCGCCGGCCTCGACAAAAGCGCCGTCTTCGCGGATTTCGCCGCAGCCCTTTTCATTAGCCGCCTTCACTTCTTCCTGGCAGGCCGCATCCATGACGAGTTCAACGAACGCGTCGCGCGTGCCAGACGTGGGCGGCGGGCCAAGCACTTCGATCTTTGTCGCGGGAAGCGACGCATCGACATCCGACCAGTTCTTGTAGGGGTTGGCGACGACCTTTCCGTCAACTGCGACATTCTTGGCGAGCGCCTTGAAAACCTGCTCCTTGGTCAGATCAACGACAGTCCCTGCCTTCGAGTTGGCGAGCACGATGCCGTCGAAGCCGACCTTGATCTCGACCGGCGTCACGCCGTTTGCCTTGCAGGTTTTAAGCTCGCTGTCCTTGATGGCGCGCGAGGCGTTGGTGAAGTCGGCGGTATTTTCGCCGACGCCCTGGCAAAACAGCTTCATGCCGCCGCCGGTGCCGGTCGATTCGACGACCGGGGTCTTGATCTGTCCGCTCTGGCCGAGCTTTTCGGCGACAGCCGTGGTGAAGGGGAACACTGTGGACGAACCGACGATTTGAATCTGGTCGCGCGCGGCGGCATAACCAGCCGACGCGGCGAGCGCAAGCGCCGCGGCCGACGCCGTAAGGAGGAATTTCTTCATGTGGCCTGCTCCTGTTCGGAATATGGTCTCTCGGCGCCATTCCTTCGGCGCCCGCTGAGGCCAATAGCCCCCGATTATAACAGTCGCATGACAGTTTGATGTCAGCCCGGTAACGCCGCACAGCCATGTCGAAAGGGAAGCGCCGCGGGTCTCGCCGGCACAGCCGTGGTTTGCCGCTGGAATCAGCAGCTTGCACGGTTTCCAGCCGGCATTTCCCTTCGACTGGCGGTGCAAATTTGCGCCGAAAAAGAAAATCCGGGCGGGAGCGCGTTGCATGCGGCCAAAGGAGGTCATGGCCGCGCCATCGCCGAAACAGGTCCGTTGGGGTAAATCTGACCCTGTTTCTTGCCGGCGGTCGCTGCTCCCGCCCGTAACTGGAGGGGCGGAGCTCGAATGTGCTTATTGTCCCAACCCGGCGCACGCTTTGGTATGGTGCGATCGCACCATAGTCTCGTCCGCAATGCGTCGCCGAATCTCAGCTGAATTTCTTGCAGCCTGACCGGATGCCTATCCCGCGTTGCGCTGGATTTCGCCGTCCGCGCCGAGCCAGCGTTCGACCTTTTCCAGCAAGGCCCTGGGCTGATGGGCTTGGGCAGATAACGTCCATGCCCGCCTCCAGGCACCGTTCGCGATCACTCTTCAGTGCGTGCGCGGTGACGCCGACGATCGGGACGTGCGCGCCGGTCTCTTCTTCCAGCCGCCGAATAGCGGCGGTCGCTTCGTGGCCGTTCATCTCAGGCATCGAAACATCCATCAGGATCATGCGCGGATTGAGCCTGCCGAAGGCATCGAGCGCCTTGCGGCCATTGCCGACGATCTCGAAGCCGTAGTCGGTTTCGCCGAGAATCTGGGTGAAAACCATCTGGTTCACCTCATTGTCCTCGGCAACGAGGATGTCCAGCCGATGCCCGGTGCCCGCCGGCGTGCTGGTGCGGGGACGAACCGGTGGCGGCTGCAGCAGCGCCCGCCCGGACGCGGCTCCATATACGGGCAGCGGCGGTTGCACCGGCGATGACTGCGCCATGTCGTTCTCGGAACCGTCGGCCGGCGGCGCGCCGGAATGTGCCCCACAAGCATCAACGTTCCGCTAACCTTAACGGACCGTGACCAGTGCATCGGATTTGGAATTCGCTCGTTGCGCCGCTCCAAGCTGGGGCGAATTCGCATTCGCCACACTGCAGCGCCGCGCCTCGTTTCGGGCGCGCTACGGACGCTGCGGCCCTTTGATTTTGCCCGCGATATTCCGACGGTTGCCGCTAGAACCGAAGCGGCGTTACAATCCCGCAAGGGTGTTGCCGATGTTGGGACGGATTCTGCCTTTTTTGCTGTGCCCGATGCTGCTGTTCGGGAGCGGCTGCTCGCGCAGTTATGACGGCACCGTCGTCATTCCAAGGCCGCTCGATGTCCGGCGGTTCTGGGACAGGCCGCCGCAGCAGGCGCAAGCCGAACAGCCCCAGTTGCAGACCGATGTGTTTCCTGTCGCGCCCGAAACGCCGACAAGAGCCGCGGTCCGCAGAACCAACACCCCCGTGGCGCCGAGAAGGCAAATCACCAGGATTTCCAAAGATCCGCCGACGCCGTCATCCGAGCCGGCAAAACCGCTCACCTGCAGGAATGTCAGCCAACCCGGAAAACGGGTCCGCATGGTCTGCGAATAGCCGACCGGCATTGCGGTGACCTGAACTCCACGGGGTCAGTTTTCGGGGAAGAAAGCCGGTCCGACCACCCTTACCGGCCGCGTTGCGGTCAATTTTTCGATCGACTGATGCTGGGCGGCGCCCTTGGCTTCGGCAGTGGGAGCCCCGAGATCCGGAGCTTTGGCATCGGGTCCGAGAATTTCCGCAACGGCGCCAAGATCCGGCTTTGTCGTCGGCAATGGAATGATGGCGTTGGCCATGTTGGCGGGTGTTACCGTCCGCGCCCTGAGTTCGGCGACCCGCCGGGAATACCGCTTGACGCTACAAGCCTTGAAATTGGCGTCGTCGCGGTACCGGAAAGCGGCCGCAAGCTCCGTATAGGGTTTTCGCGTCTCGAGAGCGACCATCGCTTCGGTCTCGAGGCTGGCATCCTCCAGCGTATAGAGGTCGACACCGGCATCGTCGCAAATGTAGCGGCACTGATCGACGGTCTCCTTCAGATCGTCTCTTTTGGCGAACTGCGATTTTGGCGCGGGGAAGAAATATCCGTCCGACAGGCGCACGCAAAACAGCATCGGGCTGCCAGCATATTTCAGGCCAGCGGACTGGGTTTTGGCTGCCGAACGCTGGTCCTGCTGCTGCTCTTTCTGCCGATTCTGTTGCTTGGCGGTGGGCGCGCAGCCCAGGGCGGCGAACCTGGCCCGCAGGCCGGCTGTATTCCTGCCCGCATTCGATGCGGCCGCGATCTGGCGTTGCACCTCTGCCTTGCTCCTGACGAGATCGGCACAAGGGTTGAAGAAGAACCCGACCAGCGAACTTTTGGCCGAACATTGGCGCTGTTTCTCCAACCGTTGGATCGCAACAAGCTGCCGGCGAAACTGCGCAAGCTGCGGGCTCGACCCGCCGCCGCGTTCGGCCGAACGCATTTGGCTTTTGATCGCGCTGCAACTATCCGCGTATGAAGAGGAAGTGCCGAGCATAAATGCCGTCACCAATACCGGCACAAGAAACATGTCAGACCAGAAGCGTGTCATTGGAGCGACCATTGCCATTGTTTCTGCCGATAACCTGGAACCGCATTCTTTGTTGATGGTGAATAAGGGTTCTCTAAATGAGCACCACCTAATTCCAGCGAGATTGCAGTTTCAAGAGACTTTAATACTAGTGTATTACATGTATTCGCGTAAATTCAATATTGCACTTTTGTTTCAAGATTGAGACGAAACCAAAAACAATGCCGGCTACCCGCGCCACTGCCGAAAATTTGACCTGACTGGCAGGTTTCGGACTCCTCGATCGACCGGTGAATTTCCGATCAATCCGGCGTTACCGGCAGTTTCGCACTGAAACCTTTGTCCTGTCTTCGGCGTTAAATGGCCATTGCAGCCGCGCGTCCCTTTGGGCGAAAGGCCGCTGTAACGTTTTGATTTGGCGCATGGTCCTTTCCGGTCTTGGGCCATGCGCTGGACGGTCAAAGGAGACGCGCATGTCGATTCACTTCACTGTCTCGGGCCTGACCAGAAATCTGTTTCATTCGCTTGGACTGGACCATGAGCGCGCGCCGAGACCTCTCAGTCCTGAGCAAAATCTTTTGCTGGAATGCTATCTGTCCGGCCAGATTCCGGAATCGGCCTGGAGCGACTACGTCTTCGAGACACCGGAATTGGCACGCCATGTCAACGCGAGGCGCGGGCAGCACTAGTGCATGTCGCCCAAAAGTGCGCAGCGGTTTTGGGCGAACGACATGCATAAAAACAAAGGCTTAAAGCGCGTCGATTGAATCCGTTTCAACGCGACGCGCTTTAACATCTCGTACCGGATTTCGGCCCGATCGCTTTGGGATGGCGCCACCGGACTACGCGTGGCTGAATGCGCCCGCCCGGAAACGAGCGGGCTTTTGCTTGGGGTGACGCCCGATTACTGTTTGGGCGAGCTGAATTGCAGGGTGAAGACGTTGCCTGCAATCCCTTGGGCGAGCGCCGGCGAAAAGCTCAGCGGCAAGCAGTCTTCCACGGCGGCGATCGCGGCATCGACAAAGGATTGCCGTGCCTTCGCGTCGCCGGTCACGTTGATGGCAGCCGGCCTGGGCGGGCCGATCAGCGTGCCATTGCGCTTGAAGCTGAAGCTCAACGTGACGGTTGAATTCCCGGCATCTGCCGGCGGGGTCCAGCACGCCTGGATCGCAGCCCCGACATCATCCATGGTGTTGAGCGATGCGGCATTCGATTGACAGGTGGCGCCTGCCAATACCGCGCCCGCAATCACCCACAGCCCTGCAGCGCGTTTCATTGCAAGTCCTCGTCCTTCCGCCTTGCCCGCACAGCGATATGGTACGGACAATGGCGACGATGACAATATGTTTTGCGAAGGCTTGATGCCCGGCAATTCGCGAAGTCAGGCCGCAGTTTCCCGGGCGAAATGGCCCTTGAGAGCAAAAAGGCCGGCACATGGCCGACCTTTCCTTTTCACCTCGCCCGCGCCAGTACATCCGTGGTCACGGATTGGGGGTGAATTGCCGATCAGTAGATAGGGCTTTGGTTAACAAATCCTTAGCTGGCGGGCTGCTCACCGACGCGTCCTGGCCAACCTTGATCGGCGTTTTCGTGATGAATGCGGAAAGTCGTTTTTAAAACCAGCACAGACTATTAATCGTTGTGCACCAACATGTTGGCGCGTGAGACATATCGAAGTAACTATCGTATTCTGGAAGTCGTTTTATGGCCGTGCTTGGCGCCCTCCCTCCCGACGTTCTCTGTCGACCAATTCGCGAAGCTGATTGGGAAGGGGTGGTCGACTGCCTGTGCCGGGGCTTTCCGAAGCGTGACCGGAATTACTGGATACAGGCGCTGACCCGTTTGTCGCAGCGGCCTGCCGTCGCCGAGTTCCCACAATACGGCTTGGCTTTGGAGAAGGCTGGTCGGATCGTTGGCGTTGTGCTGACCCTATATACCCGTTATCGCGGGCAGGAAGGGGACGAAGTCCGCTGCAACCTTTCAAGCTGGTCCGTCGACGCGGAATCCCGTCCCTATGGCGCCAAATTGGTTACGACGATTCTCAAGCAAAGGGACGTGACGTACACGAATATTTCGCCGGCGCCCGCGACATTAAAGGCTAACTGGGCGCTCGGCTTTCGCCCCTTTTCCACCGGACAATTCGCCTTCTTGCCGGCTTTGAATTCAGTGCCGCAGTCATATCGCGTGCTCGAGGCTCGTCCCGATCTTGCGGAAATGGCGATGCTGCCCGACAGTGAGAGATACATACTCTCGGAACACTCCGCGCTGGGCTGCATGTCATTGATTTGCATTTGCGACGGCGTGGCGTTTCCTTTCGTATTGATGCCGCGCCGAATATTGCGCGGTCTTGTCCCGTGCTATCAGGTCATCTATTGCCGCTCCCTCGCGGATTTGAGCCGGTGCGCCGGCGCTGTGGGGCGCTTTCTCTTGCGAAGCGGCATCCTGCTTTGCGTCGTCGACGCCAAGGAGCCGATTGCAGGTCTGCACGGGCGGTACCGCCACAACAGGGGGCTGAAATATTTCAAGGGCCCCAAACCACCCTCGCTTGGAGATCTGACGTTCACCGAGCTTGTGATATTCGGTCCCTGAACGACAAGCGCAACAACCTGTTGGGCTCTGGCGATGCCGAAAGTGAACCCCCGCCTTGGGCGAGGGTTCCATTTTTGAAGCTACGATCTGCTACTGAACAGGGGCGGTCTGAGCTGGCGGGGTTGCGGGTGCCGGCGTCATCGTGTCGGCTGGAGGTGGCGGCAATTGGCCAGCGGTCGTCGCCTGCGTTCCTCCTGATTGAGTTTGGTCACACGCCGCCAGGGCAGCAAGCGCCAAACCGAACGCGGCGAATAAAGGTAGTTTGCGGGTCATGTACAGTCCCTTCCATGGACGCCACCCGCGCGGCCCCATCATCGGGACCCATGCCCCCAGGTCAACCGTCGCTTCTTCGTCGACGCTTCAAACATTCTTACGTCCAGTAAAAGGCAGGGCTTTCGACCTCTGTTTTAGGTCGGCTTAGGAAGCAACCGTTAGAGCGAAAGCCTCACGCCTCGGCCTGTGACTTCACATAGGCGATATAGCCGCGCACGTCGCTGGCCGGCTCCGCGTAGGCCTTGCCGAGCTTCTTCTCGATCGCCGCCATATATTCCTTTGCCCATTGGGGCAGCGCGTAGTCGATGACGGCGAGGAATTCGAGCGTCGCCGCCAGGCGGATGTCGGCGATCGATGGGTTCTTGCCGCCGATGAACGGCTTGCCGTTCCTGAAGAAGGAGTGAAAGACCTCCAGCGGCTCGGCAATTGCGGCCGCCGCGGCCTTCTGGGCCTCCGATTTCCTGTCGGGGTGGGCGTCGCTGTGGCCGACCTCGCCGGCATATTGCGGGAAGTTCAGCGCAGGATAGGTGGCGCGCGCCACATAGGGGTAGAGCGTGCCGATCAGGTAGAACATGGCGCTGTCGATCATTGCCCGCTTGGCCGGCGCCTTCGGATATAGTTTCTCCAGCCCATGCTTGTTGGCGAGATACTGCATGATGGCGCAGCTTTCCCACAAGACGCCTCTCGGCAGGCCCTTGTCCTCGATCATCGGCGTCAAATGGGCTGGGTTTCGCGCCATGTATTCAGGCGAGCGCGTGTGGCCCCATACGTCGGTCTCGGAATGATCGAGCCCGGCCGCCCGCGCAAACACCCGAACGCTCATATTATTGACGCTCGGCTTCAGCATGCTGAGCGTCAGTCCGGGCTTCTTCGCTGATTTCGCTACGGCCATCCGCGCGGACCTCGCGGATGCCTTGGCTGCAGGTTTTGCGGCGGCTTTCGTTGCCGACTTGGCGGAAGCTTTCGACGCCTTCGCTGCAGGCTTTGTTGCGGCCTTGGCAGCTGGTTTCGTAGCGGCCTTGGCGGCCGGCTTCTTCGCACTCTTCGTTGTCGTCTTTGCCATTGAGTTCCTCCCTCGGGGTTGCTGTCGTCAGTATGGATTTTTCGGTGTCCGGTCGTCCGACAAGGTTGCGCGGGAGCGCTCGACCAGCGCCTGGATCGCGTCGGCGAGATGCACTTCGGCTATTGCGTAGTCGCCGCGCCCAACGCGGATTTTGTGCGCCTGCATCAGAACGTCGGCGTGGGTGAAGCCCGCCGGCGGCTCGAAACGGTAGGAGGCGAGCTCGATCAGCAGGCCGAGCGGATCCTCGAAATAGATCGAATCCATAAAACCGCGATCCTTGACGCCGCTATGCTTGATGGCGCGCTCGTCGAGCCGGGCGACCGCCTGCAGAAAGGTAACGCGCGACACCGCAAACGCGATGTGATGGACGCAGCCCGGATCGGTCGGCGTGCGCCGTTTCTCCGGCGTGCGGCTCTCGTCGGTGAAGATGGTGATCAGCCGGCCATCGCCCGGATCGAAATAGAGGTGGCTTTCGCTGGCCTTGTCGAGGTTGGGCTGCTCGAAGATGAAAGGCATGCCAAGCACGCCTTCCCAGAAGTCGATGGAGGTCTGGCGCCCGGCGCCGACCAGGGTGATGTGATGGACACCCTGCGATTGCAGTTTCTGCATTGGCCCTCTCCCTAGATCTTCTCGTTCCCGACGAGCGTCGATCTATTCGCTGCGCGACAGATTCGTCCCGGCGGCGTTCTGCGCACCGTCCTGGACCCTTGGCCCTTCGGTTACATGAAGCGATGCTAATTCAATTGAGGGCGCCGCACCAGAAGCGACGGCTCCGGCTTTGACCGACGGCGATACCCGTGTACGCAAATTTGAAATCCTTGGTACGCCCAAGGGGAATCGAACCCCTGTTCCCGCCGTGAGAGGGCGGTGTCCTGACCGCTAGACGATGGGCGCGTTCAAGAACCGGCGATATAGGCTGACGGCTGGGAAAAAGCAACTGGCCTTCGGACAGTCTCTAGTGCCGGGAAAATATCCGTTGCAGGCTTACCGTTTTGGCTGGATCAAGTCCCAGAGATTTCCGTGGAGATCGGCGAAAACCGCTACAGTGCCATAGGCCTCGTGTCGGGGCGCCTCACGGAATTCGACGCCCTTTTCGAGCATCAGCGCGTGGTCGCGGGCAAAGTCGTCGGTTTCGAGGAACAGAAAGACCCGGCCGCCGGTCTGGTTGCCGATGCAGCTTGCTTGCAAGTCGCCCGACGCTTCTGCCAGAAGCAGCCGCGCGCCGTGTCGGTCTGCCGGCGCCACCGTGACCCAGCGCTTGCCGCCGCCAAGATCAACGTCTTCGGTGAGTACAAAGTCCAGCTTGCCGACATACCAGGCGATCGCCTCGTCATAGTTTCTGACCACGAGTGCGACCGTGGCGACGCGGCGATTTTCGGCGAAACCAGTCATTTGTTGCGGATCGAAAAGCGACCGATGATGCGGCGCTCAGTAATGTCGTAGACAAAAATGGCGCGGCTGCCGTCGGCAAGTTCCGCATCGATGGAGATGCGATTGCCGGAGAGCGACTGGCTGATGACCTTGGCGCCGACCGGCAGCACGATGTCGCCGGTCAGCGGCTCGCCTGATGGCACCTGGATATCGCCGGCCAGCGGCGGGCTGGCCGGCGGCGCGGTGCGCGTTTTGTAGACAAGGGCTGCAATCACCACCATAAGGGCGAGGAACAGTAGGCCGAGATTGATGGCGACGAAGCGGACGAGCTTCTTGCGCACCTTTTCGACTTCGGGGTCGAGCGGCTTTTCCTCGTCTTCATCGGCAACAGCCATGGCAAAACATTCCGGAATGATTTTCGATGAGCGCTCATAACGAAGAGGCCCCCATATTGATAGAGGACGGATTGATGGAGGGCGGATCGCCAAACGGGGGATCGACCGTGCTGGAAGCGGGTCCCGATGCGGCCGGCCAGCGCCTCGACCAATGGCTGGCGGGCAAGCTCGGTCCGGACATGTCGCGCAGCCGGGTACAGATGCTGATCAGGCAGGGCGCGGTCAAGGTTGGCGGCCAGCCGGTCAACGAGACGAAGCGCAAGATGGCGGCCGGTGACCGCGTGTCGGTCGACATGCCGGAGCCGGAGCCGGCGGAGCCGCAAGGCGAGAACATCCCGCTCGACGTTCTCTACGAAGACAACGAATTGATCGTCATCAACAAGCCGCCGGGGCTGGTCGTCCATCCCGGCGCCGGCAACTGGACCGGCACGCTGGTCAACGCGCTGATCCACCATTGCGGCGACAGTCTTTCCGGCATCGGCGGTGTGCGGCGGCCGGGCATCGTCCACCGCCTGGACAAAGAGACCAGCGGTGTCATGGTCGTGGCCAAGACCGACCGCGCCCACAAGTCACTGTCGGAGGCCTTTGCCGACCATGGCCTGACCGGCGATCTCAAGCGCGCCTATCTGGCGCTGGTCTGGGGCATACCGATGAGACCGACAGGCACGGTCAACGAGCCGCTTGGCCGCGCCGCCGACCGCGTGCGCCGTGCCGTGGTGCCGGAGGGCCGCGACGATGCCCGCCACGCAATCACCCATTTCACCGTGATCGAGCGCTTTGGCGAGCAGCAAAAGGAATTTGCCACGGCAAGCCTGGTCGAATGCCGGCTCGAGACCGGTCGCACCCATCAGATCCGTGTCCACATGGCCCATATCGGTCATCCGGTCGTCGGCGATCCCGATTACGGCCAAGCCTTTCGCACCAAGGCGAACCGGCTGCCCGAGCCGCTGAAAGGCTGGGTGAAGGCATTTCCGCGACAGGCATTGCATGCCCGCCTCCTTGAATTTCGGCATCCGACTACCCATCTGACGATGAGGTTCGAGGCGCCGGTACCGAGGGATATGGAGGCACTCGTCGACGGCTTTCGCAAACTCTGAACCGCCATCCATCATTCAAAACCTGATCGGCAAAAACCTGACCGGCGTTGTTCACTTTGGCGTGACACACTGTTTCGTGTTGAACCAAAGCTGTCCTTTCTGGTTTTGTTCCTATATACATCCGTCGTCGCGAACGAGCCTTTTGGCGTTCGCGACATATGCCCGCCGCGTTTCGGGGGCACCACTCCAAGAGAGAGGGGCGCTATCATGGCCCAGTCATTACCCAGTATCGTTTCCGGCGAAGGCGGCCTCAGCCGCTACCTGGAAGAAATCCGTCGCTTTCCGATGCTTCAGCCGCAGGAAGAGTACATGCTCGCCAAGCGTTACGCTGAGCATGAGGATACCACGGCTGCGCACAAGCTCGTCACCAGCCACCTTCGGCTCGTCGCCAAGATCGCCATGGGCTATCGCGGCTACGGGCTGCCGATCGGCGAGGTGATCTCGGAAGGCAATGTCGGCCTGATGCAGGCCGTCAAGAAATTCGAACCGGAGCGCGGCTTCCGGCTCGCCACCTACGCCATGTGGTGGATCAAGGCCTCGATCCAGGAATACATCCTGCGCTCGTGGAGCCTGGTCAAGATGGGAACGACCGCCAATCAGAAGCGCCTGTTCTTCAACCTGCGCAAGGTGAAGGGCAAGATCCAGGCGCTCGACGACGGCGATTTGAAGCCCGACCAGATCACCGAGATCGCCACCCGCCTCAACGTGTCCGAAGCGGAGGTGGTGTCGATGAACCGCCGCCTGTCGGGCGATGCCTCGCTCAACGCACCGATCCGGGCGAGCGAAGGTGAATCGGGTGAATGGCAGGACTGGCTGGTCGACGACCACGAAAGCCAGGAAGAGGCGCTGATCGAGCAGGACGAGCTGGAAAACCGGCGCGGCATGCTGTCCGGCGCTCTTGCCGTGCTCAACGAGCGCGAGCGGCGCATCTTCGAGGCGCGCCGCTTGGCCGAGGAGCCGCTGACGCTGGAAGAGCTGTCGGCCGAGTTCGACATCAGCCGCGAGCGCGTGCGCCAGATCGAGGTGCGCGCCTTCGAAAAGGTGCAGGACGCGGTCAAGGCCGCAGCCAAGCGCCAGATGCAGGCCCTGCGCACCATCGAGGCGCAGCCGGCGGCGTAAAGCTTCCGACGAAAACAAATAACGGCGGCGTCAGGTAACTGGCGCCGCCGTTTTTTTATGGGTCCTCCGACTGCCGGGAGCCGCGCCTTCGCGAACGCCGATCCGTCGCCATAAATCGCTCAATCATCGGTGTGATCAGCCTGGCCGGCCCGGCAACTCGCCATCGCATTCGCAAACGATCGCATTCATAGCGGCAATATAGCAATTTTCCCCAAGCCCTGGAAACCGCAACGCTGCAAGTTGTGAGACCAAAGGCAATATGACGATGACGATTTCTCAGTTTCTCACCGCTCTCGGAGCCGAAGGTCCCCCAGCCGACCGAGCGAAAGACATGGCCCTGTATGGATGGCTGATTGGAAGCTGGGAAATGGACACGGTCCACTACCTCGACGACGGCACAATCCAGAAATGGAATGGAGAATGTCATTTTGGCTGGGTGCTTGAAGGCCGCGCGATTCAGGACGTTTGGATCAGGCCCAAGCGCCCTGCGCCGTCCACGATGTATGGCACGACTTTGCGCATCTTCGATCCTGGGATCTATGGCTGGCATATCATATGGAACGACCCGCTCAACCGAGATCACTCGCGCCAGATCGGGCGGGCCGAAGGTAAGGACATTGTCCAGCTCGGCAATGACTCGCGCGGTCTGAAAACTCGATGGCGTTTCATAGAGATCACTGCCAACAGCTTCCATTGGATCGGCGAGGAAAGATCTTCCGAGAGCGACCCTTGGAAAATCACGTATGAACATTTAGCCCGCCGAACAAAACCCTGAAGCTAGACTAGCTGGCGTCTGCGCCGCCTCTCATCACAAGCAGTCGAGCGGAAATTTCAAATACCGGCGGCCGTTGGATTCCGGTTCCGGCAAGCGTCCACCATTCATGTTGACCTGCAGCGCATGCAGGATCAGCCTGGGCATCGGCAGCGTCATGTCGCGCGCCTCGCGCAACGCCACGAAATCGGCCTCTGTCCTGCAGGCGGCAACATGGGTGTTCTTGGATTTCTGTTCCGCGACCGTGCTCTCCCACAGGGGTTCGCGCCCTTCCGCCTGGTAGTCATGACCGACGAAAAGACGTGTCTGGTCCGGTAGCGCGAGGATGTCCTGGATCGAGCGCCAGAGTCGCGCGGCACTGCCGCCGGGAAAGTCCGCTCTCGCCGTGCCGCTGTCCGGCATGAACAGCGTATCGTGGATGAAAGCGGCGTCGCCGATCACATAGGTGATCGATGCCAGCGTGTGGCCCGGCGAAAAAAGCACCTTTGCCGGAATGCCGCCGACCGAAAAGGTCTCGCCATCCGCAAACAGCCTGTTCCACTGGAATCCGTCGGCAGGAAAATCCGGCCAGTTGTAGATCACCTTCCACAATTTCTGGACGTCGATGATCTTCTCGCCAATCGCCGTCGGCGCTCCGGTCTTCGCGCTGAGATAGTGCGCCGCCGAGAAATGGTCGGCATGCGGGTGGGTGTCGAGGATCCATTCGACGACCAGCCGTTGATCTCTAATGAAGTCGAGCAGGGCGTCGGCATTCTTCGTCGCCGTGGCGCCGGACTTCTCGTCGAAATCCAGGACCGGATCGATGATTGCGCATCGTCGCGTCTGCGGGTCGGCGACGACATACTGGATGGACCCGCTCGGCTTGTCGTAAAAGCCTGCCACCTGCAGCTTGGCCGATGTCGCGTCCAATCCCGGCTCCCTCAACTCCTACCCGGCAGGAATGGTTTTCCCTGCCGGGGCAAAAGAAAAGCATGGTCATTCGCCAGCGCCACGCCGTCAAGCACCGCATGCTCGTGCAGGCGAGAAAACCGAAAAATCTCCTGTGCCGCCTCTGCCCTGCTCAGGCAGCGGGCTGCTTGGTCTTCCGGAGATACGGCAGGATCGTCTCGTAGGCGCCGAAACGCTTGATCGCATCCTCGTTGGAAACGGCGGCGGTGATGATGACGTCCTCGCCCTGCTTCCAGTTCGCCGGCGTCGCCACCTGGTGCTTGGCGGTCAGCTGCATGGAATCGATGGCGCGCAGGATCTCATCGAAGTTGCGGCCGGTGGTCATCGGGTAGGTGAGCACCAGCTTGATCTTCTTGTCGGGGCCGATGACATAGACCGAGCGCACCGTGGCATTGTCGGCGGGCGTGCGCCCTTCCGAGGTTTCGCCGGCACCGGCCGGCAGCATCTCGTAAAGCTTGGCGACCTTGAGATCCCTGTCGCCGATCAGCGGATAGTTCACCGAATGGCCGGTCGCCGTCTTGATGTCGTCCTGCCATTTGGCGTGGTTTTCGACCGGATCGACGGAAATGCCGATGATCTTGACGTTGCGCTTCTTGAACTCGCCTTCCAGCCCGGCCATCGTGCCGAGCTCGGTCGTGCAGACCGGCGTGAAATTCTTCGGATGGCTGAAGAGCACCGCCCAGCCGTCACCGATCCATTCGTGGAAGCTGATCGTCCCTTGCGTGGTTTCGGCCGTGAAATCCGGCGCGATATCGTTGATACGAAGGCTCATGACGTGTCCCTACCCTGTGATTGCAGAATCGCAGATTGCAGCCGGCACCGCCGGCGCTGCTTTGCCTTTCTACCACTCCGGTGTCATCCTTCAAACGCCTGTTGCCACCGGCATTGCGGCCGGCGGCGAAAAATTTTCATTGCTCCTCGGCAATGCAGCAGCAATTTCCGCTGCGCTGGCTCAGGCCTTGTTCACCGCCAGCGTCGTGGCCAGATCTTCCATGCGCTGGGCTAGCGCGCCAAGCGCATTGGTCAGCACGGAATCGTTCTTATCGGCCTTGGTCAGCGCGTCGTCACGCGTCTTGCGCAGCGTCAGCACTTCGCTTTCCATGCCCTTGACGCGTTTTTGCAGTTCCGAAAGCTCGTCCATAACCATGATGCCGGCCATCACGGTCAGCCGCTGGTCGCCGATCTCGCCGAAAGAATCCTTCAGATGCGAGACATAGCGGTCGAAGCGCTCGGCAAGGTCGATCAGATGCTCTTCCTGGCCCTCGTCGCAAGCCATGCGATACTGCTTGCCGTCGATGGAAACCGTGACTTGTGCCATTGGGCCAGCCCCTATCTGTCCAACACGGCGCGGATGGTTTCCATGGCGGTCACCAGCCGACGCGACACTTCCTTGTTGGCGTCTTCCAGTCGTTCGGCGCGCGCTTCGGAATTGTCGAGTTCCTGCGCCAGCCGCGAGCGGTCGGCGTTCATGCGCTGCACCTCCGCCTCGGCTTCCGTATAGTCGCGCTCGTGCTCGAGCTTGGCCGCGACGGCATTTTCCAGCCCCTCGATGGCCTTACCCAGCCTCGCGATGACTTCCTTGAGTGTCGTTTCCCCGGTCATGGCTTTCGTCCTGCGCCCTGCCCATCACCGAATCATCCACGTTCAGAACGCGTTATGTCTGAAACATTACGCGCCGTGTGAAGCCGACGTCAATAAAGGTCTCGCGACTGTCCCCTGCTAACGCTAATGTAGGGCCTCCAAGACCCTTCTGGCGCCATCACAAGACCGGCAAAAGCGCGCCGGTTTATTGACTAAAAAGCCGCGCCTGCTATGTGTCGCGCACCCCTTTCCAGGGCTCTCCCAAGGCCCCAAACCCCCACACTGGAGGAAGCATGACCTCGCGTGAACAACATGACCGGATGGCCAATGCAATCCGTTTTCTTTCCATGGACGCTGTCGAGAAGGCCCAATCCGGCCATCCCGGCCTGCCCATGGGCTGCGCCGACATTGCCACGGTGCTGTTCACGCGTTTCCTGAAATTCGACGCCAAGGCTCCACACTGGGCCGACCGCGACCGTTTTATCCTGTCGGCCGGTCATGGATCGATGCTGCTCTATTCACTGCTCTACCTGACCGGCAACGAGGACATCACCCTCGACCAGATCAAGCATTTCCGCCAGTTGGGATCGAGGACGGCAGGCCATCCCGAATACGGCCATGCCGCCGGCATCGAGACGACGACCGGCCCGCTCGGCCAGGGGCTTGCCAATTCGGTCGGCTTCGCACTCGGCGAGCGCATCATGAATGCCGCCTTCGGCAATGACCTTGTCGACCATTACACCTATGTGCTGGCCGGCGACGGCTGCCTGATGGAAGGCGTTTCGCAGGAGGCCATCGCACTTGCCGGACATCTCAAGCTGAACAAGCTGATCGTCTTTTGGGACAACAACAACATCTCGATCGATGGCCCGGTGTCGCTGGCCGACAACACCGATCAGGTCGCCCGCTTCCAGGCGTCCGGCTGGAACGCCAGCCACATCGACGGCCAGGATCCAGAAGCGATCGCCTATGCCATCGAGGCGGCCCGCCATTCCGACAAGCCGACGATGATCGCCTGCAAGACCACGATCGGCTTCGGCGCGCCGACCAAGGCCGGCACCAACAAGGCGCACGGTTCGCCGCTCGGCGCTGATGAAATCGCCGGGGCGAGGAAATTCTTCGGCTGGGATTCGGCGCCGTTCGATGTCCCTGCCGACATCCTCGATGCCTGGCGCGACGCCGGCAAGACGGGTGTCAAGGCACGCACCGACTGGGAAGGCCGCCTCGCCAAAGCCGATGCCAATTTGCGCAGCGAATTCGAGCGCCGCATCAGCGGCACGCTGCCGGCGAATTTCGACGCCGTCATCACCGACTACAAGAAGAAGCTCGCCACGGACAAGCCAAAGGTCGCCACCCGCAAATCGTCGGAAATGGCGCTCGAGATCATCAACGGCGCGGTGCCGGAAACCATCGGCGGCTCGGCCGACCTGACTGGCTCCAACAACACCAAGACCAGTCAGACCAAAAACATCACATCAGACGATTACGGCCAGCGCTACGTCCACTACGGCATTCGCGAGCACGGCATGGCGGCCGCGCTCAACGGACTGACGCTGCATGGCGGCCTCATCGCCTATGGCGGCACCTTCATGTGCTTTTCCGACTACGCCCGTCCTGCGATGCGGCTTGCGTCGCTGATGGGCATCCGCTCGATCTTCGTCATGACCCATGATTCCATCGGTCTCGGCGAAGACGGCCCGACCCATCAACCGGTCGAGCATCTGGCCGCACTGCGCGCCATTCCGAACCACAATGTCTTCCGCCCAGCCGACGCGGTCGAGACCGCCGAATGCTGGCAATTGGCCATTG
This sequence comes from Mesorhizobium sp. M6A.T.Ce.TU.016.01.1.1, assembly GCF_003997065.1. Taxonomy (NCBI): domain Bacteria; kingdom Pseudomonadati; phylum Pseudomonadota; class Alphaproteobacteria; order Hyphomicrobiales; family Phyllobacteriaceae; genus Mesorhizobium; species Mesorhizobium sp. M6A.T.Ce.TU.016.01.1.1. The sequence goes on along the minus strand of NZ_RZTJ01000001.1, from coordinate 392,902 downwards.
AGCAGGAAAAGACGCCTTCAACGTTGGCGCTGACCCGGCAGAACCTGCCGACGGTGCGCAACGACTTCGTTGCGGAAAACCTCAGCCGCCAGGGCGCCTATGAGCTGGCCGCCGCCAATGGCGATGCGGCGGTGACGATCTTCTCTTCGGGCTCCGAGGTCGAAATCGCGCTGGCGGCGCGCGAGGCGCTGGAAAAGCACGGCCATCCGACCCGCGTCGTCTCGGTCCCCTGCTTCGAATTGTTCGACAAGCAGAGCGCCGACTATCGCAAGAAGACGATCGGCAACGCGCCGATCAAGATCGCCATCGAAGCCGGCATCCGCCAGGGCTGGGATCATTTCATCGGCACCGACGGCATCTTCATCGGCATGACCGGCTTCGGCGCCTCTGGCACGATCGAACAGCTCTATCCGCATTTCGGCATCACCGCCGAAGCGACGGTGAAGGCGGCGGAAGCCCGCCTGCACGGCGAATAAAGCTTGGCGCCCGCGAAAACGCGCGTAGCGGTTTTGCGGGCAGCCTCAGTTTGGTGGACTTAAATCCAACCCATCGACGGCTGGATTCTTTGGCAGCCCGCCGTTATGAAGCTGCGGACTTGATCTTCGGCCTCCAACTCCCAGGGAGAAAAAAATGACCGTCAGAGTTGCCATCAACGGATTCGGCCGCATCGGCCGCAACATCCTGCGCGCCATCCACGAATCCGGCCGCAAGGACATCGATGTGGTTGCCGTCAACGACCTCGGCCCGGTCGAGACCAATGCGCATCTGCTGCGCTTCGACAGCGTGCACGGCCGCTTCCCGCACGAAGTGACGGTTGACGGGGACCAGATCACTGTTGGCACGGAGAAGTTCAAGGTCACCGCGATCAAAGATCCGACGCAGCTGCCTTGGAGGGAGCTCGGCATCGACATTGCGCTCGAATGCACCGGCATCTTCACCGCCCGCGACAAGGCAGCGGCGCATTTGACCGCCGGCGCCAAGCGGGTCCTGGTCTCGGCGCCTGCGGAAGGCGCCGACCTCACCGTCGTCTATGGCATCAACCATGACAAGCTGACCAAGGACCACATCGTCATCTCCAACGCCTCCTGCACCACCAACTGCCTGGCGCCGTTGGCAGCCGTGCTGCATGAGGCCGTCGGCATCGAGAAGGGCATGATGACGACGATCCACTCCTACACCGGCGACCAGCCGACGCTGGACACCATGCATAAGGATCTCTACCGCGCCCGCGCCGCGGCCCTGTCGCAGATCCCGACCTCGACCGGTGCGGCCAAGGCGATCGGCCTCGTGCTGCCCGACCTCAAGGGCAAGCTCGACGGCATCTCCATTCGCGTGCCAACCCCGAACGTCTCGGTTGTCGATTTCAAGTTCATCGCCAAGCGGCCAACGACCGTGCAGGAGATCAACGAGGCGGTGATCGCCGCCTCCAAGGGCAAGCTGAAGGGCATTCTCGCCGTCACCCATCACCCGAACGTGTCGATCGACTTCAACCACGATCCGCATTCCTCGATCATGGCGCTCGACCAGACCAAGGTCATGGACGGCAACTTCGTTTCGGTGCTGTCCTGGTATGACAATGAATGGGGTTTTTCCAACCGCATGGCCGACACAGCCGTTGCATTCGGCAAGACCATCGCCTGATCACAGGACCATCTTCTCGCGACTTGGAAACGCCCGGCTCTCTCCGGGCGTTTTTCATTGGAGCGCCGCGTTCTTGTGTCGGCAGATCGCACGTCTTGGAGATTGGCCTGACGGCCATCGCGCTTCGTCATCCTGGGGCGGAGCAAGGAGCGAAGCGACGCGGCGCAGACCCCAGGATCCATGCCGTGCCGTTGGAGCGTTGCGGCCGTGCAGAATTCTGTTCCGCCGCATTCCGGCTGATGTCACGGCATGGATCCCAGGGTCTGCGCGACGCCGCTTCGCGGCTGCTTCGCCCTAGGATGACGAAGTTGGGCGGGATAGGGCAAAAAACCACCCTCCCGCCTTGCACCGGTCATGTCTTCGCCTCACTCTCCCGTAAAGCGAGAGGTACACGAAATTGAGGGGGCGGTTTTCGGATGGAGCATGCGATCTATCTCGTGACGCTGGTTGGCACCGCACTTGTCGTTGCAGCCGCGTTTTCGAGCCTGATCGCCTTCCGCTTCGGCGCTCCTCTCTTGCTGTTGTTCCTCTGCATCGGCTTGGCCACGGGCACCGACGGCCTCGGCATCCAGTTCGACAATGCGCGGCTGGCTTATTTTGCCGGCTCACTGGCGCTGGCGGTGATCCTGTTCGATTCTGGTTTCGGCACGCCGCTCAATGTCTTGCGGCAGGCGGCCGGACCGGCGCTGTCGCTGGCAACGATCGGCGTCCTTGTGACCACTGGCCTGTTCGGCGTCGTCGCCTACTACCTGCTCGATCTCAGCTGGCTGGAATCCTTCCTGCTCGGTGCCGCAGTTGCCTCGACCGACGCAGCAGCGGTGTTCTTCCTGTTGCGCGCCGGCGAGATCAATTTGCGCGAGCGCGTGCGTTCCACGCTCGAGGTGGAATCCGGCACCAATGACCCGATCGCCATCTTCCTGACCATCACCCTGGTCGAAATCATCGCCGTCAACGCCAATCTCGAGGCCGGGGTGCTGGCTACCGACCTCGTCCTCGGTTTCCTTCTCAACATGGGGCTTGGCGCTATCGTCGGCATTTTCGGCGGCCTTGCCATCGTGCGCCTCGTCGACCGGCTCAATCTCGACCACGGGCTGCTGCCGATCTTCGTGCTGACACTGTCGCTGATGGTGTTCGCCGCCGCGGGCGCCATTGGCGGCTCCGGCTTTCTGGCGGTCTATCTCGCCGGCCTCATTGCCGGCAATTCCGACATCCGCGCCGTCACCATCCTCAAGCGCTTCCAGGACGGCATGTCGTGGCTGGCACAGATCATCATGTTCCTGATCCTCGGCCTGTTCGCGACGCCCTCGCAATTTCCGGCGATCCTGCTGCCGGCGGTGCTGCTAGGCCTGTTCCTGATCTTCGTGGCGCGGCCAATCGCCGTCTGGCTTTGCCTGATGCCGTTCCGTCTGCCGCGCCCGGAAGTCGCCTTCATCTCATGGGTGGGCCTGCGTGGCGCGGTGTCGATCCTGCTCGCCATCACGCCGCTGCTTGGCGGCCTTGAGAACGGCCGCCTCATCTTCAACACCGCCTTCATCGTCGTGCTGGTGTCGCTGGTCATCCAGGGATGGACTGTCGGACCGCTGGCGCGCCGCCTCGGCCTGATCGTGCCGGCCCGCCTGGGGCCACTGGACAAGGTCGAGCTCGAATTGCCCGGCTCCGCCCATCACGAGCTTCTCGCCTATCGCGTAGCACCTGGCAGCCCAGTGGCGCGCGGTGAGCGCATTCCGCGCTGGGCGCGGCCGTCGCTTGTGCTGCGCGACGGGCGCTCGATGCGCTTCCAGGACATGGGCAGGCTCGCCGCCGGCGACCATGTCTACATCTTCGTGCCGGATCGCTATCCAGCCCTGCTCGACAAGCTGTTCGCCAGCCGCGCCGTGGTCGATCCCGAGGATGCGGACTTCTTCGGCGCCTTCGCCGTCGATCCGGCGCGCTCCGCCGCGGAACTGGAAGCGGCCTACGCGCCGGGCCTGACCGAGGAGGAACGCAAGCTGACTGTCGGCGACCTGGTGACGGAGCGGCTCGGCGGCCATGCCGAATATGCCGACCGCGTGCTGATTGGCCCGATCGAGCTGATCGTCCGCGACGTCGACGACAAAGGCAAGATCACCGGCCTCGGTCTTTCCCTCGAGCCGACCGCGCCGGTGGCACGGGTGCCGGTGTTCCTGAGTGCCGGGGAAATCGCTGACCGCATCGTTGCCTTTGCGCGCAATTGGCGCAAGCGGGTCAAAAAGCAGAGTGCCGAGGCGCTGGCGGACGCGGAACCGGCTCCACAGCCGATGGTGGAAAAGGCAACCGACGAGGGCTGACTGCTCCCGACACGGGCCTAGGTCATATTTTCCGCGTAGCACCATTGCAGGTCTTGCATCGTCGTTGTTGCGGGTTAAGGTCCCGGCGATTTTCGCGAAAGGGAACAGCATGGCCGGCTTCAAGACACTGGACGACATCGGCAATATCGATGGTAAGCGCGTGCTGGTGCGCGTCGACCTCAACGTTCCCGTCGCCGACGGCAAGGTCACCGACGCCACCCGTATCGAGCGCATCGCGCCGACCATCGCCGAGCTTTCCGGCAAGGGCGCTAAGGTCATCCTGCTTGCCCATTTCGGCCGACCAAAGGACGGACCGTCGCCTGAATTCTCGCTTGAGCCGATCGCCACGGCGACCGCGGAGGTGTTCGGCCGCCCTGTCGGCTTCGCATCCGACTGCATCGGCGACAAGGCCGCGAGCGCCGTCGCCGCCATGGGCAACGGCGACGTGCTGCTGCTCGAAAACACCCGCTTCTACAAGGCCGAGGAGAAGAACGACCCGGCCTTCACCGAAAAGCTCGCCGCCAATGGCGACATCTTCGTCAACGACGCCTTTTCCGCCGCCCACCGCGCCCATTCGTCGACGGAAGGGCTTGCGCACCTGCTCCCGGCTTTCGCCGGGCGCACCATGCAGGCCGAGCTCGACGCGCTGGAAAAGGGCCTCGGCAATCCCGTCCGCCCTGTCGTTGCCATTGTCGGCGGCGCCAAGGTCTCGAGCAAGATCGACCTCCTGATGAACCTGGTAAGGAAGGTCGACGCGCTGGTCATCGGCGGCGGCATGGCCAACACCTTCCTGGCCGCGCGCGGCACCGATGTCGGAAAATCGCTGTGCGAGCATGATCTCGCCAACACCGCCAAGCAGATCATGATCGAGGCGGCCGAAGCCGGCTGCGCCATCATCCTGCCGGTCGACGGTGTCGTCGCCAAGGAATTCAAGGCGGGAGCCGCCAGCGAAACCGTCGCAATATCAGAGGTGCCGGCCGACGGCATGATCCTCGATGTCGGCGAAAAAACCGTGAAGACCATTGCCGACTGGATCGATCGCGCCGCGACGCTGGTCTGGAACGGTCCGCTTGGCGCCTTCGAGATCGAGCCGTTCGACCACGCGACGGTGGCGGCAGCCAAGCACGCCGCGGCCCGCACCAAGGCCGGCAAATTGATCTCGGTGGCCGGCGGCGGCGACACGGTGGCCGCACTCAACCACGCCGGCGTCGCCGACGACTTCACCTACGTCTCGACCGCCGGCGGCGCCTTCCTGGAGTGGATGGAAGGCAAGCCGCTGCCCGGCGTCGATGTGCTGAAGCGCTGAGGCGAGAAAGCAAACGGGGCGTTTGCGCGTTTCAATCGATTCGAGCTTTCCGCTTGGAATGGTTCGACTTGAACCTGCCTTGCTCTAGTGGTCTGCTAGGCTGGAACAATCGTTTCAGGAGGATGCATCATGAGCGAACGTCTCGAAGACATTGCCGCCGCGATGGTGGCCGACGGCAAGGGTCTTTTGGCCGCCGACGAAAGCTCCGGCACCATCAAGAAGCGCTTCGACGTGATCGGCGTCGAATCGACCGCCGACAGCCGCCGCGACTATCGCGAGATGATGTTCCGCGCCAAGGAGGCGATGACCAGATACATTTCCGGCGTCATCCTCTATGACGAGACCATCCACCAGAAGGCCGCCGATGGCACGCCGCTTGTCGACATCATCAAGGCGACCGGCGCCATCCCAGGCATCAAGGTCGATGCCGGCGCCAAGCCTCTGGCCGGCTACCCCGGCGACACGATCACCGAAGGCCTCGACGGCCTGCGTGAGCGGCTCGCCGACTATTACAAACTTGGCGCCCGTTTCGCCAAATGGCGTGCAGTGATCGACATCGACGCCGCGAAAGGCGTGCCTTCCGCCACGTCGATCGGCTCGAACGCGCATGCGCTCGCCCGCTATGCGGCGCTTTGCCAGGAGGCCGGCATCGTGCCGATCGTCGAGCCGGAGGTGCTGATGGACGGCGCCCATGACATCGGCACCTGCTACGAGATCAGCAAGGCAACGCTGACGAAGCTCTACACCGAGCTCTACGCAGCCCGCGTCTTCCTCGAAGGCACCATCCTGAAGCCGAACATGGTTCTCGCCGGAAAGAAGTCGGGCAAGGTGAGCAGCCCCGAGGAAGTCGCCGAAAAGACCATAAAACTGTTCCGCGAAACGGTGCCGGCCGCAATTGGGGGCATCGCCTTTCTCTCCGGCGGACAATCGGACGAGGAGGCGACCGCCAACCTCAATGCCATCAATGCCATCGGCCCGCATCCGTGGAAATTGACCTTCTCCTACGGCCGCGCCTTGCAGGCGGCGCCACAGAAGGCGTGGAGCGGCAAGTCGGCAAACGTCGCCGCTGCCCAGGCCGCCTTCGCCCACCGCGCCCACATGAACCATCTGGCCGCGCTTGGAAAATGGCAGCCGGAACTGGAACAGGCCGCCTGACCGGTTTTTTCTGCCTTCATCCGGACCCGGGTCATGTGCCCGGGTTCCATGTGCTCTGAAATCGCTCCAAAAATGCGAGGACCGTGTCGGCTTGCGTTGAGCCCAAACGTCCTTGGGTCTCAAAGAGGAGCAGACCCATGCCAAACAACAAGATCGTTTCACGGGAAGACTGGTTCCAGGCGCACAAGGCGCATCTGGCCCGCGAGAAGGAATTGACGCGATTTCGCGACCGCATCGCTGCCGAACGGCGGGAATTGCCTTGGTTGAAGGTCCGGAAGGACTATGTCTTCGAGACCGAACAGGGCCCGAAGAAACTGGCCGAACTATTCGCCGGCGCAAGCCAGCTGATCGTCTACCACTTCATGTTCGGGCCGGGCGCCGATTACCGTTGCGAAGGGTGTTCCTTCCTTGCCGACCACATCGACGGCGCCAACCAGCACCTCAAGCACCACGATGTGTCGCTTGTCGTGATCTCGCGGGCGCCGTTGGCTGAATTTCTGCCCTACAAACAGCGCATGGGCTGGAAATTCGACTGGGTGTCGTCCTACGCCTCGGATTTCAACTTCGACATGCAGGTTTCCTTCACCGACAAGCAGATCGCATCAGGCGACACGACCTACAATTTCGAGCAGCGCGCGCGCAAATCAAAAGACCTTCCCGGCGTCAGCGTGTTCTACAGGGATGACAACGGTGACATCTTCCTGACCTTCATGTCGCGCTCCAGGGGCGGCGATCCGCTGATCGGCGCTTATCATTATCTCGACCTGACGCCGAAGGGCCGCAACGAGACCGGCCCCTACCACAGCCTGATGGACTGGGTGCGGCTGCACGATGAATATGCAGACCGGCCCGAGATGCCGGACGCCTGTTGCCATTGACGACGGGCCGTCGACGCAAGGTCTTTCGCCTTTAGCCCGATATGCGCTAAGTGCTGCTCGCTATGCCCTTTAACGGACTTGCCCATTAACGGTTTGCGATGCAGCGCTTTCTTGCCCTCCTCACCTGGCTCGCCTTTCCGGTCTATGTCTGGCAGGGGCTCGGCGTGCGCCGCCGCACCACCCGCATGCTGCCGGCGCAGGGTCCGGTCATGCACGAGATATCAGGCCAGGCGCCGGCGGTCTCGCTTCTGATGCTTGGCGATTCTTCCGCCGCTTCGGTCGGCATCGGCAATTCCGAGTATGGGCTGGCCGCGCAACTGGCTGATCTGATCTCGAAACGCACTGGCCGTGCGGTGCGCTGGCGGGCAGCCGGCTTCAACTCGGCGACCTCAGGCCAGATCCGCGACCATGTGCTGCCCAATCTGTCGGCCGATCCTTGGACGCATATCGTGCTCGCCATCGGCACCAATGACACCAAGAACTTCCACTCGGTGCCGCGTTTCAAGAGCGATTTTGGCGGCCTGCTCTACGCGCTGCGCGCCAAATGGCCGGAGGCGCGCGTGGTGTGGTCGCCGGTGCTCGAATTCACCCGGGCACCGGCAATGCCGCCGCTGCTCGGAAAGATCCTGGAAATCCGCGCCGCCGAGATGAACCGGATGGGCGAGCGCCTTTGCCTCGAACGCGGCGCGGTGCCGGCGCCGCGCCTGCCGATCACCGATGCCGAAGCCGGCTTTGCGTCCGACGGATTTCATGCCTCGGAAGCCGGCTACCGGGCCTGGGCGGAACATCTCGTCGGCTTGGTGCTCGCCAACGAACCACGCGTCGCGTAGCGGGCCGCCGGCCCTAATGCATGTCGCGCAAAAGTGTGCAGCGGTTTTGCGATAACGACATGCATAAAACAACAACCTAAAGCGCGTCGCGTGAGGTCGGTCGAACGCGACGCGCTTTAGGTCCAATGCCCCAGCGCCGCTGTGATCGAAATCGCCGCCATCGCCAGCACCGCCAGTTTCCAGAAATCGCTGCGCCGCTTCAGCCCCGGCCAGCCGAGCGGCTTGATCAGCTGGATGACCATCATGGCGACGATGACGAGCGCGAGGAGTTTCGACATGCCGCCTTTGACCAGCATCACAAGCGGCTGTCAAAGCGCTCCTTTCGCTCGCTCGCGATAGAGTTGCTATGCCAGCGGCTTGAGGCCGGCCTCGATCGCAGCCCGGTTCGGTTCGAGGAACGGCGGCAAGGCCAGCCTTTCGCCCAGCGTTTCCAGCGGCTCGTCGGCGGTGAACCCGGGGCCGTCGGTGGCAATCTCGAACAATATGCCGTTCGGCTCGCGGAAATAGAGCGAGCGGAAGTAGTATCGTTCGACCTCACCGCTTGACGGCAGACGGAACTCGGCCAGCCGCGCCGTCCATTGATGCAAGGTCTCCTGGTCGGGCGCCCTGAACGCGACGTGGTGGACCGCCCCGGCGCCTTGACGTGCCGGCGCAAGACCCGGCTGCACCGCGACATGAAGCTCCGCCGCCGGCCCGCCTGCTCCCATTTCGAAGACATGAACCAGACCCTCGCCATCTGGCGACGCATAATCACGCGCCTTGCGCATGTTCATCACCCGGGTCAGCACGGCCTCGGTGTTGGTGATGTCGGGAACGCTGATGACGATAGGCCCGAGCCCGCGTATCTGGTGCTCGACTGGGACTGGGCTTTGAGACCAGGGATGGCTGTCGCCCTTGCCGCCATCGCTGACGAGGCGCAGGCGCTGGCCCTCTGGATCTTCGAAATCCAGCGACGGATAGCCGCCGATGTCGCCGATCTCTCCCGTCGCGACGGCCTCGCCGGCCAGGCGATCCTTCCACCAGGCAAGACTTTCGGGGCTGGCGACCCTCAGGCTCGTCCGCACGATGCTGTTGGTGCCGCGCCGTTCGCGTCCGACCGGCCAGTCGAAGAAGGTGATGTCAGTGCCAGGCGTCGCCTCTGCATCGGCATAGAAGAGGTGATAGGCTGACGTGTCGTCCTGATTGACCGTCTTCTTGACCAGCCGCAGCCCCAAAGTGCCGGTGTAGAAACGAAGGTTTCCCGGCGCATTGGCCGTGATTGCGGTCAGATGGTGAATTCCTGTCAGTTGCAGGCTCATGGTCATCTCCCTGATCTCCGAGGAATTTTCTCCCTCAATATCAGAACGCCGGCCCTATCGCTGCTGCGAATTCCAACCGTCCGTCGTTGAAAGCTAAACGACTCAACCCCGGCAGAGCGACAAAAAAGCCTGCTTCTCTCGTGCAGGCGGGATCGGAACCGGCAAAACCTGGCACGCTCGCCAAAGACCGCTCAGCCTCCTGACAGACTGCTGTCAGGAGGGGTGTGCGATAGTGTCTCCATCGAAAGAGAGGAGACCAGCCATGAACGGTTTTACCATTCTGCACAGCGTGCAGCGCTATGTCGGCAAGATCCGGACGATGCGCAACGAGATCCGCACCCGGCGTTTCATGAATGGCTTGCCGCAGAGCATCCGCAAGGACATCGGTTGGCCGGATAATTACGAAGGCCGCCACGGTCGCGGGTGATTTTTCGCGGCAGCGGCTGGATGCGGACGCCAAGGCGCCCAGATATAGATCCGGCGGGCCGAAGGACGGAGCAGGAAATGTCCGAACAGAAAACCATCGGCGTCGTTTTCATCGATCGCTTCGCCGACTGGGAATACGGCCTGCTGGCGGCTTCGGCGGTCGAATGGTTCGGCGCACGCGCGGTGTCGCTGACGCCGAACGGCAAGCCGGTGACCTCGGCCAGCGGATTTATGCTGACGCCCGATCGCTCCACCGAGGTTGATGAAAACACCGATCTCGACGCCGTCACGGTCATCGGCTCCGACCTATGGGTCGATGCACCGCCTGATATCTCCGGACTGCTGACGGCAATTGCGGCACGCGGCGGCGTGATCGGCGGCATCTGCGCCGGCACATTGGCGTTGGCGCGTGCCGGCCTGTTCGACAAGGCCAAACACACCAGCAATGGTCGTGACTGGATCAATGAAAAGGAACCGGCTTACCCCGGCGCCCAGAACTATCAGGACGTGCCCTATGCCGTCGCCGACGGCCGCATCGTGTCCGCGCCGGGTTCGGCTCCCGGCACCTTCGCTCTTGCCTATTTGAAGACGCTCTATCCCCAGAGAACAAGCGACCTCGCGCAGATGCGCACGCTGTTCGCCAGGGAGTATGCCGAAGGGGAACATGCTGAAGTCTCCTGACAGTATGGTGTCAGGAGCGGCGTGCAATAGTGCGACAGTATCAGGAGACTGACATGGCCTTCATCCCTGCAAAAGCCTCGGCATGGTTCGAGATCCCCGTCACCGACATGGATCGGGCGCGCGCCTTTTATGGATCGGTGCTTCAGAACGATCTCGCTCTGGAGGAGAGCGGCCCGAACCCACTGGCCATGTTCGCCACGCAGGACCGAATGGCATCCGGTCACGTCTACCCCGGAAAACCCGCGGCACCGGGAACCGGCCCGACCATCCATCTGTCGGTTGCCGCACCGATCGAAGATGCCATGGAACGGGTGAGGCAGAACGGCGGCCAGGTCGTCTCGCCGGCGATCTCCATTCCGGCCGGCACATTCGCCTATTGCCTCGACCCGGACGGCAACAGCTTTGGGCTCTTCGTCTAGGTGCCGCATGGCAAAAAGCTGGAACGACAGGCTGAACGCACCGGGCATCAACGGTATCAAGCCGACGCCGCGCACTGTTGGCGACGTCGTCGAGGGCCAGCCGATGCTGGTGCCGACGGCACGGCAGGTCGATGATTTCATCCGCTCCATCCCCAAGGGCGTGGACATGGACGTCCGTGCATTGCGCACCGCGCTCGCCATCGAGCACGGTGCCGAAGTGACATGTCCGGTCACTATCGGCTATCATCTGCGCACTGTCGCCGAGGCCGCCAACGAGGATTTGGAACGCGGCATGCCGCTGAGCGACATCGCGCCGTTCTGGCGGGTGCTGGATGCAAAGACGCCGACAACAGGGAAATTGTCCTTCGGCGCGGCATTCGTCGCCGCGCAGCGCAAGCGCGAAGGGCTCGAACCATAATGCATGTCGCCCAAAAGTGGGAACCGGTTTTGGGACCACGACATGCATAGAAACAACACCGAGGGACCATACGATGCGCCGCGCCGACAGGCTCTTCCAGATCGTGCAGCATCTGCGCGGTGGCCGTTTGGTCACCGCCCAGAAGCTGGGCACGTGGCTCGAGGTTTCCGAGCGGACCATCTACCGCGACATCGCCGACCTGCAATCGACTGGTGTGCCGATCGACGGCGAGGCCGGCGTCGGCTACATGATGAGGGAGGGTTTCGACCTTCCGCCGCTGATGTTCACGCGTGATGAGATCGTCGCGCTGGTCGCCGGCGCCCGCATGGTGCGCGCGTTTGGCGGCGCTGCCATGGCGCGGGCCGCCGACGAGGCGCTGGTCAAGATCGGCGCCGTGCTGCCCGACGCCGAGAAGGACCGCATCGCCCGCACCGAGATCCACACGCCGATGTGGGTGGTGAGCGACGCCGCCCGCGAGGCAATCGACCTGATCGAGCGCGCGGTGGAAAAACGCCAGGTGCTGACCATCGACTATTCCGACGAGGCCGGCCGCAGCACCGCGCGCGACATCAGGCCGCTAGGCCTATGGTTCTGGGGCAAGGTGTGGACGCTGGTCGCATGGTGCGAGATGCGCGACGATTTCCGCGCTTTCCGTATCGATCGCATCGCTTCGGTGGTCATAGCCGGCCGCGTCTTCAAGCCGGAGCGCGGCAAGCAGCTCGCAGATTTCTATCGTGCGGTTGAGCGCAGCGAGGATTACGGCATGGCACCGGACCGAGCCGCGCGAACTTAGGCGCGGCGCCTTTCCTTCTCCCCTTGTGGGAGAAGGTGGATTGGCGCGCAGCGCCAAGACGGATGAGGGGTGTTGGAAGAAACTCCAACGCCGCGATCCGTCCAGCACCCCTCATCCGACCGAGCTTCGCTCGGCCACCTTCTCCCACAAAGGGGAGAAGGAAAGGGCGCCGTTCCTCAAGCCTCGTCGTCGGTATCCTCGTCCTTCGACTTCAGCGCCGAAAGCTTGGCGAAGACGGCGTTGGCGTCGAGTTCTGCATCCTCGTCCTTTGGCTTCTCCGGCGCCGGCACCAGCCGCTCGGTCAATGCCGCCGGCAGCAGCGTGTCGCCGGCTGGCTGTGCCTGCTCGCGGCCACGCGAGGCGCGGTTGACTTCCATGTCGAGGTCGATCTGCGAGGCGAGACCCAGCGTCACCGGATCCATCGGCTGCAGATTGGCCGAGTTCCAGTGCTTCCTGTCACGAATTTGGTCGATCGTCGACTTGGTGGTACCGACGAGGCGCGCGATCTGCGCGTCCTTCAACTCGGGATGGTTGCGCACCAGCCAGAGGATGGCGTTGGGCCGGTCCTGGCGCTTCGACAGTGGCGTGTAGCGCGGACCCTTGCGCTTGGATTCCGGCACCCGCACCTTGGGGTCGGACAGCTTCAGCCGATGGTTCGCATCCTTCTCAGCGCGTGCGATCTCGTCGCGGGTCAGCTGGCCAGTCATGATCGGGTCCATGCCCTTGATGCCTTGCGCCGATTCGCCATCGGCGATCGCCTTGACCTCGAGCGGATGCAGCGAGCAGAACTGCGCGATCTGCTCGAAGGACAGCGCGGTATTGTCGACCAGCCAGACGGCGGTCGCCTTGGGCATCAGCAGCGTATTGGCCATTGCAAAATATCCTTCTCGTTCGCCCGCGTTCCCGCGCGGGCGGTGGTTTTAGAGCCACCAAAATGGGAAATTCGCGGTCTGTATAACCGCTCTCTCGCCATTTCGCAACGTTTTTGGCGCGTGGCGGCGAGGACGGCGGGAGATATCGAACCTGTCAAGGCAGCCCTTCAGCTTCGGCGCCGTGCATCGGCGTTTCGGCTCCGCAGGTTATGGCTTGGCCGAGCGCCAGAAGAGTAGTCCTGCTCAGGTTCAGCCCGCCATCGGCGAGGTGGGATTGAGGGCAGCATCGCCTGATTCAGCGGCGATGCAACTTGCGCGAGAGCTTCCGTGTGCTAGGCTTCATCAGCCAAATGTGCGCAGCAACGGAAGGCCATCATCATGGCTGACGTGACCATCCATTCAGTTTCCACCGTTGTTGGTCAGATCTACGAGGCCGCCTATGATCAGGAGCGCTGGCCTGATGTGGTCGTGGGGCTGCGCGATCTGTTCAAGGCATCGCGAAGCTGTATCGCGCGGCTCGATCAGCAGGCGTTCAGCGCGGTCGGGACTGTCGATGACCCGGGGCTGTGTTCTCCCGAGGCGGCAGCGGCACACATGCGTGACCCCATCAGCACGGTCGCGGCAGCGCTGCCGGTGGGCAAAATCTATGATCGCACGCGGATAGCTGGAGACGTGGCGGCGTTCCGTCGCCGCGAACTCTGGCAAGACTGGATGAGGCCGCGCGACATGCATCACGGGCTCGCCTCCAATCTTCTGGCTTCCAACGGCTCCTATTGGTTTTTCGATATCCATCGCGGCTCGAAGCAGGGCGCATTCGGTGCCGACGACATCGATCTGCTGCAGAAGATCGTGCCGCATATGCTGCGCGCTGGGGAGATCGGCCGGCAGTTGGAGAACACGTCGGCGCTGGCATCGGCCTTCTCGCATCTGCCCTTCGGCGTGTTTCTGGTGGACGGCTTTCAGCGTGTCGCCCAAATGAACGAGGCCGCCGAGGCAATGCTGGCACGACCCGACAGCCCTCTGGCACTGAATGGCGGCACGATCGTCGCCTCCAATCTCAGGGATGCGCAGCAGCTTCAGCGGCTGGTCGCGAATGCCTGCTCGCTACATGGCGGCGCCATGCTCGGGACCGGAGGAACGCTGCTGGTGCCATCGGACCGCGAGCGATTTGACCTGACACGGTTGGTGCTGTCGGTTGCCCCATTCGTCGACGCCCGCGCCTATGGCCTGGCGTCGGAGCGTTGCGCGGTGATCATGGTCACGGAGGTCGCCCGGCGCATTCCCGACGGTTTCGAGACCCATATCCGCTACCTGTTCGATCTGACGGCGGCTGAGGCGAAGCTTGCAACAGCCTTGGCATCGGGGCGGTCGCTGAAGGAAACCGCGGCGAATTCGAACATAACCGTGAAGACCTGCCGCACTTATCTGGAACGGATCTTCTCCAAAACCCGCACCCATCAGCAGAGCGAGTTGGTTGCATTGCTCAAGAACACGGAGCCGCTCAGCGGGCGCGGCCCGTAACCCACCAACAAAACGTCCTCATGTCGGCATTTGCCGACTGTTAGAGGGGAAGTGTTTCATCCACATTTCGCTTCGGTAGCGGCGACCTGCCCTTGGGAGAGCAGACGCCGCCGATGTGGGCTGATCGATGTTGGAAACCGGGCACGCTGTCGCGGCGGGGTTGTTTCCGTTCGCCATTTCCTATGCGCTATTGGCAATGCTGCCGGGCGCCAACTTCGCTGTCGTCGCGCAGGCCGGGCTAACCGCTTCGCGCGCCACGGCGCTTTCGGCTGCCGCCGGTATTGCCCTTGGCGCGAGTTCGCTGGCGGCGATCGTCGCAACGGGAGCCAGCGCGCTGCCGCCGGGAGGCATCGCACATCAGATGGCCGCCAGCCTTTACGGCGCAATGCTGGTCTTCATCGGCTGGAATTCGATGCGGCGGGCGCTGTCGATCAAGGCTGGCGCCAACGAGCCGAAGCCGGTTCCAATCGTTCGATACTTCCGGCTGGGATTTATCACGGCAGCGGCAAATCCTGCCACCGCGCTGTTTTTCGCATCCTCGACGCTGAATTTAAATGCTCGCGGGGCAACTCACCTGTCCGTGGTCGCATTGGTGTTTGCCATTGCGATCGCCTGGTTTGGTCTTCTCGGCCTTTCCATCTCCCAACCGGCCACACGGCGATTTTACAGACGTTTCCGAAAGCATGCGGACATCGTGCTGGGAGGGGCCCTGGTGGCGCTCGGCTTTGCCGCACTTGGTTATTGAGAAAGATGCACGCAGCCGCCGCTACTCCCTGGACCTCAAAACGACAAAACCCGCCGGACAGGGTCCAGCGGGCTCGGAACCGGCGACGGAAAAACCCGTCTGTTGCGGCTCTGGCTTCTAAAGCATGATCTCGGACCGAAACGCCGCTGCACAAAAAGGCGGCTTGATGCTTTCGGGCGAGATCACGCTCGAGATCAAAGCGCCTTGCGGGCGATCCTCTCGATGTCACCACGGTTGATGCCAAGGTCGTTGAGCTGACGGGCGTTCAAGCGGTTCAGTTCGCGCACGGTTTCATTGTACATGCGCCAGTTACGGAAAGCACGGATCGGGTTCATGGTAGTCCTCCATCGTTTCGATGCCGCTCAAATAGGCATCGTTGATGAAAAGTTGAACAGACGCTTTTGCATGGCCGCAATGCGTTTGTTGCATTGCACAATTAAGCTTTTGTTCAGCTTGTTACCGCCCGTCAGCCGACGTCGAGCACGATCTTGCCGATATGCTCGCCCTCCTCCATCCGCTCATGCGCCCGCCACGCTTCCTTGAGCGGGAGGATCATGTCCATCACCGGTGCCACCTTGCGGGTGCCGAGCAGCGGCCAGACCTGCGCCTCCAGCGCTGCGGCGATTGCCGCCTTGAACTCGACGGTGCGCGGCCGCAGCGTCGAGCCGGTGTGGGTGAGCCGCTTGACCATGAGCTTCGAGAAATCGGCGGTGGCTGTCGCCCCGCCCTGCGTGGCGATCTGGACGATGCGGCCTTCCACCGCCGCGGCCTCGTAGTTTCGCGCCACGTAGTCGCCGCCGACCATGTCAAGGATAACGTTGGCGCCGCGGCCGTCGGTCGCGTCCTTAACCGCTGCGACGAAATCCTCGTCGCGATAGTTGATCGCCCGGTCGGCGCCGAGCTTCAGACAGGCGTCGCACTTTTCCTGGTTGCCGGCAGTGGTGATGACATAGGCGCCGAAGGCCGAGGCGAGCTGGATCGCCGTGGTGCCGATCCCCGACGAGCCGCCATGCACGAGCAGTGTCTCGCCGCTCTTAAGGCCGCCGCGCTCGAAGACATTATGCCAGACAGTGAAGTAGTTTTCCGGCACTGCCGCCGCTTCGGTGTGGGTGAAGCCTGCGGGCAGCGGCAGCACGCTGCCGGCATGGACCTTGACATATTCGGCATAGGCGCCGCCGGGCGTCAGCGCGCAGACCCGATCGCCGACGCGCCAGCGCGATATCTCATCGCCAAGGGCTGCAACTTCGCCCGACGCTTCGAGACCCGGCAGGTCCGACGCACCGGGCGGCGGTGGGTAGACGCCCTTGCGTTGCTGCACATCCGGCCGGTTGATGCCGGCGGCGCGCACCCGGATCAGGATTTCGCCGGGACCCGGCACCGGCACGTCGCGCGTTTCGGGTTTCAGCACCCGTGGTCCGCCGGGTTCCGAGATCGCAATGGCGATCATCGTCGCTGGAATTCTGTTCTGTCCATTCGCCATGAATTTTCCCGTCTCGCTTCGCCAGTTTCTGGCCAGCGGCCAGTTTCTTGCCGACTATTTGCATCCATGCCCCTGCCCTATGTATGCTGATTGCCAAATCAGGCAAATGGCCACTGCAGCGCCGGGCGTCCGATTGGACGCGCTATGGATGCTGTAGCAGTCTAATTTTTGCGCATCAGGGAGGAGCGACGATGGCGATCTTCGACGACGAACCCAAAAAGAAAGCGCGCCCGCACGAGATCGGTCAGGATCTGTCGCTGCTTTCGGTCGACGAACTGTCCGAGCGGATCGGCATCCTGCGCGACGAGATCGCCCGGTTGGAAGCCGAGCTCAAGTCCAAGGGCACCACCAAATCAGCGGCCGAGGCGCTGTTCCGCCGCGGATAGTCTCCAGAGCCGAAGCGCCCGCCGCCGAAAAGCCCGAATGCGACTGTCTTCAGATCCTCCCTAATTCCAGCCGGATCAGCTAAATGTTTGCAAGCTACCGACCGATCCTCTCGCTGCTTCGCGGCACCGCTTTCCTGCTGGCGGCGACCGGATTGCACGGGCTGCTATTGCCGCTGCGCGGCCAGTTGGAGGGTTTCTCGACCGCATCGCTCGGCCTGATGGGCACGGCCTGGGCCGGCGGCTTCGTCACCGGCTGCTTCTTTGCGCCGCGCATCGTGCGTCGCGCCGGTCACGTACGCGCTTTCGGCGCCTTTGCGGCATCGGGAGCCATCGTCGCACTGCTCACCGGCCTGATCATCGACGAATATTTTTGGATCCTGCTGCGCGCCTTCACCGGTTTCACCATGGCCGGCGCCTTCATGGTCATCGAAAGCTGGCTGAACGAGAAGTCTACCAACGAGAACCGCGGCGCCGTCTTTGGCCTCTACATGATGGTCACCTATGCCTCGATCATGGGCGGCCAGATGATCGTTGCCGGCGGCGACGTGAAGTCGGCCTCGCTGTTCATGATCACCGGCATTCTGTTCTGCCTGTCGCTCATCCCGACCGCGGTGTCGACGGCGTCACACCCCAAGCCGTTGCAGGACGTCTCGCTCGACGTCAAGGGGCTCTATCTCAATTCGCCGGTATCGGCGATCGCCTGCGTCTTGATCGGCATCGCCAACGGCGCCTGGGGCACGCTTGGCGCCGTCTATGGCGCCCGCATCGGCATCTCCACGGCCGAGATCGCGCTGATGATGAGCCTGGTGGTCGTCGCCGGCGCCGCCATGCAACTTCCGGCCGGGCGTCTCTCCGACAAGACCGACCGCCGCTTTGTGCTGGCGGGCCTGGCCTTCGGCGCGGCGCTGTTCGCCGTCGCCGTCTTCCTGTTCGAGCCGCGCTCCGGCGTCTTCGTCATCGTCTGCACCGCGGCCTACGGCGCCTTTGCCTACACGCTGTATTCGATCGCCGTGGCCCATGCCAACGACCACGCCCGGGCCGAGGATTTCGTCAAAGTGTCGGGCGGCCTGCTGCTGCTCTATGGTTTCGGCACGATGATCGGGCCGCTGCTGGCCGCCGGCCTGATGGGCTGGATGCGGCCGGAAGCCTTGTTCCTTGCAACGGCCTTCGCGCATCTTTGCCTGGCAGGCTATACGCTGCTGCGCATCAGCCGGCGCGCGCCGGTGCCGATCGAGGACCGCGACGCCTTCAAGACACAACCGGCCGAGCGCTCGATCACGCCGGAAGCACTGCGGCTCGATCCGCGCAGAAAGCCTGAAACCAACGGTTGAGATTTGGAAAACTTTGCCTCACAAATAAGGCATGATGTTTTCCGACGCCTTCATGGCGATTGCCGACCCCAACCGGCGCTATCTCTTGGAAGAGCTCCGGCGCGGCCCGAAGACCGTCAACGAATTGGCCGCCGGGTTGCCGGTCTCGCGCCCGGCTGTTTCGCAGCATCTGAAAGTGCTGCTCGATGCCGGACTGGTCAATGCCAAGCCGGAAGGGACAAGACGCGTCTACACGGTCAGCAGTGCCGGCTTCCTGAAGCTCAACATCTGGCTCGACCAGTTCTGGGACGCAGAGCAGCTGGGTTGACCCGGAGATGCGCCGTCACGTCTTGGCCAGTGAAGCGCTAAGCGCGTCGTTGGGCGGGACGTACGTCGTTGGGCGGGATCGTGCAGCATCGGGCCTAACCGTTGTTATAGGGGAAGAGCTTAAAATAGGGCTGCGCTTCCTCGATCACGCGGGCGACAGACGGCCGCCGCAGCAGCCGGTCGTGGTAGCGCCTCACCGCGGGATATCTGTCGCCGAACGGCTCGACCTTGTTGGCATAGAACAATGCCGGGGCGGCGGCGCAGTCGGCCAGGGTGAAGCGTTCGCCCATGCCCCATGTCCGCGACTGCATGTCCTGCTCGATGATGGCGTAGGCGCTGCGCAGCTGGGCGCGCGCCTCCTCGACGCCGAACGGATCGGTCATGCCTTCCGGCCGCAGGCGGTCGCCGACGATCTTCTGCATCGGGTGCTGCACGTAGAAGTCATAAAATCGGTCGGCGAGGCGGGTCTGGCGGGCGAGATCGATATCGGCAGGGATCAGCTCGACCGGTCCGGGATAATGCGCGTTGAGATATTCGATGACGATCGTCGATTCCGGCACAGTCTGGTCCAGCGCTTCATCGCGCAGCACCGGCATCTTGCCGGCCGGCGACAATTTCAGGAACGCCGCGCGCGACTGTTCATTGCCGAGATCGACGACGACCGACGTGAACGGCGTGCCGTTCTCATAGAGCGCGATCAGCGGCTTCCAGCAGAAGGACGCCAGGGGATGAAGATGCATCGTCAGGGACATTGTTTTGTTCGTTCCTTTGGTGGTTCGCCTCGCGGACGGGCGGTATCGAGGTTCGGCCCGTCACTCACCTGGTTTGGCTATGGGCGACGATGGCATCGACGATCACGGTCCAATCGTCGGGATGCAATTCGTGGCCACCGCCTTCGATGCGGACAAGCCTCGCGCCGGCAACTGCTTCGGCGAGAGCGGCGCCATGCTCGATCGGAAAGATCGGATCGTCGGTGCCGTGGATGACGAGGAGCGGAACCTTCAATCCGTGCAGGCGGCCCTTCCCGTCCTCGCCGCCCCGGTCTTCGCCGCTCTTGAGCATGAAATGATTGGTCGCGCTCAAGAAGCCGCCGGATCGGTCGTAATCCTGCTCGACGAACGCCCTCGTCCGCTTCTCGTCGAAGGGATGCGCGGTGCCGGCGATCGCGTGCGCGTCCTTGACGATGAAGTCGACCGCCTGGTCGCGCTCCGACCAATCGACATCAGCGCCTTCGGCCGAATGTTTCATATAGGCCTCGGTCATCCCCGGCAGCTGCGACGTGTCGGTTCCCACAGGAGAGGTGCTGATCGCCGTAAGTGAGATGACCCGCGATGGATGCTTCAGCGCCACAAGCTGCGCGATCATGCCGCCCATCGACATGCCGACCACATGCGCTTTCGCGATGCCATAACCGTCGAGCACGCGGATAGCGTCGTCCGCCATGTCGTCGAATGTGTAAGGCGGTTCGCCCGGCGCATATTTGGTCGAACGGCCGGTATCGCGATTGTCATAGCGGATCACCAACAGACCCTTACCGGCCAATTTCCGGCAAAACGCCTCCGGCCACCAGAGCATCGAAGCCATGGCGCCCATGATCAGCAGTATCGGTGGATGCGCGGGATCGCCAAACGTCTGGGATGCGATTTCGGGTTCCGCGGCCTTCATCATGATCGCCGTCTCCTTTTTGCAAAACCGATTGCATTTTGCAATCAGTTGCACAATAATAAAACCGATATGATAATGCAACCGGTTTCTATCGGAGAATCGCATGAGCATCGATCGCCGGTCTGGGTGCCCGATCAACCTGTCGCTTGAAGTGTTTGGCGACCGGTGGAGCCTGATCATCCTTCGCGACATGATTTTCGGCGGCAAACGCCATTTTCGCGAGCTGCTCAACGGGTCGCTGGAAGGCATCGCTTCCAACATCCTCGCCGATCGGCTGAAGCGGCTGATGGAGCTCGGCATGCTGACCAGGGCCGACGATCCCACCCACAAGCAGAAGGCGATCTACTCCCTGACCGAAATGGCGATAACGCTGGTGCCGATCCTGGCGCATCTCGGCGCCTGGGGTCGCGTCTGGCTGCCGGTCAGCGAAGAACTCTCGATCCGCGCCGAGCTTCTGGAAAAGGGCGGCCCGCCTATGTGGGAGAAGTTCATGGACGAGCTGCGCCACGAACATCTGGGCACACCTTCCGACACGCCGCCGGACGCCACCGTGCGTGCGACCTTGCAGGCTGGATACGAGGCGGTTGTCGCCCGAAAGGCGCCGGGCACCGGGTGCGATCCCCGCGCCTGACCAACTTATTTTTCCCCATCGCAGGCCGGCTCTGCTATTAAAGGCATTGAAAACTATAATTTACGGGATTGGAAAAGCCCTTGGTTGAGAACTCTAAGGATACTGCCCGCGCGCGGGCCGATTTGCGTTTCAAAAAGCAGGAAGAGGCAGCCACGGTTCGTCAGAAGGCGATGGCGGAATATGTCGCCGAGAGCGACGCCCGCCAGATTAAGACCAACAAACTGCGGGCGCTGCGCCTCGCCAAGGAAGCCGAAGACCTCGCCAATGCGCCGGCTGCTCCGGTGAAGAAGCCGGCGCGCGCCAAGAAAAAATAGAGTTGGTTCGCGACCAGCGCCGTCGTCGGCGTTGTCGGCATTTCCGACAATGATGAAGCGGCGGCCATCGCCGGTATCGAGGCGGCTGGCTTCACCGCCGCCTCCGGCTAAGGCCGGCCTCAAGTCTAGTTCATGTTTATGTCACGGGTGGCCGCTCGCATCGACACCGAGAAGCCGGCGAGAACGTCGACCAGCGCGATGACCATCAGCGTGAAGAAAACCGAGTGCGCCGCGCCCTTCACCAGCAGGAACTCGACCAGGAACGCCACGAAGACGAAGGTCGACAGCAGGTGGTCCATGATCGAGGCGCTCGTCGTGCGCGTCGATTTTACGATTTCGACGAAGAAGAGGATTAGCCCGATCAGCACGATCAGATCGCCGAGTGTCAGCGAGAACACCCCGCCCGACATCATGCGGATCGAGAACAGGTCGCTTGCCCAGGGGTCGTCGCCACCGCCGAATATTCCCAGAAGCCCGAGATTATAAAGGACGAAGGGCACGATCAGCAGCGGGATAGCACCGAACATCAGGCGGCTCCGGTTGGACTGCCTTCTGTAGAATGCGCCCGGCGTTCGCCGTCAAGAATTTTCGTACGTGACCGCGAACACGGACAAAGACCGTGCGAAACAACAATGTCAGCCGGCCCGGCTGCCATCCTATATGGTTGCTGGATGGCTGAAATTGGTTCGGTGAGCGATCCTCAGCGCCAAAATGCAAAAGACCGGCGCGATGGCCGGTCCTTCGGTAGTCACAAACCGTCGAAAGCTGTCTCAGCTTTCCTTCGGCTCCAGAACCTGGCGACCGCGATACATGCCGGTCTTCAGGTCGATATGGTGCGGGCGGCGCATCTCGCCGGAATTCTTGTCCTCGACATAGGTCGGGGCCTTCAATGCGTCGGCCGAACGGCGCATGCCGCGCTTCGACGGAGAGGTTTTTCGTTTCGGTACGGCCATGGATATGCTCCACTACATGGTCAAAACGCCCCGGCTGCCCTCGTGAAAGGGCCGCGTCAGGGCCGGAATCTGAGAAAGTCGGGTGCCTATACACGCCCTGCGCCGTTTTGGCCAGCGCCGTCGCGAATTTTTTTAAGCTATCGCAGGCAGCCGATATAGGCGCCGGACCGGCCTGCGCGCCGCTCGATCAGCGCAGCCAGCCGCCTCAGCCCCGGTCCGGGCTTCGCCGGGTTGCGCGCGATCGGGTTCGGCAAGGTGACGGCAAGCAGTGCCGCCTGGCGACGCGACAATCGTTTTGCCGAAACCCCGAAATGGTGCTGGGCGGCGGCCTCGATGCCATAGATGCCCGGCCCCCATTCGGCGATATTGAGATAGATTTCCATGATGCGCCGTTTCGACATCACCATGTCAAAATAGACAGACAGCGGCAGCTCGACGACTTTCCGGACCGAGCCCAGCGGCCGCGACCACAGATAGAGGTTCTTCACGGTCTGCATGGTGATGGTCGAGGCGCCGCGCGTCATCTCGCCGGCCAGCGCGTCGTCCACGACGCCTCTCAACTCGCCAAGGTCGATGCCGCGGTGAAAGCAGAACTGCCCGTCCTCCGACATGATGACCGAATTCGCCAGCGCCGGCGCCACATCGTCGATCGAGACCCAGCGCCGGTCATAGCCGGAAAACGTCGCCAGATCCTTCAGCATCAGGGTCGACACCGGATGCACGAACGGCGGCAGATACAGAAACGTCAACACCACCGGCATCAGCGCCAGCACGACGGCGACGGTGATGCCGCGCCGGACCCAGAGCCGGGGCCAGCGTTTGAGACCGATGCGGTTGCCGCGTTTCGGCCTCACCATGTCCAACCCTTCGGTTTCGTGATCGACGATCGGTTCCGCCAAGCCGCCCAATCCATGCTGCTCCCTGCCCCGGCATAATGGCGCTTGGCTTCTTGCGCAACGTCTGAGTGTCGGCTACCGGTCCCGGCGATGACGAAAGACGATCAAATTCCGTTCGAGGCAGCGCTTCTCGCGCGCGCAGGTCCGATCGAGGCGCTGCTCAGGCGTCTGCTCGACGACCGCCCGCTTTCGGGCGAGATCGCGCGGCCGCAACGTCTGATGACGGCGATGCGCCATGGCGTGCTGAACGGCGGCAAGCGCCTGCGCCCCTTCCTGGTCATGGAAAGCGCCGCGCTGTTTTCCGCCGACAGCGAGGCGGCGCTGCGCGTGGCGGCGGCGCTCGAATGCGTGCATTGCTATTCGCTGATCCATGACGATCTGCCGGCCATGGACGATGACGATTTGCGCCGTGGCCAGCCGACCGTGCACAAGGCCTTCGATGAGGCGACCGCCATCCTCGCCGGCGACGCCTTGCTGGCGCTCGCCTTCGACATCATTGCCGACGAAGCGACGATGCTACCGGCCGAGCGAAGGGCGGCGCTGGTGCTGGCGCTGGCCCGCGCCGCCGGAGCCGGCGGCATGGTCGGCGGCCAGATGCTCGACCTTGAGGCCCAGCGCATCGGGCCGGACGAAGCCGGCATCATCCGGCTTCAGGCGATGAAGACCGGCGCGCTGATCCGCTTCGCCTGCGAGGCGGGCGCAATCATTGCCGGCGCGCCACCGGTCGACCGCGAAAGGCTGGCCGAGTTCGGCTCGGCGATCGGGCTTGCCTTTCAACTTGCCGACGATTTGCTCGACCTGACGGCGGACGCGCACCAGATGGGCAAGGCGACCGGCAAGGATGCAGCAGCCGGCAAGGCGACGCTGGTGGCGCTGCACGGCGCGAACTGGGCGCAGGACCAGCTTCAAGGCCTCGTCGACCAGGCCCACGCGCTGCTCGATCCCTATGGCGAAGCCGCCGCGCTTCTGAAGCAAGCGGCGACATTCGTGGCGACCCGCAACAGCTGACGCTGCTCTAAACTGTATGCCCGACGTCTTGTGGCGCGCTGCGTAGCCAAGGAGGGTTGGTGAACTGTTCGGCCAGGAAATCCACGAACACGCGGACACGCGGCGACAGTATCCGGCCAGGCGGATAAACAGCGCAGATTGGCGGTCCGTCGTGATGATTGTATCCGGTAAGCAGTGCGGTCAGCCTGCCTATCCTGATATCCGGTCCGACCAATATCTCCGACATGCGGATGATGCCGACACCGGCGAGCGCCAGCCGGCGCAGGGCTTCCGTGCTGTTGGCCTCTATCGGGCTGCGGATACGCATGCTTTGCGGACCGTCCGGGCCATCGAATTCCCAGATGTTAAGGCCGCCGCGTGATGTGATGCCGAGGCAAGTATGATGTTGAAGGTCGCCTGGCGTCATCGGTATGCCGTGTTTTTCGAGATACTGAGCTGACGCGCAAATGACACGGTGATTGGGCGCCAGCCGCCGCATCACCAGCCTGGAATCGCTCTGGGCGGCAACGCGCACGGCGACGTCCGTTTCCTCAGCCAACAGGTCGACAATCGCATCTGTGAACATCAGCTCGAGCTCAATGGCCGGGTAGCGATCGATGAAAGCCGGTAGCATCGGCACGATTAGACGATGGCCGAAGGCGCTCGGAAGACTGACGCGCAGCCGGCCGCGCGGTTCTGCGCCGGGTTGAATCGCGATTTCAGCCTCTTTGATGTCGTTCAGGATCCGGCGAGCGCTATCGGCATAGCTGCTGCCTTCCGCTGTCAAGCTGATGCGCCGCGTCGAGCGTTGCAACAAGCGCACGCCAAGGCGGGACTCAAGGCGACCGATGATTTTGCTGACGGCCGATGGGGTCATTCGCAGCCGGCGTGCCGCTGCCGAGAAGTCGCCTTCCTCGACAACTGACAGGAACACACCCATCGTTTCCTGTCGGTCCATGATATCTATTCCAATTCGTCACAGATGAACGGAAATTATCACCAATTATCAGTATTTGCGATACATAATATGATTCCCTCCTCAGCATCGAAATGCTGGTGAGGAGAGTGCGATGCGTTCAGAACAGCCAAACCTGCGCGATGGTCACGAGCTGCATCGGTGGGCACGTCGTCAGCGCAGCGCCGCAATCGGGCGGTGGTGTCTCCGGATTATCCGCGTGCTCAACCGGTCACCGCAAAAGATGGGAAAACGCCCAGAGCGAAGCAACGTCCGGGCTAGCGCAACCGGCCAATCGGGATGATTTCCGGCGAGGCCGGGCCATACGGCTCGCCCTGCCAGTTGCCGAGCCATTCTTCGACGACCAGCCCGCTCTGGTCCATCATCCCCGCAAGGCTTTCCTTTGTCGGGAAGGCTATTTTCGATTCGGCGCTGAGCACCCGCCCGCTGTCGGGGATTTCATAATGGGTCGAGTAGGTGACGACACCGGTAGCGGGATCGCGCCGGAAATCGTTCCACGCTCTTACGGTGCTCAATCCGGGATGACTCAGGTCCCGTTCGGACCTTTCCGGCGTCCACTCGAGCCATTCCTCGGTGGCTGGATTTCGCGTGTCGAAGATGAAGCGCCCATCGGGAGCCAGATGAGCAGCGATCGTGGCAAGCACCGCCTCTCGATCTTTCGGCGTCAGAAACACCTGGAAGGCGTGCCCGGTCAAAAGAACCAGATCGAAGCGTCGTCCGAGCCGGACGGTTCGCGCATCGGCCTCGACCCAGTCGACCCTCTGCCCGCCGGCTCGGCGGCGCGCGATGTCGAGCATCGCCGGCGCCGGATCGACACCGGTCACATTACGCCGATCGGCGAGCGCGGCGGCCAATTGCCCGGTGCCGCAGCCGAGGTCGAGAACCGATCCGGCACCCTTGGCAAAGCCGACGCAATAGTCGAAGTCGACGCCGCCTTCGTTCTCGATATCGTAGAACTGGGCGAGGTCGGGATCGCTGTAGAGACGGTCGGTCATGGAAGGCCTGGAGTTGGAGCCGTGGAGCAGCAGAATTCGTGGAGTCAAAGCGCAGCTTCGATGGTTTGTCGGGCAAATCGGTCGGTACCCATCACCGGTTCCGCACCACAATGCATGCACCGCCGACGCTTTGCAGTTTCTGGCAAATGTTGTCGGCCTTGGCTTTGGAGTCGGCGCCGATCCGGACCGCATAGATGCCGCGCCTGCCGATCGGCGAGCGCACCCGGCTGACCACCGGATTTTGGCCCTTAAGCAAGGCCGGAAACCGGCGCTTCACACCATTCCATTGACTGAGCGCCGCGGCGCGGCGGAAATTGCCGGCCACCTGCACGCCCCACGGCTTGATGTTGATCGACGCCATGGCCACGGTTTGGGACTTGATGACCGGCAGCTTGCGGCAGGCGACCGCGAAGCTCGCTTTCTTGTCGAGCGGCCGGATGGTGCCGGCATAGGCGGTGTCGGTGAACCTGTCGGCTGGCTCGCCCATGATGTCCAGAACGTAGCTTTCGGTCTCCATCGGCAGGAAACCGCCAGAACTCAGCCAGCGCGACACCCGGCTTTCACCGGCATTGTAGGCGGCGGCGGCCAAGCCGAGATTGCCGAAGCCGGTTTTCATTTCGGCGAGATATTTTGCCGAGGCCGGGATGGCCTGCTCGATATCGAAGGAATTGGCGAGGCCGCGTATCTTGGCTGTACCCGGCATGAACTGGGCAATGCCTTCGGCGCCGACCGGGCTGACCGCACTGGGATCGAAGCGGCTTTCCTTCCAGATCAACCGGGCAAAGAAGTCCTTGGGCAGGCCGTTTTGGTCCGCATGAGCCTCGATCAGGTTGCAAACCCGGTCGAGCAGTCGTTGTTTGGCGGGGCGCGGCGGATCGGCCTGGACGGCTGTCACCCAGCCCAGCCCACAAAGCAAGACAAACCCACCAAGCAAGACCGGCGTCGCCCAAGGGAGCCGCATAGATCTACTCCGCCGCGGCCTTGCCAAGTTGCCCAAACCGCTGCTCGATATAGTCGGCGACCATTTTCTCGAAGTCCGCAGCAATCGACGGGCCGCGCAGCGTCGCCGCCTTCCTGCCGTCGACGAATACCGGCGCCGTCGGCGTCTCGCCGGTACCGGGCAGAGAAATGCCGATATCGGCATGCTTGGATTCACCTGGACCGTTGACGATGCAGCCCATCACCGCGACCTTGAGGTTCTCGACGCCGGGATATTTTTCACGCCACACCGGCATGTTCTTGCGCAGATCCGCCTGGATGTTCTGGGCGAGTTCCTGGAACACGGTAGAGGTCGTGCGGCCGCAGCCGGGGCAGGCGGCGACGATCGGCACGAACTGCCGGAACCCCATGGTCTGCAGGAGTTCTTGCGATACCTGCACCTCCCGGGTGCGGTCGCCATTCGGCTCCGGTGTCAGCGAGATGCGGATCGTGTCGCCAATGCCTTGCTGGAGAAGGATGCCCATCGCTGCGGACGAGGCGACGATGCCTTTTGAACCCATGCCGGCCTCGGTGAGGCCAAGATGCAGCGCGTGGTTGGAGCGGGTGGCAAGCTCGGTATAAACGGCGATCAGGTCCTGCACACCGCTAACCTTGGCCGACAGAATGATTTTCTCGCGGCCAAGACCGATCTCCTCGGCCATTTCGGCCGAAAGGATCGCCGACTGCACGATCGCCTCGCGCGTCACTTCCTGCGCGGTCAGCGGAAAGCCTTGGCGCTGGTTGTCGTCCATCAGCCGGGTCAGAAGCTCCTGGTCGAGCGACCCCCAATTGACGCCGATGCGCACCGGCTTGTCGTGCCGGATCGCCATCTCGACGATATCAGTGAACTGCCGGTCCTTCTTGTCCTTGAAGCCGACATTGCCGGGATTGATGCGGTACTTGGCTAACGCCTCGGCGCAAGCCGGATGGTCGGCGAGCAGCTTGTGGCCGATATAGTGGAAATCGCCGACCAGCGGCACGTTGATGCCGAGCCGTTCGAGCCGCTCGCGGATGGCGGGCACGGCGGCAGCGCTCTCGTCGCGGTCGACGGTGATGCGCACGATCTCGGAGCCGGCACGATGCAGCGCCGCAACTTGAGCGACTGTCTGGTCGACATCGGCGGTGTCGGTGTTGGTCATCGACTGAACGACGACAGGGGCACCCCCGCCGACCATCACGCCGCCGACATCGACACCGACCGACGTGCGGCGCGGGAAGGGAGAGGAAAAATATCCGGTCATGGCCGGCTGCCCTTTGTTAGCGCATCACCCCGAATCCCGGAATCGGTTTCCGGAAAGGATCACGCGCAAAAATCAAAATACAGTGTCCTTTGCGCGCCCGAAAGGGCGCGCGGCGCTGTAGAAGGTCCGGGCATGAGGTGGAGGAGCAAAGATGGCTTGTCAATGGCGACAGGCAGGCAGACCTGCCAAATCGATAACGGGAGAGGAGACAAACAGCCCATCGTATCCGTGCCGCTGGCGGCCGGAACCATCTCCGAGTCGTGTGAAGCAGCGCTCCGGCGGCATGGCCGCCACCGGAAAGATGCTCGTGCGCCGAAACCGGCGCAGCTATTCGAGGAAAAGCGTCAATGCGTGGTCGGTTTCGCTTTCAGTTTTTCAATCTCGTCCTTGAGTGCCAGCTTGCGCCGCTTGAGATTCACGATTTCGAGGTCATCCACTGATGGATGATTCATCGCGTCATCGATTTCGCGTTCGATGTCGCCGTGTTTCCGCTGCAACTCATCAAGATGGGATGCAAGAGACATGATTGGTTCTCCCTTTCATGGTTTCCTCGATTGCAGCCGTCAAGGCGTGTCCACCGCAGGCTCGCTTCTGTGACGGCATAATGACAGTGTGCCACCATCGGGCAGCGATGTCGAATGCTGCGTGGTAGCATTCCACGACAATGTGAAATGTGATATTGGCTGCGCGCCGGTGCAAGAGAGCCCCCGGCCCCGCCCAATCAGGCCCATTTTTGGGCGCCGCAGACGTGCAGACGGTAGATAATGTCCGAACAGGAACAGGCCGATATCCGCCTCGAATATTCTCGGCTGAAGCAAGAGCACGCCGATTTCGACGCGGCCATCAACGCGATGATCGCCATGGGCTGCGACCCGCTGCAGATCCAGCGCATGAAGAAGAAAAAACTATTCCTGAAAGACCGGCTGATGGCGCTGGAAGACCGGATCATCCCCGACATCATCGCGTGAGCGAATTCCCACTTGGCGACTCGGCAAACCTGCTCATCCTGTGATCGAAAGCCTCGCAGCGCGTTCGCGCAGCATGGCGATGAGATCGTCGGTCTTTTCTCCGGAAGTGTCGATGGGAACCACAAGGCATATCGTCGCCTCGACCTTGCCGGGCGCTGAAAAGACCGGCGCGGCAAGGCATTTTGTGTAGGCGTCGACAAGACCCGAGGTCACGCAGTAGCCGACACCGCCAGCCACGGCGATATCTTCTATGAAGTCGTCGAGCAGCAATCTGCGGCCGTCTGGCAGGACGAGATCGTCTTCGGACACCATGTCTTCGATCACGGCCCTTTCGAACCCGGCGAGAAGCAACCGCCCCGAAGCGGTCCAGGGAAGCGGGATCTGCAGACCTGTGGCCGAGCTGATCCGGAACGGCCTGGTGCCCGGACTTGAATGGACGATTGTGTAGCGGCCGCTTTGCAGCATGCACAATTCAGAGGTCTCGCCTGTCTCGCGCGACAGATTGTCGACCTCCTGCCGCCCTCTCCTGAGCAGGTCGTTGCCGCGCACATAGTCCATTCCGTAGAGGTAAAGCTTTTTTCCGAAATAGACGCGATTGCCGTCGCCGGCCATTTCCAGCAGGCCCGCATCGACCAGCGAGCGCACAAGCGTGTAGGTCGTCGAGCGAGGCGCATTCACTGCCTTGGCGAGATCGCCAATCCCGATCGCACGCTGGGTCGTGTGGAGAAACTCCAGGATCTGGAGCACCCGGTTGAGACCCTTCTCGCGAGAGCCCGATGCCCTGTCTTCGTCCAGGCCGGCGTCCGGTCGAACTGCCAAGGCATTGCCATCTTGCATTACCGGCTCCTGATGTTAGTATCTGTCTTGTATAGAGTACATGCGTCTCTTGTAAGGGACAATCACGTTCATTGCAACGACGCATGTTGCTCATCCAAAGGGGAACACAACACGAAGGAGGTCGCCGTGAACGACACATCCAAAAGACGTGAATTTCTGAAAATGGCCGGGCTTGCAACGGCCGGAGTGATGGGCGCAGCAGCAACGGTCGATGTTCAGAAGGCGGCGGCGCAAGCGGCGCCGGACAGCCTGCTGCGTACTGTTCTCGATCGCGGCAAGCTGATCGTCGGCACCGGCAGCACCAACGCACCCTGGCACTTCGAGAACGATGCCGGCGAACTCGTCGGCATGGACATCACCATGGGGCGCATTCTTGCCAAGGGGCTTTTCGACGATCCGACCATGGTCGATTTCGTCATGCAGGATCCGGCCCAGCGCATTCCGAATGTGACCACCAACAAGGTCGACATCTCGATCCAGTTCATGACCATGACCGCCCAGCGCTCGCAGCTGATCAACTTCTCGCGGCCCTATTACGTCGAAGGCATCGCTCTGCTGACCCTTCCGACCGCCGAGAACAAGACCTTCGACAAGCTGCTTGCCGGCGGTTCGGCAACGCGTATTTCCATCCTGCAGAATGTCGATGCCGAGGCAAATGTGCACATTGTCCTGCCGGAGTCGCAGGTGATGCAGATAGACACCCAGGCCAACGTGCTGCAGGCACTCGAGTCGAAGCGCGTCGACGCGGCCGCCGTCGATCTTTCCACGGTGCGCTGGCTCGCCTCACGCAACCCGGACCGCTACTTCGATGCCGGCAAAAGCTGGTTCAGCATGCTTTACGGCGCGGCGCTGAGGCAAGGCGATCTCGACTGGCTGACCTTCGTCAACGCATCCTTCGCGACGGCAATGTTCGGTCATGAAACGGCGCTCTACGACGCGGCGTTCAAGGACTATTTCGGGCTGGAGCCGCCGGCCCGGCATCCCGGTTTTCCGGTCATCTGATGCAGCTGGCGGAAGGGCAGCAATCGGCGCCCTTCCGCCTCCTTCTCCTCGACGGCCCTCGGCACTGAGGCAGACGCATGGGCTACGCCCTCAATTTCAACCTGATCTGGCGGCATTTCGACAAGCTGTGGGGCGGCCTGCTGCTCAGTCTCGAGCTCGCCGTGATCTCCATAGCCATCGGCATCGTCATCGGGCTCGTTCTGGCGGTCTGGTACGTCTCGGCCGGGCGCGTCGTCCGGTCCATAATCGCCGCCTATGTCGAATTCATCCGCAACGTGCCGCTGATCCTGCTTGTCTATCTCGTTTTCTACGGCCTGCCGACCGTGGTCGATCTCGCCTACAGCGCCCAGACCTCGTTTGTCGCGACACTGTCGCTCTATAGCGGCGCGTATCTGGTCGAGGTGTTTCGCTCGGGGCTCGAAGCCGTGCCGCGCGGACAGATCGACGCTGGCAAGGCGATCGGCCTGACGCCCTGGCAGCGGCTGCTCCATGTGCGCCTACCGACGATGCTGCGGATAACGCTGCCCGCGCTTTCCAACACGTTCATATCGCTCTTCAAGGACACGTCCGTCGCCTCGGTCATTTCGGTGCCCGAGCTCACCTACGGCGCCCAATGGATCAACTTCAACACCTTCCGGATCGTCGAGGTCTACCTTGTGGTGACGGCGATGTACCTCTTGACCGGCTACGCGCTTCTCTATGCGCTTCGGCTTGTCGAGCGCCGGTTCAGGGCGGCGCACTAACATGCTTGGCCAGATCGCCTATGCCTTGCCCTTCCTAGCCCAGGGTTTTGCCGTGACACTGTGGGTGTCGCTGCTTGTCGTGGTGTTGTCGCTCGTCGCCGGCGTGATGATGGGCGTCGGCCTTGTCTACGGCCCTACGCCGCTGCGCTGGGTGGTGCGCATTTTCAGCGACACCATACGCGGCATTCCGATCCTGGTGCTCATCTTCTTCGTCTATTACGGCCTGCCTGCCATCGGCATCCATCTGGAGTCCTTCTGGGCCGCCGTGCTGGCGCTCACCCTGTTCAAGACGGCCCAGGTCATCGAATATCTGCGCGGCGCGGTCGGTTCCATACCGAAGGGGCAGTCCGAGGCGGCGATGGCGATCGGGCTGACCTTTCGCCAGCGACTGGCCTACGTCATCTTTCCGCAAGCGTTCAGGCGCTTCCTGCCGCCATGGATCAATGGCGTCACCGATGCGGTAAAGGGCAGCGCGCTGGTCTCGCTGCTGGGCATCACCGACCTGATGCACGCCATCAACCAGGTCATCGGCCGCACCTACGAGGCGATGCCGCTCTACATCCTCGGCGCAGTCATCTACTTCGCCGTCAATTACGCCCTCTCCCTGGCCAGCCGACGGCTGGAGCGGCGTTTCTCCTTCATCCGGGAATAGCAAGATGTCCATCGCCCCGCCCGCCAATCCGGCGCTTCTCGATATCCGCGACGTTTCCAAATCCTTTGGATCCGTCGAGGTCCTGCGCTCCGTCAGCCTAAAGGTGACACGCGGCGAGGTGGTGACTGTCATCGGGCCTTCCGGCAGCGGCAAGACCACGCTGCTGCGCTGCGTCAACTTTCTCGAGAGCTACGATAGCGGCTCCATCCGCATCGACGGAAAGGAGGTTGGCTTCCGCGAGACGGGAACACGCCAGCGCCGCAGTGAGCGCGACCTGGCGAAGATGCGGGCCGAGACCGGAATGGTGTTCCAGAGTTTCAACCTGTTCCCGCATCTGACGGCGGCCGGCAACATCATGCTTGGCCTGCGCAAGGTGCGCGGCAAAAGCAGCGCCGAAGCCCGCCAGATTGCGGAGCACTGGCTGGGCCGGGTCGGCCTCGCCCACAAGGCAGACAGCCTGCCCGCCGAGCTTTCCGGCGGCCAGCAGCAGCGCGTCGGCATCGCCCGCGCGGTGGCGATGGAGCCAAAAATCCTGCTTCTCGACGAGATAACCTCGGCGCTCGATCCGGAACTCGTCGGCGAAGTGCTTGAGGTCGTGCGCAGTCTGGCCGAAGACGGCATGACCATGGTGATGGTCACGCACGAGATGGCCTTTGCACGCGACGCCTCGAGCCGCATCATCTTCATGGCGGATGGCGGCGTCAGTGCCGCAGGCCCGCCTGCCGAGATTCTGGGCGAGGAGATCGACAACGAACGTCTTCGCAGCTTTTTGGCGCGGTTCCGCGCCTCGCATTTCTGACATCGGACGGCGAAAGCTGTCGCAAGGAGCCTTTTCATGTCGCCTTACATCCGGCTCGCCGAACTGGGCCTGACGCTGCCCGAGCCGCCGACGCCGATCGCCAATTTCGTCACCCACGCCGAAAGCGGACGGCTGATCTTCCTCTCCGGCCAGGGGCCATTGCGCGCCGATGGCACGCTTTGCACCGGCAAGGTGGGCGAGGACGTCACGGTGGAGGAGGCCTATGGGCATGCCCGTCTCACCGGCTTGAACCTGCTTGCCGTCATGCACGCCGCAGCGGGTGACCTCGGCCGCATCGTGCGCGTCGTCAAGCTGCTGGGTTTCGTCAACGCGATCCCGACCTTCAGCGACCATCCGAAGGTGGTCAACGGCTGCTCCGATCTTTTCGCCGAAGTCTTCGATAGTATCGGCGGGCACGCCCGCTCGGCGATCGGTGTTGGCTCTTTGCCGGGAAACATCACGGTCGAAATCGAGGCGGTCGTCGAGACCGCCGCCTGACGTCTACCAACGGGACCTCTAGAGATGAAAACCTATTCCGAAAACGGCTCCAACACGACAATTCGTCAACGACTCGGCCTTCGCCCGATCATCAACGTTTCCGGCACGATGACGGCGCTCGGTGCCTCGATCATCGTCCCGGAAGCGATCGCCGCGATGTCGGAAATCGCTTCGCAGTGGGTGGAGATGGACGATCTGCAACGCGCCGCAAGCACGGTCGTCGCGCGCCTCACAGGGGGCGAGGCCGGCTTCGTCACCGCTTGCTGCGCCAGCGGCATCACCATGGCGATTGCCGGCACGATGACCGGCACCAACCTTCTGGCGATCGAGCGGCTGCCGGACGACACCGAGGGCCTCAAGTCGGAGGTCATCGTCCAGCTCGGCCACATCGTCAATTACGGCGCGCCGATCGACCAGTCGATCCGGCTTGCCGGGGCCAAGGCCGTCCCGGCCGGCACGGTCAGCGTGACGCAGGATTATCATGTGCGCGACGCGATCCGCGACCGCACCGCGGCCGGCCTCTACGTCGTTGCGCATCACACAGTGCAATACGGCATGCTCTCGCTCGAGGAATTCTGCGAGATCTGCCACGCCAAGGGCGTCCCGGTGATCGTCGACGCCGCCTCGGAATACGACCTGCGCGGCTTTCTCGCACGCGGCGCCGACATCGTCGTCTATAGCGGGCACAAATTCCTCTCGGGGCCCACTAGCGGCATCGTGACGGGGCGCAAGGATCTGGTGCGAGCCGCCTATCTCCAGAATCGTGGCGTTGCGCGGGCGATGAAGGTCGGCAAGGAAAGCGTCGCCGGCACCATGGCGGCGCTGGAGGCCTGGGAGCGTCGCGATCACGCCGGCATCCGCAAGCGGGAGGATGCGGCCTTGCATCTGTGGGAGGACGCATTGCAGAGCCTGCCCGGCATCGCCGCGCATGTCATTCCCGATCCGACCGGCAATCCGCTCGACCGCCTGCAGGTTTTTGTTACGCCTGAGAGCAGGTTCAGCGCCGCCGGCCTTGCCTCGGCGCTGGCGGCAGGCTCGCCTCCTATTATCGTGCGCAACCACGAGGTCGAGCGCGGTCACTTCTTCCTCGACCCGTGCAATCTCCATCCCGGCGAGGCGGAGATCGTCGCCGAACGCCTGCAGGCTGTGTTGAACGCAACCGACCGCCCGGCGGATGCGATGAAGCCGGCTCGCAAGGACACCGCCGGCGCGTTGCGCTGGCCGGATTAGGTGACGATGGCGCCATGCGCCCGAATGGACGCAGAGGCATCGCATCCTTGCCGTCGATCCCGAATTCCGCTAATGCGCGCCTTTGCCGCCGGGAGCAGAAGCTTGGACGATCAACGCGCCGACGTCGCCATCATCATGGGCAGCCAGTCCGACTGGGCGACGATGCGCCACGCCGCCGAAACGCTGGAGGCGCTGGGCATCCCGCACAAGCGGCTGATCGTCTCGGCCCATCGCACCCCCGACCGGCTCTATGACTTCGCCAAGGGCGCCAAGGCGGCCGGTTTTCGGGTGATCATCGCCGGCGCCGGCGGTGCGGCGCACTTGCCGGGCATGACAGCGGCAATGACGCCGCTCCCCGTTTTTGGCGTGCCGGTGGAATCGAAGGCGCTTTCCGGACAGGACTCGCTGCTCTCCATCGTGCAGATGCCGGCAGGCATTCCGGTCGGCACGCTGGCCATCGGCAAGGCGGGCGCCATCAATGCCGCGCTTCTGGCTGCGGCCGTGCTGGCGCTAACCGA
Organism: Mesorhizobium sp. M6A.T.Ce.TU.016.01.1.1; assembly: GCF_003997065.1. Taxonomy (NCBI): domain Bacteria; kingdom Pseudomonadati; phylum Pseudomonadota; class Alphaproteobacteria; order Hyphomicrobiales; family Phyllobacteriaceae; genus Mesorhizobium; species Mesorhizobium sp. M6A.T.Ce.TU.016.01.1.1. The sequence continues at coordinate 357,227 of NZ_RZTJ01000001.1, read as the reverse complement.
CGAAAAGCTCGCTGCCCGGCTCGATGCCTGGCGCGCCGCCCAGACCGCCAAGGTCGCCGCCGAGCCCACGGACACGCCATGAGCCTGCCTGCGGGATCGACCATCGGCATCATCGGCGGCGGCCAGCTCGGCCGCATGCTGGCCATGGCTGCCGCCCGCCTCGGCTACCGCACGGTCGTGCTGGAACCGCAGCCGGATTGCCCGGCGGCACAGGTCGCCAACCGGCAGATCACCGCCGCCTATGACAATACGGCCGCGCTCGCCGAACTGGCTGCAGTCAGCGCGGTCGTCACCTACGAGTTCGAGAACGTGCCGGTCGTGGCCGCCAGCGCGCTTGCCGTCACGGTCCCGGTCTATCCGCCGGCACGCGCACTGGAAGTGGCGCAGGACCGGGTGGCGGAGAAGAAGTTCCTCAACGGCATCGGCATTCCCACGGCGGATTTCTGTCCCGTCGACAATGACGACGAATTGACGGCGGCGCTGAAAAAGTTCGACGGCAGCGGCATATTGAAGACGCGGCGCATGGGCTATGACGGCAAGGGCCAGCGTGTCTTCCGCAACATGGAAACGGGCGGCTTTGCCGGCACCTGCGAGGCGATGGGCAACGTGCCGTTGATCCTCGAATCCTTCGTCGCCTTCGAACGCGAGATTTCGGTGATCGCGGCGCGCGGCGTAGACGGTTCGCTCGCCGCCTACGATCCGGCAGAAAACGTCCACCGCGACGGCATCCTGCACAGCTCGACCTTGCCAGCCAGGATAGGGTCCGAAACCGCCGCTGCGGCGCAGGCAGCCGCGGCAAAAATACTTGCGGCGCTCGATTATGTCGGCGTCATCGGCATCGAGTTCTTTGTCCTTGCCGACGGCTCGCTGCTGGCCAATGAGATCGCGCCGCGTGTTCACAATTCCGGCCACTGGACGGAAGCCGCCTGCATCGTCTCGCAGTTCGAGCAGCATATTCGTGCTGTCGCCGGCCTGCCCTTGGGAAATCCCGGTCGCCATTTCGACTGCGTCATGGAAAACCTGATCGGCGACGACGTCTTGCGCGTCCCAGCCCTGCTCGCCGAGCCCGATCTGATGCTGCATCTCTACGGCAAGGCGGAGGCGCGTCCTGGCCGCAAGATGGGCCATTTTACGCGAATGAGCCGTCGCCGTTGAGGCTATTGGACGGCGCCGCTCTAACGCCGTCGATAGAGCAGAAACTCAAAATCCGCCGCACCATGAAGCATGCTGCGGTTGACACGGGCAAGGCTCCTCGTTTATGAGCCACGCACAAGTTGAGAGGCGCGCTTTCCGAGCGCGCCTTAATAATTCGGCCCAAGCGGGCCCAGACCGACGGGCAAGACCATGAAGATCAAGAATTCGCTCAAGGCGCTCAAGGCGCGTCACCGCGACAACCAGCTGGTTCGCCGCAAGGGCCGCGTGTACATCATCAACAAGACCGCTCCGCGCTACAAGGCGCGCCAGGGCTGAGTCTTTTCGCGTGGAGGCCTGCCTCCACGCTTGCATGATGTAATTGCTGGCCTCCCGGCCCTCTCACGCTAAATTCAGTTTGACGATCTGCCGTCCGGGGTTAGATTCTCGGCCATGCGGATTCGTTTTGCATTCTTCGCGGCGCTTTTTCTTTTCGGCTCCGCCGTACCTCCGGCTCAAGCGGAGGACACGGTCGCCCCTCCGATTGCCACGACCAGGGAGGCAAGGCTCGACCAGCTGTTTGTCGACCTGAAGCGCGAGCGCAACGAAAAAGCCGCAGAGCGCATCGCCGCGCGCATCTCGAACGAGTGGGTGCAATCCGGCAGCGCCTCGATCGACCTGATGATGCAATGGTCGCAAAAGGCGGTCGAAGAGAAAAAGTTCGACGTGGCGCTCGACTTCCTCGACCAGGTGGTGACCTTGCAACCGGCCTATGCGGAAGGCTGGAACCGGCGCGCCACCGTACATTTCATGATGAATAATTTTGGGAAATCGATGGCGGACATCGACCGCACGCTGCAGCTCGAGCCGCGCCATTTCGGCGCGCTGTCCGGCCTGGCACAGATCATGGCCGTAACCGGCCACAAGGAATCGGCGCTGGAAGCCTGGCAGCGCGTGCTCAGCATCTATCCGATGCTGCGCAGCGCCCAGGATCAGGTCGGCACGCTTTCGGAAGAACTTGCCGGCGAAGGGATTTGATGCCGGTGGACCAGTGCGCCTGGCTGCGACGCTCCACGGCAATTTCAACATTGCTGCCGTTCTTGCAGTGCTGCTTGTCGGTGAGCGCGAGGTGTGGTTTCCTGTCTAGGGTTGGAGCGGTTCGGCAATCATGATCGCAGCTTACATCGACGAATTCATAATGTTTTGCGCCGGTCTATGGATGTCGGGCGTCGGCTACGGGTTCTTTCAGCTGCCGAACCAACCCCAAACCGGACAACAGACTTGGCTGGCACGCCTTCCCAGCCATTTCAAATGGATGGGACCGCTCTTGCTGATAATCGCGATCGTGCTCGCCGTCGCCTCACCTTCTTGATCGGCAATAAGTCGCTACGCTCCCAGTCCCATCGAGGCGAGGCTTCAGCTTGGTGAATTCGGCGTGAGCGGCCTAAAGCCGTCGCGTTTGAATGGATTCTTGCGACGCGCTTTAAGTCTTTGTTTTTACCCAAATCGCTGCGCATCTTTGGGTGATTTGCTCTAGCGCCTGATCTGGGCGTCCGAACCGACATAGGCGATGCGCAGCATGTTGGTGGAGCCCGGCGTCCTCAGCGGCACGCCGGCCGTGATGATGACCCGGTCGCCCGGCTTGCCGAACCCTTCGTCCAAAGCGATGCGGCAAGCGCGGTCGACCATGTCGTCGAGGTCGATGGCATCGGGCGAGACGACACAATGCGTGCCCCACAAAAGCGACAGCCGCCGCGCCGTGTTGACGATCGGCGACAGCGCGACGATCGGCACCTGCGGCCGCTCGCGCGCGGCGCGCAGGCCGGTCGTGCCCGACGCCGTATAGCTGATGATCGCCGACAGTTTCAGCGTCTCGGCGATTTCGCGGGCGGCGAGCGAGATGGCGTCGGCGCCGGTCGCTTCAGGCTCCGAGCGCTGTGCATTGATGATGCCGGCATAGGTCGGGTCGGTTTCGACCTTGCTGGCGATGCGGTTCATCATCGCCACCGCCTCGACCGGGTAGGAGCCGGCCGCGGATTCGGCCGAAAGCATGATGGCGTCGGCGCCTTCGAACACGGCGATCGAGACGTCCGACACCTCGGCGCGGGTCGGCACTGGCGCGGTGATCATCGATTCCAGCATCTGCGTGGCGATCACCACCGGCTTGCCGGCGCGGCGCGCGGCGCGGGTGATCTGCTTCTGGATGCCGGGCACGGCTTCGAGCGGCATTTCAACGCCGAGATCGCCGCGAGCAACCATCAGTGCGTCCGAAAGTTCGATGATCTCGGCCAGCCGGGCGACGGCTTGCGGCTTTTCGATCTTGGCCATGATGAGCGCCCGGCCGCGCGCGATCTTGCGCGCTTCCGCCAGATCCTCCGGACGCTGCACGAACGACAGCGCCACCCAGTCGACGCCGGTGGCCAGCACCGCATCCAGGTCCCTGCGGTCCTTTTCGGTCAGCGCGCCGACCGGTAGGTCGGTGTCGGGCAGGCTGACGCCCTTCTTGTCGGAGATGGTGGTGCCGGCGACGACGGTGCAGACGATCGCCTTGCCGTCGCTTCTCACCGCCTTCAGCTCGAGCTTGCCGTCATCGATCAAAAGGCGGTGACCGGCCTCGACCGATCTCAGGATTTCGGGGTGGGGCAGATAGACCCTGGTCGAATTGCCGGGCTCGGGATTGTCGTCGAGCGTGAACGTCTGGCCGAGTGTCAGCGCCTCCTTGCCGTTGGCGAATTTGCCGACCCGCAGCTTGGGCCCCTGCAGGTCGGCGAGAATGCCGATCGGCCGGCCGACCGCTTTCTCGACGTTGCGGATGCGACCGACAAGTGTGCGCATCAATTCATGATCGGTGTGGCTCATATTGATGCGAAACACGTCGGCGCCGGCTTCGAAGAGCTTCTTCAGCATGTCCTCGGAGGAGGAGGCCGGACCGATGGTGGCGAGTATCTTGACCTTGCGGCTGCGTCTCATTGACTGTTTGTTCCCGGGGCGGCTGGAGCGCCCCCCGTTGCGGGGTCATCGGTCAGCTGGACCATCCAGCTTGCCTGCTCGCCCGTGTCATATTCCTGGAATCCGGCGCGCTGGAAGCCCCGTGCGACGCAATCGGCAACGCCGGCGATCTTGAACTCTTTTTCGGCCACGCACATGTTGATCGGGCCATCCCAGCGCCCGCCACGCTCGGCGTCTTCTGCATAAAGATAGTAAAACCTTGATGACAGCGGCCCTTCGATCAACGTCTTGCAGCTCGATCCCTCGATATGCCACCAGCCCTCGGTGATCCAGCCGGCCTTGGCGCGATAGCCGATGCCGACGCCGACCAGATTCTGCGTGGCGTTGCAGACACGGAAATCGGCGCGCGCGGGCGAGGCAGCAACCATCGCGGCGAAGCCCACGGCAAGGGTCAGGAGCGGCATGGCGAAGCCGTAGCGCACGCGCGACCTGCCGGCGGAACCCATCCTGAAACCCTTCAAGAACCACATTTGCATCTCTCAACGCCCCTTTTCGGAAAAGTCCGGGCGCATGTCAACGCGCCCTTTTGCTCAATTCCAATCGATTTAGAAAGGCTCCGGCGCATGGTCTGTCACCTTCCGCCAGATTTCCGCAGAAACCGTGGCCAAACGACGGCATTGCGCACGCGTCCTCTTCGTGGAATGACGATACCACCCTCCCCGGAAGCCAGCGAACAGACCATCTCCCGCCAATGACCCGATCCACAGTTTTCGCGCCATTCGACATCGTCGAAGGCGACCGCAAGCGAGGCATCGTGCTCCTGGCCGATCACGCTCGTCGCGACCTGCCGGAAGAGTACGGCAGCCTCGGCCTGCCGGCGGCGGAATTCGACCGCCATATCGCCTACGACATCGGTGTCGATACAGTGACGCGCGAGTTGGCGGCTTTGCTCGGCGTGCCGGCGGTGCTCACCAACTTTTCGCGGCTTCTGATCGACCCCAATCGCGGCGAGGACGATCCGACGCTGATCCGCCAACTCTATGACGGCACCGTCATTTCGGGAAATTATCCGCTTGCCCCGGGAGAACGTGAAAGGCGGCTCGATCGCTTCTACCGGCCCTATCACGATGCGGTCGGCGCCATGATCGCCTCGGTGGCCCAGGCTTCCGCGAGTGCGCCCTTCATCTTTTCGGTACATTCCTTCACCCCGTTCATGCAGGGCTTCGTGCGCCCCTGGCATGTCGGTATCTTGTGGGATCGCGACGACCGAGTGGCGCGACCGCTGATCGATATGCTGGCCGCCGACAAGGACCTCGTCGTCGGTGATAACGAGCCTTATGACGGCGCGCTACGTGGCGACACCATGTTCAGGCATGCCATCGTCAACGGCTTTGCTCATGCGCTGATCGAAATCCGCCAGGATCTGATCGCCGATCGGAAGAATGCAGGCGCCTGGGCCGAACGGCTGGCGCCGATCGTTGACGCGATCAACAGCCGTCCCGATATACATCAGGTCAAACGATTCGGCTCGCGCACCGGGCCGCTGTAAGGAGGGCCCAAGGAGGCCAAGAACACATGACCGAACTCAGCGACGAGCAAAAACGCGATTTCGAAGCCGCCGCCTTCCGCCGGCTGGTCGCGCATCTGCGCGAACGCACGGACGTGCAGAACATCGACCTGATGAACCTTGCCGGCTTCTGCCGCAACTGCCTGTCCAACTGGTATCGCGACGCCGCGGAAGCCGAGGGCGTCGATCTCAGCAAGGACCAGTCGCGCGAGATCATCTACGGCATGCCCTATGCCGAATGGCAGACGCTCAACCAGCTTGACGCCTCCGATGCCAAGAAGGCGGAGTTCGAGGCAAGACGCCCCAGGGATCATTAGGATCGCCGAACGACCGAGTTCGGCCCGAGCCGGTCAGCGCAAAGCGAGAGGAACGCTGCGAAGGGAGGAGAGCATCATGTCAACAGTCAAGGACGTCTTGCGCGAACTCGTCGCGCTCGAAGATCCGAAGATGCGCGAGGCCAATGAACGCCGTGGCGACGATCACGGTGTGAACCTCACCCATCTTCGCGCTCTCGCCAAGCGATTGAAGACCCAGCATGAGCTCGCACTTCAGCTCTGGGCTACAGGCGACACCGCCGCGCGCCTTGTCGCGACCCTGGTGTGCAGGCCGAAGGCCTTCTCTGCGGCCGAGCTCGACACGATGATAAGCGACATCCGCTCTCCCAAGCTGCTCGATTGGTTCATCGTGAACGTGGTGAAGCCCGGTCGCCACGCCGAAGAACTTCGTCTGGGCTGGAAGGACGGCGACGACCTTGTCGGTCGCGCAGGCTGGAGCCTGACGACCGAAAGGGTCGTCAGGAACGCCGAGGGCCTCGATCTCGATGCCCTGCTCGACCAGATTGAGAAGGAGCTGAGGAAGGCGCCTGCTCAGAAACAATGGGCAATGAACCACTGCCTCGCCGAGATCGGCATTCACCACCCGAAACTTCGAACGCGAGCAATCGGGATTGGCGAACGGCTCGCTGTCTTCATCGACTATCCTGCATCACCCGGCTGCACGCCACCTTACGCACCGATGTGGATCGCCGAGATGGTTCGCCGACGCGAGGGAACGAGAGGTCCATGAAGGAAGCTTTTGGCTTGGCCCAAGCACTTTCAGCCCTGAGCGCTTGACTGGAAATTGAATCGATCTAATTTGCCTCGCGAGGCCATTTTTCAGACCGGATTCTACGCGATGCACGCGCAAAAAATCATGCAGACCGCCATTCGTGGACGATGGGCCGTGGCGGCCATGTTCCTGGCCAACGGCTTTCTGACCGGCGCCTGGGCGCCGCAGATCCCGGTGTTCCTGACCCGGCTCGACATCTCGAAGTTCACGCTCGGCCTGTTGATCCTGCTGTTCGGCGCCGGCGCGGTCACGGCGATGACCTGGTGCGGCCACCTGATCTCCAGGCATGGGTCGCGCACCGTGCTGCGCTGGTTCGGTCTCATCGGAAGCTTCGGCCTGCTGGTTGTGGCGCTCGCGCCCAATGTGCCGCTTGCGGCCATCGCCATGTTCATCTTCGGCGGTTCGATCGGCGGCATGGATGTCGCCATGAATGCCAATGCGGTGGTGGTGGAACGGCGGTTGTCCCGCGCCATCATGTCGTCCTCCCACGGCTTCTGGAGCCTTGGCGGTTTCGCCGGCGGCGCTCTCGGCGGGTTCGCCATCCAGAACTATGGTCATCTCACCCATGCGATCGTAGTGACGGCGTTCGCTTTCGCCCTGATTGCAGTGGCAGTCCGCTATCTGATCGCCGAGGACAAGCCGCTCCGAGGACCATCAAGGGGCACCGGGCAGCGCAAATTTGCCCTGCCTGGAAATCCGCTGGTCTATCTGGTCGGGCTGATGGCGCTGATGACGATGATCTCCGAGGGCGCGGTGCTCGACTGGGCGGCGCTGTATCTGCAGCAGGAACTCGGCGCCGATCTTGCCATCGCTGGCCTTGCCTACGCGGCCTTTTCCGGCATCATGGCCGTGATGCGTTTCTTTGGCGACGGCGTGCGCAACCGTTTCGGCGCGGTGACGACGCTGCGCGTCTCGGCTCTTGTCGCCGCCGCCGGCATGCTGGTGGCCGGGCTGGCACCCTCGCCCTGGCTCGCCATCGCGGCTTTTGCCTTTTGCGGCTTCGGCATCGCCAATATGGTGCCGATCCTGTTTTCGGCCGGCGGCAACCAGGAAGGCATGTCGTCCGGCACCGGCATGAGCGTCGTCACCACAATGGGCTATTCCGGCATTCTGGTGGCGCCGTCGGCAATCGGCTTCATTGCCGAGCACTCAAGCTTCGGTCCGATCTTCGTCGCCCTGTCGGGGCTGCTGGTCGTCGTATTTTTGATGGCCAGTCTGGCTCATCGCGCCGAATTCGCTCCCGACGCAGCACCAGCCGAATAGCGCTTCAACTCCTCGTAGAGGAAATCCGCAACACGGCGGATGCGCACGCTGGTGCGCACGTCGCGGTGCATGGCCAGCCATACCGGCAGCGTCGGCAGCGCGAGGCCCGGCAGCACTGTCTCCACCAGCGGATCGCGGTCGGCCAGCGGCTCCTGGCCAAAACCGATGCCGTTTCCCGCCCGCACCGCCTCCCACAGCACGATCTGGTTGTCGGTCCTGAAGCGGAAGGCATTGCGGGTGAGCGGGACACCGAACTGCGCAAAGCCACGAATGATCTCGTCGCTGCGGTCGAAGCCGATCAGATCATGGCCGACGAGATCGCCAGGCTTGAGCGGACGACCGCGTCGGCCGAGATAGGATTTTGCCGCGCAGGCACGGAGCGGAATGTCGGTCACCTTGCGCGCCACCAGTTCGTTCTGCGCCGGCTTGACCATACGGATGGCGATATCGGCATCGCGGCGCAAAAGGTTCTCAACCTGGTTCGACGCGACAATCTCGACCTCGATGCCGGGCTCCTCGGCACCCAGCCGCGCCGTCATCTCGGGCAGGACATAGGCCGCCACCACCTCGCTGGCGGCAATCCGCACCGTGCCCTCGATCGCCTCGACCGATCCCAGTGCCAAAAGCGAAAAGGCGCTCGCCTGCTCGCTTACCGCTCGGCCGCGTTCATAGAGCGTGCTACCGGCTTCGGTCAGCGCATAGCCGCGCCGCCCGCGCCGGAACAGGGTGACGCCGAGCGCCTGCTCCAGCTCGGCGATATGGCGGCCGAGCGTCGGCTGGCTTGCGGCCAGCTTACGCGCGGCAGCGGACAGGCTGCCGGTTTCCGCCACGGTGACGAAGCTCTTGATCAGGTTCCAGTCGATTCCCATTCAAAACTGAATATCATATCGCCAAATTCAGTCAATTTCCATTCGTTTTCGAGCGGGTCATATTGCGAGCGTAACGCAAACACGGAGACGAAAAATGACCAAGATCGCAATTCTCGGTGCCAATGGCCGGCTCGGCCGCGTGGTGGCCAAGGCCTTTATCGACGCCGGCTATGATGTCCGCGCCGTCACCCGCAGCGGCAAGATACCGGCAGAGCTCACCGGCGCCACGGCCGCCGCCGGCGATGGCCTCGATCGCGAGGCGCTTATCCGCGCCACCGAAGGCGTCGACATCATCTTCAACGGCCTCAACCCGATCTACACCGACTGGGGGAAGTGCCTGCCGATGGCCGAGAACGTCATGGCCGCGTGCCGGGCGAACGACGCATTGCACCTCGCTCCAGGCAACGTTTACAATTACGGCTCGCCGATGCCGGCGGTGATCACCGAAGACACGCCATTTCTCCCGACGACCGAAAAGGGCCGCATCCGCGTCGCCATGGAAGGCCTCTTTCGCCGCGAGGCTGAAGCGGGCCGCGTGCGGACCATTCTGCTGCGCGCCGGCGACTTTTTTGGTGGCACCGGCACCGGCTCGTGGTTCGATTTGATTGTGGCCGCCAAGATGGACAAGGGTGTCTATACGGCCCCCGGACCGGCCGATCTCGTGCATGAATGGGCCTATCTGCCAGACCTGGCCAAGGCTTTCGTCGGATTGACCGAAAACCTCAACAAGCTCGGCTCCTACGAGGCGCTGAACTTTCCGGGCCACGCCGTCACCGATCTGGAGATCAAAGCGGCCGCGGAACAGGCCCTGGGGCGCACGCTGAAACTAACGTCGATGCCGTGGTGGGTGCTGCGCGCCGGCAGCCCGTTCGTGGCGATGTGGCGCGAGCTCGTCTCGATGTCCTATCTCCGCTTCGAGCCACACCAGCTAACCTCGGCAAGGCTGGAAGGCATCATTGGCACGATCCCGCATACGGAGCTGGATAAAGCCATCGCGGATGCCCTGAACGACATCGGCATTCCAACCGCCGGTGCAGGAGGCAACCGGATCGCCGCCTGACAGAAGATGCCTGATCAGGAGAAGCAGCGGCGGCCGATAGGCCTCCGCGGCTTGCCGTACGCACAAGGCTTCAGATCCTGCCCATCAACAGCAGCACCAGCAGCACGATCAGAATGACGCCGACGATACCGGAAGGGCCATAGCCCCAGGATCGCGAATGCGGCCACGTCGGCACTGCGCCGATCAGGATGAGGATCAAAATAATGATGAGAATGGTGCTGAGCGTCATGAGAGATTCCTCGCCATGAGGTGCTACTATACCGCTACAATGCGAAAGGCCGCCCGGTTGTTCCCGAGCGGCCTCTTCTTTGAGCGTCCAATGGACGCGCGGCACTCCAAGCAAAATCGGCCTATTCGGCGGCCTTCGGAAAGGCGATCGCCGGTTCGGCGTCCAGCTCTGGTGTCGACTCCTCCGGCGAGATCGCACCCTTGCCGCGCCCAAACAAGCGGCTGAACCAGCCGCGCCGTGCGCCGGGCTTGACCTTGGCCCGGGTGAACACCATCAGCATCGACGGCGTTACCACCAGCGTCAGCACGGTGGCGAACGACAGGCCGAAGACGATCGCCGAGGACAGTGAAATCCACCATTGCGTCGACGGCGCGTTGATCGTCGTCTCGTGATGGAAGATTTCGAGGCCGAGGCCGAAGGCGATCGGCAACACGCCGAGAATCGCCGACACCGCCGTCAGCACGACGGGGCGCGCGCGTTCGCGGCACGTCTGCAGAACCGCTTCGACCTTATCCCAGCCCTCTTCCCGCAGCCGGTCATAGGTGTCGATCAGCACGATGTTGTTGTTCACCACCACGCCGGCCAGCGCGATGACGCCGATGCCCGACATGACGATGCCGAAGGTCTCCCCTGTTATCAGAAGTCCCAGGAACACGCCGACCGTCGCCATGACCACGCAGGACAGCACCAGCCAGACGCTGGTGAACTTGTTGAACTGCGCCAGAAGCACGATGAAGATCAGGAAGATCGCGGCGCCGAAAGCTTTGCTGAGGAAGGCGCTGGCCTCCGCGCTGTCCTCGTTCGAGCCTGCGAGCTTCCAGCGTATGCCGCTGCCGAGGTCCATGTCGGCGACGGCCTGGGTGACCTGCTGCTGGACAGCAGCGACCTGTTCGCCGGCGGCGACATTGGCCTGGATGACCACCGTGCGCGCGCCGTCGATGCGGTTGAGGATGCCGACGGTCGGCTCGGGCTTGCGCACGACGAAATTCGAGATCGGCACCGACCCTTGCGAGGTCTGCACCCTGAGGTCATCGAGTGTCGACAGCGTGCGCCGGTCCTCGGGCAGACGCAGCCTGATGTCGACGGCGTCGTCAGCACCGGCTGGCCGATATTCACTGAGCTTCAGCCCGTTCGTCACCAGTTGCACCACCGTTCCGACCGAGGTCGGGCTGATGCCGTATTGTGCCGCCTTGGCGCGATCGACCTCGAGCGCCCAGTCGACGCCGGGCGGCGGCAGGCCGTCGGAAATGTCGATGACACCGGGCACCTTGGCAATGCGGGCGGCGACCGCGCGCGCCTTGTCGTCGAGACCTTTCGGGTCGACGGCCGAAAGCCTGATCTGGATCGGCTTGCCGGTGGGCGGGCCGGCCTCGGGCACGCGAACCTCGACGTCGACGCCGGGAATGCCGGCCATGACGCCGCGCAGTTCGTCCAGGATCGCGTTCGCCGATTTGCGCTCGCGCCAGTCGACGAACTCGTACTGGATCACGCCGACCACGTCTTCAGGAATGTCCTGGCCGCCGCCTTGCGTCTTGCCAACACGAGTATAGACCGATTTCACGCCCGGCCAGCCGAGAAGCCGGTTCTCGGCGGTCTTCGTGGCGGCATCCATTTCGGCGAGCGAAAGGTTGCCGCGGGCGTGCACATAGAGCAGGCCGTAGTCAGGCTCGACATTCGGGAAGAACTCGACGCCGGCGCCGTATTTCGAATAGGCAAAGCCGACACCGAACAAAAGCGCGACGGTGAGCAGAAGCACGGTGACGGGAAAGCGCACCGCCTGCTTGACCACGGCCATGTACCAGCCGTCACGGTTGTCGTCCTCGTCATGGGGCGGCGCCTTGGCGAACAAGGCGCCCAGCGTCGGCGCAAAGACCAGCGCATAGAGCATCGAGGCCGAGAGCGTGACGATCAGCGTGATCGGCATGTATTTCATGAAGTCGCCGATGATGCCTGGCCAGAACAGCAGCGGCGAAAAGGCGGCGATGCGCGTCATCGTCGCGGCGATGACCGGACCGGCCATGCGCTTGGCGGCAAGCTCGAAGGCCTCTGCCTTCGGCATGCCTTCGCTCATGCGTCGCTCGGCGAATTCGGTGACGATGATGGCATCGTCGACCAGCATGCCGACCGCCAGGATGAGGCTGAACAGCACGATCATGTTGATCGTGTAGCCCATCATCGCCAACAGCAGGATGCCGATCAGGAAAGACGATGGAATGGCGAGGCCAATCAGCACCGAGGCACGGCCCGACAGTGCATAGAGAATGACGATGAACACCAGGATCACGGCGATCATGACGTGGTTCTGCAGATCGCCGAGCAACTGGTTGACGAAGACCGACTTGTCCTGCGTGTAGGTAACGTGCATGCCTGCCGGCATGGTCTTTATGAAGGCGTCGGACACCTCCCTGACCTTGGCAGTCGTGTCGATCAGGTTGGAGCCGATGCGCTTCTTCACCTCGATGGCGATCGCCGGCTTACCGTCGAGACGGGTCACCGTCTCGGCGTCCTTGAAGGTGGAGCGGACGGTGGCGATATCCTTGGCCTGCACCACGGCATTGGGGCCGGCGACGATCGGAAGCGCCGCCACGTCCTCCGGCGTCTCGATCAGCGAAGGCACCTTGATCGCGTATTTGCCTTCGGACCCTTCGATGTTGCCGGCAGCGACAAGACTGTTGGAATCGCCGACCGCACCGATCAGCTGCTCGAGCTGAAGCCCGTAGGAAGATAGTTTCATCGGATCGATGACGACTTCGACGAGGTCGTCGCGGGCACCTTGCAGCGTGCCTTCCAGCACGCCGGGCACCTCCTCGATGCGGTCGCGCAACTCGCGCGCCGCCGCCGTGAGCACGCGCTCGGGCACCTCGCCCGACAGCGTCACGACCATGACTGGGAATTCGGAGATGTTGACTTCGGTAACCACAGGCTCCTCGGCTGCCTGCGGCAGGTCGGCCTTGCCGTCCTGGACCTTGCTGCGTGTGTCCTGCAACGCCGTCGCCAGATCCGTCTGCGGCTGGAATTCGACCAGCACATAGCCGCCGCCCTGGAAGGCGGCCGAGCGCATCTCCTTGAGACCCTTGAGGCTCTTCAGCTTGGCTTCCATCGGCCGCAGCAGAAGGCGTTCCGAATCCTCAGGCGAGATGCCCTGATAGATCAGGCTGACATACATCATCGGAATCGGAACGTCGGGTTCCGCTTCCTTCGGCGTCGACTGATAGGCGACCGCACCCGCAAGGATGAGGAAGATCAGGACCGAAATGGTCAGCCGGGCATTGTTGATTGCGAGCTTGACGATATCCATGATTATTGCGTCCCGGCTGTCGCTTCGCCCAACAGCTTCTGAATGGTCGCCTGATCGGCCTCGACCGGCTTGATAACTTCGCCTTCCTTCACCAGTTCCTGGCCGGCGACGATGACACGCGCATCGGCTGGAATGCCGCCGAGCACCAGGCCGGTTGGCGTGTCGTCGACCAGGTCGATCGGGAAGAACACGACTTTGTCGTCCTTATCGACGGCGCGAATGCCGAGATCGCCCTTATCGCCGAGCGTGACCACCGATCGCGGCAGCATGACGGCGTCGGTCGGTTGCGCGCTCAGCGCGATCTCGGCCGTCATCCCGGCTGGGATGGTGCCTTCGGGATTAGGGATTGCGATCTCGACGCGGAAGGTGCGGGTGGCGGAGGAGGCGTCGCGGCTGATATAGCGCACGGTCCCTTCGACATTCTGGCCGCTGACCAACCGTACATTTGCCTTGTCGCCATTCTTCAGAAAGCCGAGATCGCGTTCGCTGACTTCGCCGCGGGCAATTACCGGATCGAGCTTCAGAATGGTCGCCACCTCACCGCCCTGCATCACGGAACTGCCAAGCTCCACCGGCACCCGGTCGATGACGCCGTCGAACGGCGCCTTCACCTCGTTGCGGTCGAGCTCGGCCTGCGCGGCTTCCAGGTGCGACTGGGCCAGCGTCAGGTTGGAGCGGGCCGTGTCGAGCTGCAGCTTGGGCAGATTGCCGGTTTTCATCAGCCGCAACGCTGCATCGAGTTCGGCCTGACGCTGAACCAAAAGCTGCTTGGCGTTGCTGACCGCCGAAAGCTTTTCCTCGGCTGCCAACATCAGCACGAGGTCGCCGGTCTTGACGCGCTGTCCCTGCTTGACCGGCAGCTTGTCGATGACGCCGGCGACACGCGTCGCCAGGACCGCGCGCTTATCGGCTTCGGTCAGTCCGGAAATCCGGATGGCGCGCGCATAGGTGCGCCGCGGCGGGGTAATGACCGCGACGGTGCGTAAGGCTGCCTTTGGCTGTTCTGCCTCAGTGGGCTTGGGCTTACCCGCGTCAGCCGTGTTTGGCTGCTCGACTTCGCCTGCCTTGGGCTTGTTGTCGGCAGACGCGCTCCCGACGGACGAGAACTCGCCCGTCACCATCCAGGCAGCGAACCCGACAAGCACAACAATGGCTGCAAGCTTGTGAAACCTGTATTTCGGCATCATCGTTTTTCCAGTGCGCGGGAATCGGCCAGGCCGCGTCTTCTAACTCGGCGCGTCGCCGATATGGGTGCGCGCAAGGCCGTGTTCAACTTGCCGTGATCGGCGAACGAGCTTCTACATCAAAGTTGCACCGCAATATAGTCAGAAAAGTTGATGGGTTATTACTTCGCTGGGCAGGACGCGCTCGCCGCCATGAGGCGCGCCGGACCAGCGCGGCCGTTCGTCTGCGACATCGCACTCGGCGCAACGCGGATGCAAGAGTACCGTGTAGACCGCATTCCTCGGGCAAACCCTTGGTTGCGTCGACCATCATCGGTTCTGTGTTCGGCTTTCCGGTGCCGTTGGGAAAGGCGCCATCGAAACAGCGTGGCAGCAGCTGTCAGCATGGTGGAAACCAGTTTCATGCGAAGGTCACCTCCCTCGACATGGGCAGTGTCCGGATGCGCTTGCCGGTCAGTGCGAAGATGGCGTTGGCGAGTGCCGGTGCCGCCGGCGGCGTGCCGACCTCGCCGACGCCGCCCATCTTGTGAAAATTCTCCAGTATTGCGACTTCGAACGCCGGACACTGGGAGATGCGCATGGCATCGTAGTCGTGAAAATTCGACTGTTCGACCATGCCGTCGGCAAAGCTGATTTCCTGAGCCATCGCCGCCGACAGGCCATAGATGGCGGCGGAGATGAGCTGCGCCTCGATGATGCCGGGATCGAGTGCGGTGCCGACATCGGCGGCGATCCACACCTTCTCAATGCGGATTCCGGCTGGCGTGTCGGCGACCTGGACGATCTCGCCCACCCAACTGCCGAAGGACAGCGTGAACGCCATGCCCTTGGCCTTGCCGGCGGGCAGCGCCTCGCCCCATTTTGCCATTTCGGCGACCTTCTCGACCACCTTCACCGCTGCCGGATAGGCAGCCATCAGCCTCTTGCGCAGTTCGACAGGATCGGTTTTCCCGGCGACGGCGATCTCGTCCAGAAATCCTTCATGGAAGAAGCCGTTGATTGAACTGCCGACCGATCGCCAGGAGCCGACAGGGATCGAGACGGGTGCGGCGACGCCAGTCACCCGGTAGTTCGGGATCGTATAGGGCTGGTTATGGGCTCCGTCGACGATCGACTTGTCGGGGCCGAGCGGCGATATCGAGGGAAACAGCCGGCGCAAGGTGCTGGCTATCAGCGATGGCGAGGCGATTGTCATGTCGACGGCGACCGGCATGCCGTCGCCGCCAAGCCGCGCCTGGAATTTGCCGATCGCGGCTGGCCGGTAGGCGTCGTGGCGCATGTCCTCCTCGCGCGTCCAGATCACCTTGATCGGCCGGCCTGCCGTTTCTTTCGCCATCAGCGCGGCACAGAGCGCATAATCCACCTCGACACGTCGACCGAAGCCGCCGCCCATGAATGTGGTGTGGACGTTGACCTTGTCCTGTTCGATGCCGACAACACTGGCGCAAAGCTGGCGCACCAAGGTCGGCGCCTGATTGCCGCACCAGATGTCGAGGACGCCGTCCTTCAGCCGCGCCGTGGCGTTCATCGGCTCCATCGTCGCATGTGCCAGATAAGGCACCGCGTAGTCGGCCTCGACTATTCTTTCGCGCGGCGCGTCGGCGAAGGCGGTATCGACATCGCCATCGTCGCGCATCACCGAGCCTTTGGTCCCAAGCGCCTGCTTCAGCACGTCGGAAATGGCGGCGCTGTCCAACGGATATTCGGGATCCGCCCATTCAGCGTCGATCGCCTCCGCCGCCTTGAATGCTGCCCAAGTGTTTTCGGCGATAATGCCGAAGCCGTGGCCATAATTCGTTTCGATCGGCGCGATCTTGATCACGCCAGGCATTTTCTCGGCCTTGGAGAGGTCCGCCTCGACCGGCTTGGCCCAGAAGCGCGGGCTCATCTTGACCGTCCCGTACAGCATGTCCGGCAGCATCACATCGATGCCGAAGATCGGCGCCCCGCTGACCTTGGCCAGCATGTCGATGCGCTTCTGCGGTTTGCCGAGCAGCTTCCAGTCGGCTTTGTCCCTGAGCCGCACTTCCGCGGGCGGCGCCATCGTCGCAGCGGTCGCAGCGACAGCGCCATAGGTCACCGACTTGCCCGACGCCTTGTGCAGGACCCTGCCATTGGCCGTTTCCAGCTCGGCGGCGGCTATGCCGAGCTTTTGCGCGGCCGCTGCAATCAGCATCTGCCGCGCGGCGGCACCTGCCTGCCGCATCTTCAGGAAAGCGTCGCGCGTCGAGGCCGAGCCGCCGGTGCCTTGGAGGGCGAGGAATTTTCCGACCACGCCCATGCCGGCGCGCACTACTTCCGCGGTCATGCTTTCGTCGAAGAAGGCGAACGGACCGCCCTCTTCCAGGATCGCTGAGTTGTAATAGGCGTAGGAGGCCGGGCCGTGCTCGACCTTGACCTGGTCGAGCCCGACATCGAGCTCTTCGGCAACCATGGCGGCGAGCGTCGTCGAGATGCCCTGCCCCATCTCGGCGCGCGGCGCGACGATGGTGATGGTGTTGTCGGCGCCGATCTTCACATAGGGATTGAAGGTCGCTTCATCAGCGACGAGATCGCCTTCCAGCGGATTCGGATAGGGTTTGCGGTAGTAATAGTAGCCGACGGCGACGCCGCCTGCGATGGCAGCCGCGCCGATGAGAAACGTGCGGCGGGCGATCTTTCCGACACTGGCCATGGTCAGATCCCCGCCGTCTTGAGGACGACCGCTCGTCTGATCGCCGCGCGGATCTTCGGGTAGGTGCCGCAGCGGCAGAGATTGCCGCCCATGGCATTGTCGATGTCGGCATCGGTCGGGTCGGCAACCTCGTCGAGCAGCGCCACCGCGCTCATGATCTGGCCGGCCTGGCAGTAGCCGCACTGAGCGACCTGCTCTTCCAGCCATGCCTGCTGTACCGGATGCAGTCTGCCTTCGGTGCCGATGCCTTCGATCGTGATGACCGCGCCGGTGACCTCACCGACCGGCAATGAACAGGAGCGCACGGGCTGGCCGTCGACATGCACCGTGCAGGCGCCGCAGGCGGCAATGCCGCAGCCGAACTTCGGCCCGGTCTTGCCCATGAGATCCCGCAGCGCCCACAGCAGCGGCATTTCGGGATCGGCATTGATATCGAATGCCTGCCCGTCGACGGTGAGGCGCATGGGGATACCCTTCGTTGTCGTCCACAGCCCAAGGGAGAAGCGCTCGCTTCGTCCCTCAAACATCTTGACAAATTTCGTTATTTTGTCAACAGAGCTTTTGCAGGATAAAGTTGCACCATGATCGAGATCGAAGACATCGCCGACATAGACCCCAAACGCGCCCGTATCCTCGACGGCGCGATGAAGGTGTTTTTGGCCTATGGTTTCGCCCGCACCACCATGGACGACATTGCGCGGGCCGCCGACATGTCGCGGCCGGCGCTCTATCTCCAATTCAAGAACAAGACCGACATCTACCGCGCCATCGCCATGATGCTGCTTGGCCGTTCGATCGAGCAGGCGAAAGCGGCGCTTGCCGGCGACGGCGCCTTCGCCGAGCGCATGACGCGGGCCATCGACGAAGCGCTGATCTCGATGATGCGCACCGTCCACGCCTCGCCGCACGGCGCTGAACTCCTCGACATGAAATCGAGCGTGGCCGATCTGGTCGGATGCTGGCGCGGCGGCCTTGTCGAGCATGTCGCAACCGCAATCGAGGACGAGGCCGTCGAAAATGGCGTCGATCTCACCGCCAAGGGCCTGTCGGCAAAATTGCTGGCCGACATGCTGCTCGACGGGCTGGAAGGCATGAAGACGCGCATCAGCGATCCTGACGAACAGCGGCAAGCGGCGGCCGCACTGATCAGGGTGATCGATCTAGCCTTGAAAAAAGGCTGACGTCTCCAAATGCCTCAGGCTTGGCGGCGCGCCGCCTCCGGCTTCTTGCGTGCCGCGAGGAACTCCTTGACCCGCCGGCCCGGTGCCGGACCACGCACCGGCTTGAAGCCGTCGTCGAGCTCGCCTGAGAGATCAAGCGTCGGCCGCTTGCCGACGGCGTCGTAATTCTCCTCCAGCCAGTCGCTGGCGGCGGTGCGGCCAAGGTCGCGCAGATAGGTCAGGAACGCCCATTCGGCATTGACCTTGGACGACGCCGACAGGTCCTTGAACGCCTCGTCGGCATCGATCCGGTGCATGCGGATGTCGCGGTATTCGCCATGCGGCAGCCGGCCGGCGGCGATCAGTTCCTTGACGAAGGCGATCGAACGGAATTCACGCAGCAGCCCGGCATTGAAGGTAATCTCGTCGATGCGGTTCTGAATTTCGTTGGCGCTCTTCGGCGTCCCCTCGCGGACCACCGGATTGATCTGCACCAACAGCACATCCTCGGTGGCAGCCGTCTTGAAGAACGGGAACAGCGCCGGATTGCCGCCATAGCCGCCGTCCCAGTAGGGCACGCCCTTGATCTCGACGGCGCGGAACAGCTGCGGCAGGCAGGCCGACGCCATCACCGTGTCGAGGTCGATCTCGCCATCGGAAAAGACGCGCAACTGCCCTGTCTCGACATTGGTCGCGGAGATGAACAACTCCATCGACTTGCAGGCGCGCACATTGCCGAAATCGATCTCCTGCTCGATCACGTCGCGCAGCGGGTTGAGGCCGAGCGGGTTGGCGACATAGGGCGAGAACACCCGCGACATGGTGTCGAAAAAGAGATAGCCGGGCGTATTCTCGATCGACCAGTTGCCCCAGGCCACGTCCCACGGCATGCGTTGCACCGGGCTGAACCGCCCCTTCAGCGCCACTGCGCGCCAGAAATCGTCGAGTTTCCGCCGCGCGCCCTCGACGCCGCCGCGGACGAAGCCGTCGGCCAGCGCCACCGCGTTCATGGCGCCGGCGCTGGTGCCCGAAACCGCCGCGATGTCGAGCCGTCCGTCCTCAAGCAGCCGGTCGAGCACGCCCCAGGAAAAGGCGCCGTGCGAGCCGCCGCCCTGCAGCGCGACGTTGATCTTCTTAGGCTCCTCCGCCTTGCCGTTTGTCGTCATGGCGTTGCCCTTGATTTGTCGGCCAGATGTGTTTTGCGCGCCCAAATTCACTGGGCGGTCCAGCCGCCGTCGACCGAAATATGCGTGCCGTTGATCTGCGCTGCCGCATCCGAGCACAGGAACACCGCGGCAGCGGCAACCTGCTCGACCGTGACGAATTCCTTGGTCGGCTGCTTTTCGAGCATGACCTCGCGGACCACCGTGTCGCGGTCCATCTTGTTCGCCTTCATCTGGTCGGGGATCTGCGCCTCGACCAGCGGCGTCAGCACATAGCCGGGGCAGATGGCGTTGCAGGTGATCTTGTCGCGCGCCAGCTCCAAAGCGACGGTCTTGGTCAGCCCCATGATGCCGTGCTTGGCCGCGACATAGGCCGACTTGAACGGCGAGGCGACCAGCCCGTGGGCCGAGGCGATGTTGACGATCCTGCCGCCGCCGGCTTCTCTCATCAGCGGGATGGCGGCGGCGATGGTGTGGAAGGCCGACGACAAATTGATGGCGATGATGGCATCCCACTTCTCGATCGGAAATTCTTCCACCGGCGCGACATGCTGGATGCCGGCATTGTTGACCAGTATGTCGACCGAACCGAAGGTTTCGGCTGCCTTCGCAACCAGCGCCCGGCATTCGGCCGGTTTCGACATGTCTGCCTTGATATAGGCGGCCTTCACCTTGTGATGTTTGGCGATCGCATCGGTGATGGCCCGGTCGTCGGCCGTGTCGGAAAAGGAATTGACGACGACGTTGTAGCCTTCCGCCGCGAGCGCATGGGCGATGGCCAGACCGATGCCCGAGGTAGACCCGGTGACGATGGCGGTTTTTCTGCTGGGCAAGGCGGAATCCTTCGGTAGGTGCTAACGGAAGCATATTGCAGTGCAGCATATATGTCTCGTGCCGCGCAAGAACAGCGGCACGGATCGGCGACGACATGAAATTTTTGTCATGAAGAGGCCGGCCTCAGTCGAAGTTGTGCGCCTGACAGGCCCTGTGAAAACAGTTTCGTCAGCGATCCCGGGGAGCCTCTTTGGGGTGTTCCTAAGACCGCGTTTTGGAAATGGTCATCTGGCTCATGAAAAGACGCAGGGCCCTCCGCACGGCGAGGGACGGCTGCTCCGACGGATGCCACTCCGGAAAATGGCCATCAATCGCCATGCGCGCCAACCCATAGACAAAGGCACGTGCGGCAAGCACCAGATGATCGAAGTCGGTGTCCGGGGAAAGCCGACCCTTTTTTTGCGCCTGGGTCAGCAGGTCGATCATCTTCCGGCGAATGGCTTCATTCTGATCACGAAGATTGTCCGACGCGTCGAAATCAATCAGCGTTCGAGAACTGATGATCTGGAAATGCGTGGGATTGCTGATCGCCCATTCCAGATAGCCTTGTCCGATTGCTTCGAAGGCCGCAATGGGATCTGCACTGTCGGCTTTTGACTGCGCATCGGCAACGGCCTCGGTCAGCCGGCTCATGGCCTGTTCGGCGACTGCGGTCAGCAGTGCTGTTTTCGACCGAAAATGCCGGAATGGAGCGCCGGGCGAAACGCCGGCACGCTTTGCGGCCTCGCGCACAGACACATGCTCCGCGCCGCGCTCTTCGATGATCTCCACGGTTGCAGCGATCAAAGCCTCGACCAGATTGCCATGATGATAGCGCTTGGGGTTGGCGGCTTCGCCGGAATCCGTGGTGCTGGTCATGCCTTTCCAATAGCACAAGGCCAAAATGTAATCACTGATTATTTTCTTGCTCCGGAGCGATTCATATGTAATCGGTGATTACACAACAACGGAGGTTACCATGCATCGCATCATCGCAACGACTGCCCTCGCTTTCTCCTTATTGCTCGGGTCTGCCCAGGCCGAAGATCGGCCTACCCTGGAAATTGTTTGGCCGGCCGCCGGTTCGGTCATCGAGCTCGGCAATGATGCGGAAAAGGCGATAGGCGTCATCGTCAGGAGCAACCTCACGCTGCTTCCTGCAGGCAAATGCGGCGACAACAGCCAATGCGGCCACGTGCATATGAAGATCGATCCCGACGGAGACAGTTGCAACATCCCCGGCAGGCCATACAACAGCATGAATAGCGACCTTGGCGGCGATCTTATCAAGGCTCGTTTCGGCCATTGCCCGGATGCCGCCGGCAAGCACGTGATCGGCATCCTGCTTGCCGATGATCATCACAAGCCCGTCCTTGTGGACGGCAAACCCGTTACCGCCCTGGTGACCGTGACGACGAAATAGCGTGGGCCGGATGGCATCTCTGCCTCATTCGAGGCGGAGATGTTCTGACAAGGCTGCAGAGGATGGTTTCGGCCGGACCTTGTCCGGCCAGTGATCACGACATGGTGTCGAGCTTGCGCTGCATGGCGGCGATCTGTTCCTTCAACTCCTGAAGGTCATCGGGTTTTTCCGACCCTTCTTTCCTGGCCGGCTCTGCCGGCGGCGCAGACGAACCATTCGAGCCTGCGGGTGGGAAGGGCGTGAACAGGCGCATGGCATTCTGGAACATCTCCATGTTGCGGCGCGTCTGCTCTTCCAGCGCCTTGATCGGCGTGGCGATCTTCATCATGTCCAGCGGCGACTTGCCCAAGGCACCCTTCATCTGCTCGCGGAAGCGTTCTTGCTCCTTTGAGAAGGCGATCATCGACTGCTCGAGGAAGCTCGGCACGATCATCTGTATCTGGTCGCCGTAAAAGGCGATCAACTGGCGCAGGAACGGGATCGGCAGCATGTTCTGCCCATCCTTGTTCTCCAGCTCGAAGATGATCTGGGTCAGCACAGGATGGGTAATGTCGTCGCCGGTTTTGGCGTCCTGGACGGTGAACTCCTCGCCCTTCTTGACCATGTCGGCAAGATCCTCGAGCGTCACATAAGTGCTGGTGCCGGTGTTGTAGAGGCGGCGATTGGCATATTTCTTGATGATAATCGGTTCGTCTTTCGCGGCCATCAGTATCCTCCCGGGACACCGGCGCACTTGAGTAAGCGGCCGGTAACGATTGCGCTTTTCAAGGATATGCGCAAAAGCGTCACAATTCCAAGTGGTTTGTGCAGTGCGGGATCGATTAATGCTGCACGGCAGCCTAAATATGCTGCGCGGCAACGGGCGGGCTGTTTCCATGGCGACGCGCAACCTGCTTGCCGCGCATGGGCGGCATGCCCATTTCCGGTTTGACTTGGGTCACGGAAAGGGCAAGAAAAGTCCCTAACCGCGCCTCAAATTCGACCCCTGAAGTCTGGAGAAGAACATGCCCGCTTCCAATGCCATTGTCGTCGCCAGTGCGGCGCGCACGCCCGTCGGTTCCTTCAACGGCGCCTTTGCCAACACACCGGCCCATGAACTGGGCGCCGTCGCCGTCAAGGAAGCGCTCGCCCGTGCCGGCGTCGACGGCAAGGAGGTCGATGAGGTGATCCTCGGCCAGATCCTGACCGCGGCTCAAGGCCAAAACCCGGCACGGCAGGCGGCGATGGCGGCCGGCGTGCCGCAGGAAGCGACCGCCTGGGGCCTCAATCAGCTCTGCGGCTCGGGCCTGCGCGCCATCGCGCTTGGCATGCAGCAGATCGCTATAGGAGATGCAAAAATCATCGTCGCCGGCGGTCAGGAATCGATGTCGATGGCGCCGCATGCGCAGCACCTGCGCAGCGGCGTCAAGATGGGCGACTTCAAGCTGATCGACACCATGATCAAGGACGGCCTGACCGATGCCTTCTACGGCTACCACATGGGCAATACGGCGGAGAACGTTGCCCGGCAGTTCCAGATTACCCGCGACGACCAGGACACATTCGCCGTCGGCTCGCAGAACAAGGCCGAGGCCGCCCAGAAGGCCGGAAAATTCAAGGACGAGATCGTTGCCTTCACCGTCAAGGGCAAGAAGGGCGACACCATTGTCGACCAGGACGAATACATCCGCCACGGCGCCACGATCGAGGCGATGATCAAGCTCAAGCCCGCCTTCGACAAGGAAGGCACCGTGACCGCAGCCAATGCTTCCGGCATCAACGATGGCGCCGCTGCCGTGGTGCTGATGACCGAAGCCGAAGCCGCAAAACGCGGCATCACGCCGCTTGTGCGCATCGTTTCCTGGGCGACCGCGGGCGTCGACCCGCAGATCATGGGCACCGGGCCTATCCCCGCCTCGCGCAAGGCGCTGGCCAAGGCCGGCTGGTCGGTCGGCGACCTCGACCTGGTCGAGGCCAACGAGGCCTTCGCCGCGCAGGCCTGCGCCGTCAACAAGGACATGGGCTGGGACCCGTCCATCGTCAACGTCAATGGCGGCGCCATCGCCATCGGCCATCCGGTCGGCGCCTCGGGGGCCCGCATCTTCAACACGCTGGTCTACGAGATGCGCCGCAGAAATGCCAGGAAAGGCCTCGCCACGCTGTGCATCGGCGGCGGCATGGGCGTTGCTATGTGCGTGGAAGCGCTGTGAAGACAGGCTACAGCGCCGCGCGTCCCTTGGGACGCGCACGCTGTAGCACTTTGAGCTTGCGCATAATCCTTTCCGAAAAATCGATTTCGATTTTCGGGGTTCATGCACCAGGCAAGCCGTGAAATAGTCGGTGGCGAACGGGGCTCAATCGCCGTTAGAGCGTTCCCCGCCTGCCACGCACGAATTAAGAAAGGGGAGGACAGCATGACAAAGGTAGCACTCGTCACCGGCGGGTCGCGCGGTATTGGCGCCGCGATTTCAATCGGACTGAAAAACGCCGGCTACAGGGTTGCCGCGAATTACGCCGGCAATGACGAAGCGGCGCAAAAATTCAACGCGATGACCGGCATCCCGGTCTACAAATGGTCGGTCGCCGACTACGATGCCTGCGCCGCCGGCATCAAGCAGATCGAGGCCGATCTCGGCCCGGTTTCCGTTCTGGTCAACAATGCCGGCATCACCCGCGACGCCATGTTCCACAAGATGACGCGCGAGCAGTGGAAAGAGGTCATCGATACCAACCTGTCGGGCGTCTTCAACATGACGCACCCGCTGTGGGGCGGCATGCGCGACCGCAAGTTCGGCCGCGTCATCACCATCTCCTCGATCAACGGCCAGAAGGGACAGGCCGGCCAGGTCAACTATTCGGCGTCGAAGGCCGGCGACATCGGCTTCACCAAGGCGCTCGCACAGGAAGGGGCGCGGGCCGGCATCACCGTCAATGTCATCTGCCCCGGCTACATCGCCACCGAGATGGTCAGGGCGATGGATGAAAAGGTGCTCAACGAGCGTGTCATTCCGCAGATCCCGGTCGGCCGCCTCGGCGAACCGGAAGAGATCGCACGCTGCGTCGTCTTCCTCGCTTCCGACGATGCCGGCTTCATCACCGGCTCGACCATATCAGCCAATGGCGGTCAGTATATCGCCTGAGGCGTCGGCTCCTCGCCGATAATTGATCTGCCACTCCAGCGGCCGGTACGGGCAAGATCGACGCTGGCCCGGATAATCGCGGCTGTCAGGCGACAAACTTCAGCCCTGGTTCGGCTGCAGGCTTGGTCTGGGCGATCGGACCTGGCTCGCGCGAAGGTGTGCGGGCAGGCGGGCAAGCGGCGCCCGGCTGAGGCCTGACAGTTTCAAGGCGATGCGACGCTTCAGGAATGGGTTGAGGTTCAGCACGGAAAGCACGAGATTGCGGACGAACCGCTTCACCGGACTGCGGGTAAGTGCCATCTCGGTCATCGTGCCCGCCAATTCAAGCACCTCTTGGGCCGCAGGACGCCGCAGCGCTTCGTAGAGGTCGAGCTCCGCTTCCGGGCGCACGCCGTTCACCACGTCGCCAAGCAACTGACCAAGCACGACCGCGTCGATGATGCCGGTGTTCATGCCTTGCCCTCCCGCCGGGCTGTGCACGTGCGCGGCATCACCCATGAGGAACAACCGGTCCTTGCGGTACGAGCGGACCAGGCGGTGATGCACGCGAAAACGCGAACTCCACGACAGCTCGAGCACCCGGGTTCTGTTTTTGGTCGGTCCACGGCTGTCGAGCAGCGCCTGGATGTCGGCGACCTCGGGCTTTTCCGGCGCATCATCCATGGTTGCGACGACCCGGTATGATCCGTCCGGAAGCGGTGCCACCACCACCAGCCCGGCTGGTGCAAAGAACAGCGACACTTCGGTCGGCCCAACCGGCCAGTCGAGACGAACATCGGCGAGTACGAACGAAGCGTCATAGGCCGCGCCGTCGAACTCGATGCCGGTCGACTTACGCACCAGGCTGTGCATGCCGTCGGCACCAACGACATAGCGCGCCGATATCAGTTTCTCGAGGCCGTTCTCGACCACCGTCACGCGCGCGCCGTCAACGCCCTGAACGACCGCCTTGGCCTCGACCATGCGGTGAACCACGCCGCCAAGGGCGGCAATCCGTTCGGCGAACACCTGCTCGGTCAGGTTCTGAGGCAGCATCATCAAATAGGGATGCCTCGACGGAAGCTTGCCGAAATCGAGCTTGAGCAGCGCCCGATTGCGGTCGCGAATAGCGAAATTCTGCAGCTTCAGCGCAAGTTCGCTCAGCCGCTGCGTGACGCCGAGAGGCTCCAGCGATTCCAGCGTCTGGGCGTGGATGACGCCAGCCCGCGAGGTCTGAAGCCCCTGCGCCAGTCTGTCGATCAGAACATGATCGACACCGGCCTGGTGCAGCACGATGGACAGCGCCATGCCGGTCGGGCCGGCGCCAATGATCAGGACTTCTGTTGTATCTGTTGTATCGGGCAACATTTCTCTCTCCATTTGTCAACGATCGTTGACTTTCTAGTTGGACCTATTGCATTTGTCAACGGTCGTTGGCATATGAATTTTCATGACCGAGAATCAGCCGAAGAAACCCAGCAAGTCGGACCGCACGCGCGCCCAAATCCTTAAGGCCGCGAGGCTTCTGTTCGCCGAGCACGGCTACGACGGCGCCTCCATCCGCGACGTCGCCGCGCATGCCTCGATCGATCCGGCCATGGTGATCCGCTATTTCCGCAGCAAGGACGAGCTGTTCGCCAGGGCGGCGGTAATCGACTTGCAATTGCCGGCACTGCGGGTGCTCGACCGAAACGCCGTCGGCGAAACGTTGATCAGGCGTTTTCTCGAAATCTGGGAGAGCCCGGCCAGCGGTCCTGGCATGGCCATTCTGCTGCGTTCGGCGACGTCGAACGAATTCGCTGCCGAAAAGTTGCGCGACGTATTTGGCAACCAGGTGAGGCCGGTGGTCGCGGCGGTCGCCGACCCCGCCGACGCCGGCCGACGGGCGGGGCTCGTTTCGAGCCAGTTGCTGGGTTTGGCGATGTGCCGATACCTGCTGCGGCTTCCGCCCGTCGTCGCCCTGTCCCACGACGAGATCATCCAGAACATCGGCCCTACTTTGCAGCGCTATGTCGTGGGAGAGGACGTATCTTGAACCTGCCGTTCAGCGGGTGGCCGAGTCTGGTCCTGCAACGACTGCTGCCGACCGATTGCGGGAGGCCGATTTGTGCCGAAGCGGCACGCAAAGGTTAACGGCGGTCGCGCAGCCTGTGCAAACCCCTGTTCCCGCCTGTGGATTCTCGGTGGAAAACCTGTTCACAACACAACATGTTGGGGTGAACAAACGGGGAAACTTCCGCCAGCGCTGATTCGTCGCCGTTTCGTTCCGGCTTTGACCGGAAGGTTAACGACAAAGGCTGAAAACACCCCTCGAACCGTTAAGGCGCGTTAGGAAAGATCAATAATTTCATAATGTTGGGTGACGCCTGCCGGCCTGCGCCGATCGTTCACCGGCAAATGTTAACGACGACGTCCGCCCTGCATGAATCGGGCCAGTTCAGCGATTCAGCATGTGGTGAGACTCGCCGGCAAAAAACCCAGATATAGCCGTGAACAAAACCTGAATCAGCAAGAGTCAGCGATTCGTAGCTGATTCGTTCCAGACTCGTTCCAACTGTTAAATCAGGACCGGTTGACAACACCAGACGGGAGCCTTCGAGCTGCCGTTGGAACATTCCGCTTTCGCTTCGCGCCCGAAATCCCTATGTGTCGCTTGTCACACGCGCCACCATGGGGCGCGCTCCCGACAACGCGAGGCAGAGAGCCTTATTTCCAGGTCGATGAACATCCAGTCGAAACACACTGAGCCGCTGATCCTGTCGGGCCGCGACGTGACTGCCGTGCTCGGGCCGACCAATACCGGTAAGACCCATCTCGCCATCGAGCGCATGGTGGCGCATGAAAGCGGCATTATCGGCCTGCCGCTCAGGCTGCTCGCTCGCGAGGTTTATACACGCGTCTGCGAGAAGGTCGGCGCTCACAAGGTGGCGCTCATCACCGGCGAGGAGAAGATCCAGCCCGACGGCGCCAGATATTCGGTCTGCACGGTGGAAGCTATGCCGCGCCAGACCGACGCCGCCTTCGTCGCCATCGATGAGGTCCAGCTGGCCGGCGATCTCGAGCGCGGCCACATCTTCACCGACCGCATCCTGCATCTGCGCGGCCGTCAGGAGACGCTGCTGCTGGGCGCGGCCACCATGCACGGCATCCTCCAGCGTCTGCTGAAGGGCGTGTCGGTGGTGACTCGGCCACGGCTGTCGCATCTCGCCTATGCCGGCTCGAAGAAGCTGACCCGCCTGCCGCGGCGCACGGCGATCGTCGCCTTTTCCGCCGACGAGGTCTACGCCATCGCCGAACTGATCCGCCGCCAGCAGGGCGGTGCGGCCGTCGTGCTCGGCGCGCTATCGCCGCGCACTCGCAACGCGCAGGTGGCGCTGTTCCAGTCAGGTGATGTCGATTACCTGATCGCCACCGATGCGATCGGCATGGGCCTAAACCTCGATCTCGATCATGTCGCCTTCGCCCAGAACCGTAAATTCGATGGCTACCAGTATCGCAACCTGACGGCGGCCGAGCTCGGCCAGATCGCCGGCCGCGCTGGCCGGCACTTGCGCGACGGCACCTTCGGCGTCACCGGCCAGGTCGATCCGCTCGACGAAGATCTGGTCAAGAAGATCGAAGGGCATGAGTTCGACCCGGTGAAGGTGCTGCAATGGCGCACCGCGCATTTCGATTTCGCCAGCCTCGATGCGCTGAAGCGCTCCATCGAGACCAACGCACCGGTCGAAGGCCTGACCCGTGCGCTGCCGGCAGTGGATGCACAGGCGCTCGAGCATTTGTCCCGCGACGAGGACATCCGGGCGCTTGCCACCGACGCCAGGCGCGTGGCGCTGCTGTGGGAGGCCTGTGCCCTCCCCGACTACAGGAAGATCGCGCCGGCCCAGCATGCCGACCTGATCGCCTCGATCTACACGGACCTTGCCAGGCATGGCCATGTCGACGAGAATTACATGGCAGAGCAGGTCCGCCGTGCCGACACCACCGAGGGCGACATCGACACGCTGTCGCACCGGATTGCCCAGATCCGCACCTGGACTTTCGTCTCCAACCGGCCCGGCTGGCTGGCCGATCAGGCACACTGGCAGGAAAAGACGCGCGAAATCGAAGACAGATTGTCGGATGCGCTGCATGAGCGGTTGACGAAACGCTTCGTAGACCGCAGGACTTCCGTCCTCATGCGGCGCCTTAGAGAAAATACCATGCCTGAAGCCGAAATTAGCCCAACCGGAACCGTCCTCGTCGAAGGCCACCATGTCGGCGAGCTGCAGGGGTTCCGCTTCACCGCCGACCAGAGCGCCGGCGGCGAGGACGCCAAGGCGGTGCGCACGGCAGCCCAAAAGGCGCTTGCAGCCGAATTCGAGGCGCGGGCCGAGCGCTTCGGCGCCTCGGCCAACGGCGACATCGCGCTCGGCTCCGACGGCACGCTGCGCTGGATCGGCGCGCCGATCGGCACGCTGGTCGCAGGCGACGAGCCGCTGAAGCCGCGCCTTGTGCTGCTGGCCGACGAGCAGCTCACCGGTCCAGCCCGCGACAAGGTCGCGGCGCGCGCCGAGCGCTTCGTCAATTTTCAGATCGAGTCCTTGCTGAAGCCGCTGGTCGACCTCAAGAACGCCGAGCAGATCACCGGCATCGGCCGCGGCATCGCCTTCCAGCTCGTCGAGCATTTCGGCCTCATCAACCGCCGCGACATCGCCGAGGAGATGAAGTCGCTCGACCAGGAAGGCCGCGCCGCCCTTCGCCGGCTCGGCGTGCGCTTCGGCGCCTACCACGTCTTCGTGCCTGCGCTGATCAAGCCGGCCCCGGCCGGACTGGTGACGCTGTTATGGGCCCTGAGGAACGACGGCAAGGACAAGCCCGGCTTTGGCGACGTGGTTCACGCGCTGGCCTCCGGCCGCACCTCGGTGGTCATCGATCCCACCTTCGACAAGACCTTCTACAAGCTGGCCGGCTACCGCAATCTCGGCCGTCGCGCGGTGCGCGTCGACATCCTTGAACGGCTGGCCGATCTGATTCGGCCGGCAACCAACTGGAAGCCGGGCCTCGGTCAGCGGCCCGAGGGCGCCTATGACGGTCAGTCCTTCATGGTGACGCCGCCGATGATGTCGATCCTCGGCGCCACTGCCGACGACATGGAAGAGATTTTGAAAGGTCTCGGCTATCGCGCCGAGCCGAAGCCGGTGGCCGAGGTGAAGGCGCGGCTCGAGGCACAGGACAATGCCGCGCGTGAAGCCGCCGCGGCTAAGCAGGCGGCGCAAGAACAAGCCGAGCAGGCCAAGGCAGTGGAAGCCGCGATTGCGGACACAGCCGCCGAGGCGCCGGCCGAGAGTTCGGAATCGGAAGCGGCTACCGCGGCAGAGGCCACAGCCGAAGTTCCCGCGGAACCCGCAACCGAAGCGGAGCCTGTCGCGGAACCTCAGCTGGAAACTCCGGCTGAGGTCACGGAAGAGGAGCTGCCTGCAGCGGAAACCGCAGCTGAAGTGCCTGCGGTATCAGCGGCTCAGCCAGAGGCAGAACCCGAAGCCGCCGAGGTTGAGGTCGCACCGGCAGAGCCGGCTTCCGAAACCTCGCCTGCAACGGAAGCAGTTTCGGCCGAGCCTGCCGCGGCGGCGGAAGCCGCCACTGGCGAGGCTGTTCCAGAGGCCGAGGAACCAAAACCCATTCTGTTGTGGCGGCAGGGCCGCTTCGACCAGCGCCCGCGCCACCGCCACCATGACAACCGGCCCCGTGACAATTCACGGGACAATCGCCCGCGCAACGGGCAAGCCGCGCGCGACGGCCGTGGCGACGCGCCCGCAGATGCCACCGGCGGACAACCGGCCGGCGCTCCAGGCAGCCGGCCCACCCATGAAGGACGCCGCGACGGCGCCGGCAAGCCGCGCTTCGACCGCAGCAAATTCAAGCCCAAGCCCCAGGGCGAGGCGGGAGAGCGGCGCGACGGCAAGCCGCAGGGCGAGCGTTCCGATCGTCGCGAAAGCCGGCCTGACTGGAAGGGCGGCAGGCAGGACGGCAAGGGTGGCGCGCCAGGTGGAAAGCCCGCGTTCCAGCCTAAGCCTCGCGAGGAGCGTCCTGTGCGCTTCGACCCGGATTCTCCATTCGCCAAGCTCGCCGCGTTGCGCGACCAGCTGAAGAAGTAAGCCCCGCTCGCTCCGATGGTCACTGATGCCCGCCAGCGCATCGACAAATGGCTGTTCTTTTCGCGTGCGGTGAAATCGCGATCGCTTGCCGCGAAGCTGGTGGTGGCCGGACGCGTCCGCATCAATCGCGACAAAGCAGCGCAGGCCTCCGATATGGTTCGGGTCGGCGACGTCCTGACCATCACTCTTGAGCGACGCATCTTCATCTGGAAGGTGCTCGGCACGGGGAGCCGGCGCGGCCCGGCCGAGGAAGCGCGCCTGCTTTACGAGGATATGTCGCCACCGCCGGTGCCAAAAGGCGAGGCCGTTCCGGATGCGATTCCCGCGCTGCGCGATGCCGGCAGCGGCCGCCCGACCAAGAAGGAACGCCGGGATACCGACCGGTTGTTCGACGACGACTGACGCATAACAGGGCTTAGCCGCATCGCCCCTCTGGAATTCCATTCCGGAACATCGGTGTCGCGCGGCAATGGCTGCCCTTGCAAGCAGCGGGTAAAGGCGTTACCTGACCAAAAAAGCCCAACAAAAACGGGACGTCCCGGAGCCGACTGATGACCTATGTCGTGACCGACAATTGCATAAAATGCAAATACATGGACTGCATCGAGGTCTGTCCGGTCGACTGTTTCTACGAAGGCGAGAACATGCTCGTCATCCATCCCGACGAGTGCATCGACTGTGGCGTCTGCGAACCCGAATGCCCGGCCGACGCGATCAAGCCGGATACCGAGCCGGGTCTCGACAAATGGCTGCAGATCAACACCGAATATGCTGATAAATGGCCCAACATCACCGCCAAGAAGGAGCCGCCGGCCGACGCCAAATCCTTCGATGGCGAGGCCGGCAAGTTCGAGAAATATTTCTCCGCCGAGCCCGGCGAAGGCGACTGACAAGACCGCTGAGTCAGCCAGCATAACGCCGCGTAATAGGCACGGCACATTAACCGCCTTGACAGGCGGCGATGGCGCATGGCCTTCGCGCGTGCAGCAAAACCTTGATTCTTCCGACTTTTTGTGCTACATCAACCAAACATGCCGGTGACACAACGTCGATTTATGGCGCAAACGCCCCAAATCACTGAAAGGTGAATTTCTCAATCCGGACCAGAGTGATCTGGGGCAGGCGATCGCAATTATGCGGTTTGCCGGCCTCGGCTTTTCCGGTGGGTTCATCGTTGCGCGGCTAACGATCGGTTACCCGATCGCGCGAGTTCGGCCGGCAGAATGCCGGTACCACACCAAGGAGTTCATGGCGTAATGGCAACTATCACCCCGCAGAAGAAGTCCAGCGCAGCGCGTCACGGTTTTAAGACCGGCGAGTACATCGTCTATCCGGCGCATGGCGTCGGCCAGATCGTCTCGATCGACGAGCAGGAAGTTGCGGGCCACAAGCTGGAACTGTTCGTCATCGACTTCCAGAAGGACAAGATGCGCCTGAAGGTGCCGGTTGCGAAGGCGACCTCCATCGGCATGCGCAAGCTGTCGGAAGAAGATTATGTCGATCGCGCGCTGAAAGTTGTGCAGGGCCGCGCCCGCGTCAAGCGCACCATGTGGTCGCGCCGCGCCCAGGAATATGACGCGAAGATCAATTCCGGCGACCTGATCTCGATCTCGGAAGTGGTGCGCGACCTCTACCGCGCCGACAACCAGCCGGAGCAGTCCTATTCCGAGCGCCAGCTTTATGAGGCGGCACTCGACCGCATGGCGCGAGAGATCGCGGCCGTCAACCGCATGTCGGAAACCGAAGCGGTGCGCCTCATCGAGGTGAACCTCAACAAGGGTCCGAAGCGCGGCGCCAAGGCCGACAACGAAGAAGCCGAGCAGGAAGAAGCTGCCTGAGCGCTTTCGCCTTAGAATTCAGAAAAACCCGGCCTCGCGCCGGGTTTTTTGTTTTTTGCATGTCGTTATGCCAAAACCGCTACGCCCTTTTGGGGCAGCATGCATTAATCTTCGCCGCCGCCTTCCTTCTCCGCCTCCTGCCTCAGCGTCGCGATGAACCGCTTGGTTCGCTGGCGCTCCGGATTGCTGAACAGAACAGCGGCGGGGCCTTTCTCGACGATGGCGCCGGCGTCGAGGAACACCACCTCCTGCGCGATCTTGGAGGCGAGGCGCAGATCATGCGTCGCCATCACCATGGTGGTGCCCTCGCGGGCGAGCTGGCTGAGCACGTCGACCACTTCCTGCGCCAATTCCGGGTCGAGCGCTGAGGTCGGCTCGTCGCACAGCAGCACCTTCGGCGACGGCGCCAGCGCCCGGGCAATCGCCACGCGTTGCTGCTGGCCGCCTGACAGGGTCGCCGGCCAGGCATCGGCCTTGTGCGCCATGCCGACCTTTTCGAGCAGGGCGAGCGCCCGCTCGCGCGCCCTCGCCGTCGGCCATTTCAGCACCGTCACCAGCCCCTCCATGACATTTTCGATCGCCGTGCGGTGCGGAAACAGCTGGAAATTCTGGAACACCATGCCCGTCTGCAACCGCAGGCGCTGGATGGCCCTGCCGGGAACTTTGCCGCCCGGTTGGAATTCGAGCGCGTCGTCGCCGATGCGCACCGTGCCCGAAGTCGGGATCTCGAGCAGGTTGATGCAGCGCAGCAGCGTGCTTTTCCCGCCGCCCGAGGGACCGACAAGGGCGGTGACGCTGCCTTCCTCGATGGTGACGGTCACGCCCTTCAGCACGAGGTTGTCGCCAAAGCGCTTCTCGATGTCGGTGAGGCCGATCATGAGCGCGCCTCCAGGAAGCCGCCATAGCGGTTGAGCCGCTTTTCCAAGCGCGTCTGCAATGCCGACAGCACGGAGCTCAGCGCCAGATAGAGAGCCGCCGCCTCGATATAGAGGATCAGCGGCTCATAGGTGGTGGCGACGATGCGCTGCGCCGCCTGGAACATCTCCGGCACGGTGATGGCGGCGGCCAGCGATGTATCCTTGACCAGCGAGATGAAGGTGTTGGATAGCGGCGGCACCGCGACGCGGCCGGCCTGCGGCAGTATGGTGCGCCGCATCGCCTGGCTCCAGGTCATGCCGATCGAATAGGCCGCCTCCCACTGCCCCTTCGGCACCGAGCCTATGACGGCGCGGATGATTTCCGACGTATAGGCGCCGATGTTGAGCGTGAAGCCGATCAACGCGGCTGAAAAAGCGTCGAGCAGGATGCCGACCGAAGGCAGGCCGTAGAAGATCAGGAAGAGTTGCACCAGAAGTGGCGTGCCACGGAAGATCCAGACGTAGAAGCGAACCACGGCGACCAGCGGCTTCGGGCCGAACAGCCGGACCAGCGCCGCGACCAGCCCAACGAACAGCCCGAAGGCGAACGACAGCAGCGTCAGCGGCACGGTAAAGATAAGCGCCGCCCACAACAGCGTCGGCAACGAGTCCAGCATCAATTGCAGCCAATGCGGCACGAAAACCCTCCTTGCGAGATTGCCGCCCAAAAACCGGCCCGGCAGCATCAAGGCGCGACCATACGGTCGTCATATCACGCGAAAAGCGGCGGCCGTCAAAGACGGCTCGCCGCGAGACTTGCTTGCCATGCGGGCCGGCAAACCCGGCCCGCTCCATGAAATGCGCTTACTTCGAAACGTCCTGGCCGAAATAGGTGTCGGCGATTTTCTGGTAGGTCCCGTCGGCCTTGATGTCGGCCAACGCCTGATTGATGGCGGCGACCAGTTCCGGATCGCCCTTGCGCACGATGACGCCGGAATAGTCGGCGTTTTCTTCCTGCGCGGCGATCTTCACATCGGCGTCGGGCTTGTGCTTCTTGAAATCGAGGAAGGACAGGCTGTCGTTGATGGTGGCGTCGGCGCGGCCGGTAAGAAGCAGCTGGATCGACTGGTCGAAACCGTCGGTGCCGACGAGCTCGGCGCCGTTCGTTTCGGCGAGTTTGCCGAAATTCGAGGTCAGCGACTGCGCTGCCTTCTTACCCCTAAGGTCGGCAAAGCTCTTGATGTCGGTATTGTCGCCGCGCAC
Organism: Mesorhizobium sp. M6A.T.Ce.TU.016.01.1.1; assembly: GCF_003997065.1. Classification (NCBI taxonomy): domain Bacteria; kingdom Pseudomonadati; phylum Pseudomonadota; class Alphaproteobacteria; order Hyphomicrobiales; family Phyllobacteriaceae; genus Mesorhizobium; species Mesorhizobium sp. M6A.T.Ce.TU.016.01.1.1. The sequence goes on along the minus strand of NZ_RZTJ01000001.1, from coordinate 322,147 downwards.
GATCAGCACCGCCTTGGAAGCGATGTAGGGATCGGAGAAATCATACTTGGCCTTGCGCGCCTCGGTGATGCCGACCTGGTTGATGACTGCGTCATAACGCTTGGCGTCTAGGCCGGCGATCAGCCCGTCCCATTTGCCTTCGAGGAATTCGGCCTTGACGCCGAGGCGCTTGGCGATCGCCTGGGCGATCTCGACGTCGAAGCCGACCAACGCACCCGAGGCATCATGATAGGTGAAGGGGGCATAGGTGCCTTCCGTGCCGACCTTGAAGACACCGGCCTGCTTGATCTGATCGAGATTGGCGCCGGCATGGCCTGATGTGACGGCCAGAACCTGCAATGTTGCGGCGACGATAAGCGATTTGAGCCATTTCATTTTTCTGTGATCCCGTCCTTGGCCGGTGTCCGGCGCATTTGTGAGCGCCGGAAACTGACAGATGCAGGCTTGCAAAATAAGGAATAAGATTTCAAAAATGATATGATTTCGAAATCCAATTCTAAAGCCCACATCGAGTCACGCCAACCGACCGCGTAGCGACCGCCGCAACGAGCTTTCGGACAGTGCAATCCACGCGACCTCAGCGGCGGAACCATTCACCCGCGTGGCACGTTCTTGGCTGTTGTAGGGCGCGGCGTCGCCAATTCAACCACGATGCCAGCTCAGGGTCGCACCACAACGCCCGGAACAGGGAGCGTGGCATGATGGAAGATACGGCAGGGCGAACCATGGTCCGCGCGGCGATGAAAGCCCCCTATCTCGAGCGCGACGAGGAGCATCTTCTCGCGCTGCGCTGGAAGGAAGACAACGACCAGCAGGCGCTGCACCAAATCGCCATGGCACATATGCGGCTGGTCATTTCCATGGCCTCGAAGTTCCGCCACTATGGCCTGCCGCTCGGCGACCTGGTCCAGGAAGGCCATGTTGGCCTGCTGGAGGCAGCGGCCCGCTTCGAACCGGAGCGCGAGGTACGGTTTTCGACCTATGCGACATGGTGGATCCGCGCCTCGATGCAGGACTACATCCTGCGCAACTGGTCGATCGTGCGTGGCGGCACCAGTTCGGCGCAAAAGGCGTTGTTCTTTAATCTGCGGCGCCTGCGCGCCCGCTTGGCAAACGGCGCCGAGCCGATCTCGAATACCTCGCTCTATCGCGAGGTGTCAGTGGCGCTCGGCGTCTCCGAGGCCGACGTGGCGATGATGGATTCCCGCCTTTCGGCACCGGACAGCTCACTCAACCAGCCGCTCGCCGACGATGCGGGCGCCACCGAGCGGATGGATTTCCTGGTTTCGGACGATCCTCTGCCGGACGAGGTCGTGGGTGACACGATCGATGTCGAACGCCGCTCTGTCTGGCTGAAAACGGCGCTCGGCGCGCTCAACGCCCGCGAGCTCAGGATCATTGAGGAGCGCCGGCTGAGCGACGAGGGCGCGACGCTCGAAGCGCTCGGCGAGGCGCTCGGCATCTCCAAGGAGCGCGTCCGCCAGATCGAGGCACGCGCCATGGAAAAGCTCAAGATAGCGCTGGTGAAGCAAAACCCCGAGTTTCTGGCGACAGCCGCCTAGGGTGTGTCGGGATTCAGGTTAGGCCGAGCCGAAAACGGTGGTTTCCGAGAACCGGAGCGGAGCGTACTTAAAGTACGTGAGCACCGGAAGCGCAGGAACTGCCGTTTGCAGGCCGGCATCACCTGAATATCGACACACCCTACCTGTCGGTGATGATCTTGACTTTATCACCGGCCGAAACGGCAGCACCGGGCGACATCGCATTGAGCACCCTGAACAGGTCGAGCTTGCGGTCGACGCCGACCATCTGCGCGGCGAGCGAACCCATGGTCTGTCCGGGCTGCACCGTGACGACGCGGATATGCAGCGGCTTCAGCGCCGCTTTCTCGGCCGCGCTCAAGATACGGAAGGAGCCGCTGACCGAGCGCGCCACCGCGTCCAGCGAGGTGCTGGCAGAGGGGGCTGCCGTCAACAGCCGGTAGACCTGACCGCCGGCGCGGATCACCGCGATGTCGAACTGCCAGCCCTCGGCGCTGGCATGCGCCGTCGCCGCCTCGTTGCCGTTGATCGTTTCCTGGCGCACGCTGCTTTCGTCGAGACCAGCCACCCAACCGCTGCGGATGTAGTCGGTCAGCGGGCGGCTCTTGTCGATCGAAACGCCGTCGAAGCGGATCGCTATGTCGCCCGGCCCGGTTGCCGTCACCGCCGCGGCCGAGTTGTCGATGATGAAGCCGCCGGGCACCGAGAATGACACGCCGAGCCCCGGATGCAGGAAGGTTTCGCCACGCACATAGCCTTCCTCCGGCGTGTCGCCATAGAGCAGGCCGTCTATACCGGCGAGGAAGGGGTCACGGTCGCGCGTCCCGACGCCAGGCGCGCCGAACTGGCGGGCATGGCGCTGCGCCAGATCGATGCGCTGCGGCGTGTTGGGGTGCGTCGCCAGGAAGTCGAGGCTGGCGTCGGTGGCGCCGCTGATCGAGCGGAAATCGGTGTAGGCCGACATGGACTGCAGGAAGCGGCCGGCGGCAAAGGGATCGAAGCCCGCCTCGCCGATCGACTTGATGCCGATGCCGTCGGCCTCCAGCTCCTGATTGCGCGAGAACTGGGCAAGCCGCAGCTTGCCGCGGATCAGTGCCGCCTTGGCGGTCGGGCTGTCGCCGAGCACATCCGAGACGACCTTCGTAGCAAACCCCTCCTCGGCCTCAAGCTGCTGGCGCTGCAAGCCATGGTTGGCAGTGACGTGGCCCATCTCATGCGCGATCACCGCGGCGAGCTCGGCCGAATCGTTGGCCAGCGCCAACAGGCCGCGCGTGATGTAGAGATAGCCGCCCGGCAATGCGAAAGCGTTGACGTTGGGCGAATTGAGGATGGTGATGCGGTAGGTCTGGGTCGGGTTGGCCGACACCACGGTCAGGCGGCCGACGACCTTGGCGACCATGCGCTCGAGCTTGGGATCGGAATATTCACCGCCATAGGTGGCGAGGATACGCGGATGCTGCGCCTTCGCCATTTCGGCGAGCTTGCTGTTGGCGGCGACATTGTCGACTGTGATCGGTTTGCTGGAAGGCTGGAAGCCGGATTCCTGAACGTCCGGCGGCGTGAACATCTGGCAGCTTGCCAGCGCCATGGCAAAGCCGGCCAGCGCGAGGAAGCGCGCCAGCGGTTTCCTTCTCACTCTGTCGGTGCCGGTCGGCAGAACAGCTTCCTTTCGGGTCTCGGCACATGACCCCGAAAATCGGGCATCGATTTTCAGAAAAGGATCATGCGCAAAATCAAACTGCCACAGCATCCTTCGCGCGCACGAGCACACGCGGCACTGTAGTGGCAAATCACAGTCTATGCCGGACCAGTATCGGAGGACCTAGCCACACTACTTTGACCAAGGCAAGCAAACGCCACATCGCCTGAAGCCGGTTTGGCCGTAAATTATGTCCGCTTCCGGGCAACATCTCGTGATCCTTGGCCAAACGGACCTGCACCGATATAACGCCGGAATGCTTCCGGTCCAGCCTTGGTGAAAAAATCGGCGACAGCCCCAGTCGCGGCAACCGCGCCATTGTCCAGGAACACCATGTCCTGGCCGATACGGTGGGCGTCTTCCGGCTGATGCGTGACGAACAGCACCGTCATGCGCCGCTCCGCATGGACGCCGGCTACCAGGTCGAGCATGTCGTCACGCAAGGCCGGCCCGAGCGAGGCGAACGGCTCATCGAGCAAAAGAACCGGCCGATCGCGCACGAGGACGCGGGCGAGTGCGACACGCTGCCGCTCGCCACCGGAGAGTTCGCGCGGCAGGCGCCGTTCCTTGCCGGCAAGGCCGACGCGCTTGAGTGCCCCCGCGATTGCCACGTGGTCGGCCTCAGCCAGCCTGAGCGACGGCGAGCGGCCAAGGCCGACATTTCGTTCGACCGAAAGATGGGCGAAGAGATTGTTCTCCTGGAACACCATTGACACGGGCCGCGCCGAAGGCGGTTTGGCGCCGACATCGGCGCCGCTGATCAGCACGCGGCCCGATCGTGGCGTCTCAAAGCCGGCCACCAGATTGAGCAGCGTCGATTTTCCCGAACCGCTCGGCCCCATGATCGCAGTGATCTTCGAGGCGGCGAACGCGACATCGAATAAAAACGGCGCTTCGCCATAGCTGAACGAGACCTTTTCCAGCCGCACAGCCGTGCCGTTTTCAGCGCTGCTGAACGTCATGTCTTTTCTCCCCGCCCCAGCCGATCCGCGGCCAGCACAAGCGCGAGACAGACCAGGCCGAGCAGCAGCGCTAGGCCGGCGGCATCCATCGTGCGGTAGCTGCCCATGCGCGCCAGCAAGAGATAGGGCAGTGTCTGCAGGGAGTCGCTACCGAACAGGGCGATGACGCCGAGATCGCCGAGCGACAATGCCATGGCAAAGGCGAAACCCGTGGCGAGCGGCCGCCGCAGCGACGGCCAGTCGATCAGCCGGAACCGGTTCCAGCCCGAAATGCCAAGCAGCAAACAGAGCCGTTCGTGGCGTTCGCTCGCCGCATCATAGCCGGGGCGAATAGCGCGGATGGCAAACGGCATCGCCATCACCGCGTTGACGGTGACGACCATGACAGGGGCGATCGCGAAGACGTCGCTGACGGTACGCAGGAGCAGAAACCAGCCGGCGCCGATGACGATGGGCGGCACGACGAGCACGAAGCCGGCGCCGGTATCGGTGGCATGCTCGAGCAGCGTCTTGGCGCCGACGCGACGCTTCAGGGCCAGTGCCCGTCGTCCCATGACGAGCGACAGCGACAGCGCCACCGAAAGCAGCGCCGCCAGCAAGGCGAGCACTGCGCTGGTCAGCGTCGCTTGCCGCACAGCGCTCTCGCCCGCCAGCCGGCCAAGATCGGCGCCAAGGCCCGACATCACCGTGGCCGCCATCGGCCCGGCGACGAACAGCAATGCCAGAACGATCAATGCTGCGTTCAGCACGGTCTCGCCGACGCTTGCCGAAAGATACCGGCGCGGTGCCACCGACAGGTTGGCATCGCCGACGGTGTTGGCGCCGAGCCGCATCAACACCAGCACCACGACGAAGGTCAGCGCGATCTGCAGCAGTGTCAGCGTCACCGCGCGGGCAGGATCGAAATCGAAACGCAGCGCCTGGTAGATAGCGACCTCCAGTGTCGTCGCGCGCGGCCCGCCGCCCAGCGTGAGCACGATGGTGAAGGATGTGATGCACAGCATAAAGACAAGCCCGGCGACGCCCGGCAGCGCCGCCCGCAGCGTCGGCCATTCGATCAGCCGGAAGGCGGGTCTGGCGCCCATGCCGAGCTGGCTCGCCAGCCGCCACTGGTCGGCCGGCACTGTCCCCAGCGCTTCAAGGAACAGCCGCGTTGCCAGCGGCAGGTTGAAGAAGACGTGGGCGACGAGGATGCCGGACAGGCCGTATATGCCCGGCCAACCCTGACCGCCAATCGCGCTGAGCAGGCCGGCGAAATAGCCGGCACGGCCATAGAGGGCCAGAATGCCGAGCGCGGCGACGATGGCCGGCAGCGCCAGCGGCACGGCGAAGAGCTGCAGGATCAGGCCGCGGCCAAAGAACCACGGATGCCGCGACAGCGCCCGCGCAACGAGCAGCGCCGGCAGGACGGACAGCAGTGTCGACAGAAGCGCTTGCCATAAGGTGAAACGGACAACGCGGAAGAGATAGGGGTCGAAGGCCGACGCGGCGCCGGACGGGTCGCGGGCGCCTTCGACGATGAGCCCGGCGAACGCTCCACCGATCAAAAGTGCTATTGCCGCAAGCGCGAGAATGCCAGCTGTGACGCGGGAATCCGATGATGGCGCGCGTTGCACGCTAGACCACCAGATTCGAGATTCTTAGCGAGGATTGCGTTCCTTCGCGCCCCCCTCTGTCCTGCCGGACATCTCCCCCACGAGGGGGGAGATTGGCAGGTTCAGCGCTCCGCTCATTCCGGCAATGTCGGAGATTGGCGAAAGCCGGCATGATGGCCGATCTCCCCCCTCGTGGGGGAGATGTCCGGCAGGACAGAGGGGGGCGCCGTAGAGTGATCATCGTCAATCAGAAGCTACTTGCTCATCACCGCCAGCCATTCGTCGACCCAGGCCTTGCGGTTGGCGGCGACCTCTTCGGGGCTGAACAGCAAGGCCTTGGTCGGCTTGACGAGCTTGTCGAAGGCTGGGTTGAGCGGCTTGTCGGTCTTGCCGGCAGGAAACATCCAGTTGGTCTCGGGAATGACGTTCTGGAATTTCGGACCGGTCATGAAGGCCAGGAACTTTTCCGCCAGCGGGTTCTTCGCACCAGTCGTGGTGATGCCGGCAACCTCGATCTGCAGGTACTCGCCCTCCTCGAAGGACGCCGCCTGATAGCGTTCGGTGTTTTCGGCGACCATGTGATAGGCCGGCGACGTGGTGTAGGACAGCACCATCGGCGCCTCGCCCTTGGTGAACAGGCCATAGGCCTCGCTCCAGCCCGGCGTCACGGTGAGCACCTTTGCCCTGAGCTTCGCCCAGGCTTCCGGCGCCTTGTCGCCATAGACCGATCTCACCCACAACAGCAGGCCGAGACCGGGCGTCGAGGTGCGCGGATCCTGGATGACGATCTTCTCATCGGCATCGCCCTCGACCAATTCCTTCAGGCTCTTCGGCGGGGTCTTCAGCTTTTCGGTGTCGTAGACGACGGCGAAATAGCCATAGTCGAACGGCACAAAAATATCGTCGCTCCAGCCGCCCGGCACCTTGACGTCCGATACCGGGCCATGCGGCGAAAACAGGCCGGTAGCCTTGGCTTCCACCGTCAGATTGGTATCGAGGCCGAGCACGATGTCGGCCTTGGTCGCGGCCCCTTCCAATCTGACGCGATTGAGCAGCGCGACGCCGTCGGCGACCGCAACGAAATCGAGAGTGCAGCCGCATTCCGCCTCGAAGGCCTTCTTGACCGCGGGGCCTGGACCCCAGTCGGCGGTGAAGCTCTCATAGGTATAGACGGTGAGTTTCTCCTGCGCGGATGCTGGCCCGGTGCCGAGAACGGACGCGGCAAGCAGCATTGCCGAAACAAGAGAGTATGAAAACGTGCGCATCGGCGCCTCCTTCGTTCGCATTGAAAGGAATTGAGGCGTCGGGCTGTCCGAAACGTCTAATCCCTCCGCCGGTACAAACCGGATCAGGTTCAGCGGGTTGGCATGGTTGCCTCTCAGCTGGTCCGCGAAGATCGCGTCCAGCACCCCGTTAGAGCGTTTCGACACATAGGCCCGGCCGAAGTGCTGCGCAAGCTGAAGTTTGCAGGGCATCTGGAGCGCGGCCTTCCGTTTCGCAAGCAGGGCTGGTAAGGGCCACGCATATGAGCAAATTCACCATCCTGCTTGGCGGCGATCTTATCCGCACGCCGCTGCTCGACCGCCAGGTCGAAGGCTCCCGTGTCATCGCCGCCGACGCCGGCATCGGCCATGCCCGGACGCTGGAGCTGACGCCGGAACTCTGGGTCGGCGACTTCGATTCGGTGCCGGCGGACTTGCCGGACGATCTGGCCGCCGTGCCCCGCCAGGTGTTTCCGGCAGAAAAGGACAAGACCGACGGCGAGCTGGCTATCGCCGCTGCGCTCGAACGCGGCGCGACCGGGCTCGTGCTCGCCGGCGCGTTCGGCGGCAAGCGCACCGACCACGCCTTCCTGCACCTCGCGCTCAGCATCCGGCTGGCCGAGGCAGGCATAGAGGTGCTTTTGACCAGCGGCGCCCAGGAAGGCATCCCCTTGCTTCCCGGAAAGACCGGCTTCGACTACGCCGACAGCACGCTGTTTTCGATCCTCGGCTTCTCCGACCTTTCCGGCTTGACCGTTACCGGCGCCAAATGGCCGCTGAACCACGTCGAGGTCGCGTTCGGCTCATCGCTGACCATTTCCAACGAGGTCAAGGGCCGGCTCGAAATCGCGCTGGGCAGCGGCCGCGCGCTGTTGCTCGCCCATCCTTTTCCCCTACCTGAAAGCTGACATGGCGCCGCCACTTCTCAATCTCGACGGGATAAGGCTGACTTTTGGTGGCACGCCGCTGCTCGACGGGGCGGAACTGACAGCGTCGGCGGGCGACAAGATCGCTTTGGTCGGCCGCAACGGCTCGGGCAAGTCGACGTTGCTCAAGATCGCTGCGGGATTGATCGAGCCGCAGGACGGCGAGATGTTCCGCCAGCCTTCGGCGACAGTGCGCTACCTGCCGCAAATGCCAGACATGGATGGTTTCGCCAGCGTCCGCGCCTATGTCGAGGCGGGGCTTGGACCCGCCGATGACCCCTACCGCGCCACCTATCTGATGGAGCATCTCGGCCTGTCCGGCGAGGAACGACCGAACGACCTGTCCGGCGGCGAGGCGCGGCGCGCTGCCCTTGCCCGCGTCATGGCGCCGGAGCCCGACATTCTCCTCCTCGATGAGCCGACCAACCATCTCGACCTGTCGGTCATCGAGTGGCTGGAGGAGGAGCTTGCCCGCACCTCTTCGGCGCTGATTGTCATCTCGCACGACCGCCGCTTCCTCGAGCGCGTGTCACGCGCCACCGTCTGGCTCGACCGCGGCCAGACCCGCCGTCTCGACAAGGGTTTTGGCCATTTCGAGGAATGGCGCGACACGGTGCTGGAAGAAGAAGAGCGCGAGCAGCACAAGCTCGGCCGCCAGATCGTGCGCGAGGAGCACTGGCTGCGTTATGGCGTGACGGCGCGACGCAAGCGCAACATGCGCCGGCTCGGCGAGTTGCAGACCATGCGCCAGCGCTTTCGTGGCCATCGCGGCGCCGAGGGCGCGGCGACCATGGTGGCCAGCGACGCCGCCGAATCCGGCAAGCTGGTGATCGAGGCCAAGAACATCGAGAAGAGCTTTGGCGACCTCACCGTGGTCAAGGGCTTCTCGACCCGTATTCAGCGCGGCGACCGCGTCGGCTTGGTCGGGCCGAACGGCGCCGGCAAGACGACGCTCTTGAAGATGCTGACCGGCGAATTGAAACCGGACTCAGGCACGGTGCGGCTCGGCACCAATCTGGAGATCGCCACACTCGACCAGAAGCGCGAGGCGGTCGATCCGCAAGAGACACTGGCGCAATACCTCACCGACGGACGCGGCGAGAACCTTGTCATCAATGGCGAGCAGCGCCACGTCGTCTCCTACATGAAGGATTTCCTGTTCAAACCGGAACAGGCGCGCACGCCGGTGCGTGAGCTTTCGGGCGGCGAGCGAGCGCGGCTGTTGCTGGCCCGCGTGCTGGCACGGCCGGCAAACCTTCTGGTGCTCGACGAGCCGACCAACGATCTCGACATGGAGACGCTGGAACTGCTGCAGGAGCTGGTCGCCGGTTTTGCCGGCACCGTCATCCTGGTCAGCCACGACCGCGATTTCCTCGACCGCACCGTGACCAGCCTGATCGCGCCGGACGGCGGCGGCCGCTGGATCGAATATGCCGGCGGCTATTCCGACATGCTGGCGCAGCGCGGCGGCACCAGGCTGGACGACCGCAAGGCGCGGACGAAGGCCGAGACCAGCGAAGCGACGGCGGCAGCCAGGACCGAAGCAGCTGCGCCGAAGGGCCCGGCAAAGAAACTGTCGTTCAAGCAGAAATTCGCGCTGGAATCGCTGCCCAAGAAGATCGAGGCGGTGACCGCCTCGATCTCACGGCTGGAGGACAACATCGCCGACCCGGCCTATTACGAGCGCGATCCGGCCTCGTTCCAGAAGACCATCGCCGCCCTCGACAAGGAAAGAGCCACGCTGGCCGCGCTTGAGGAGGAATGGCTGGAACTTGAAATGTTAAGGGAAGAAATGGAGGGATGAGGAGCGTTCGGCCGCGGGCCGATCGATCGACAATTATTTGTAGATTGGAGCGACGAACGCCGAAGCCATAGCGGAGGGCTGGGCGCACGATCAGACGCCGTTTCGTCGTTGCTACGCCGGGCAAATGCGCATACATTATGCGCACACTGCGGAGGTCACAATGCGCAAGCTAGCCTTGAACGCGGTTCGCCAGCCGGCAAACCTGTCGATCGACTCAAAACTCATGAAGGAAGCCAAGGGGCTTGACGTGAACGTCTCACGCGCCGCGGAGGCCGGCATCGCAGAGGCTGTCGCTGCCGAAAAGGCGCGACTATGGAAGCTTGAGAACCGAGCCACGATCGAGGCGTGGAACGAATACGTCGAAAAGCACGGTATTCCGCTGGAAGAACATCGGCAGTTCTGATGGCACGCTATGATGTCTTCGCGGGCCGGGTCGAAGGCAGCTATTTGCTGGACGTTCAATCCGACCTGCTCGACGATTTTAAAACACGGGTGGTGATCCCGCTTCTGCCGATAGCAATGACGCCGCCGCCGATGCGAAAGCTCCACCCCATCCTCGAGATCAATGGACGAAAATTGATAATGGCGACCCATCTGATCGCCACGGTTCCGGCCAAGGAATTGGGTGAAAGTCGACTGAATATCACCAGGCACCACGACGACATCGTGGCAGCACTCGACATGCTGTTCCAGGGCTTCTGAGCCAAAGGGGAGCGTTAGGCTGGTGAGGCCGCTCAGCCCGCCGTCTTTGTCTGCCAGGCCTTCAGCGCCTCATCGAACACCTTCTCGCCGGGAATGCCCTTTTCCATGGTGAGCAGCGCCCGCCGTCCGGTCTTGTAGACGACCGGCACGTCGATCCAGTTCTGGCCCCGGAGCAGGGTCAGATTGGCGTCTTCGTCCGCCTTGGTGTCGTTGAGAGCGACTAGGAAGAAGCCGTCGGCGATTTTGGCCGGGATGCCGATCAGCGGACTGCCGGCATCCTGTTCAGAGCCCTTCATGGCGACGCGCAGGATATTGTCGACGCCGCCGCCGTCGAAACCGTCGGGCGTCAGGAAAATCATTTCGATGATATGGCTGGCCGGCAGCGTTTGGTCGGTGTTGCGGCGGATGGTCATGCGCAACTGCACGTCCTTGCCCGGAATGCTCGCCTCGGCGCGGATTGCCGGCTCGGGCGGCAGATTGCCGCCGGGCGATTCCTGCACCAGCGACCAGACGATGCTGCCGGGCTCGGCTGAGCCCTGGGCGGTGCTGGTGCGCTCCTCGTAGAAGATCGCCTTCTGGCCGACCGCCAGCGCGGTTTCCGCAGGCGCGGCTGTCGGCGCGGCCGGTGTGGCACTCGGGTTCGGCGCCGCCGGAGCGGCTGCGCTATCGGCCGGCGGCGCCGGCGCTGTTCCGACGGCAGGCGGTGTCGCAGGGGCTGCACCTGGCGTGGCGGGCGCATTCGTGGCTGGCGCATCGCCGCCCGGCGCTGCGGGCGCAGGTGCGGCCGGAGGCGGCGTGGTCAGTGCTGCGACGGATTCGCCCTCTCCGATGCCGCTTTGTCCTGAAGCGGCGGGGCCGGGATCGACCTCACCGCCCTCGGGTGTCAGGCGCTGGGTGAACTTTGCGCCCTCGGCATCCGTTGGAGCCGCTGCGGCCGGAGGCCTTGCCGCGGCATCGGTAGCCGGCTCGGCCGGAGCAGGCTTGACCAACGGTTCGATCGTTGCGACCTCGGTGCTGTTGAGACCCAGCATATTGCTGAACGCGTCCTTGTTCAGCCAGATGCCGTAGCCGCCGCCGGCAACGACGAGCAGAGCGACGACAGCAGCGATCAGCCCGCCATAGCTGCGCTTGCGCTCGGCAGGACGCAGACGCGGAAAGGTGTCCGCCGCCGGTTCCTCCTCGTTGGAAAAGACATCGCTTCTAAAGACGTCGCCCTTTTCGTCCGCCGCTGGAAAATCCCTGTCCGAAGGCACCGGATCGGTGCGCTCTGGAGGAGAAGCAACGGACGGCGGCTTTTGCCAGTTCGGCGCGGCTTTGGCGGCAGGCGTCGGCTGCCATGCCGGTTCGGTCTTTGCCGGCTGCCATGCTGGCTCGGCCTTTGCCGGCTGCCGGACATGGCTGGGTTGGTTCTTGTTACGGTCGATGGAGGAGAAGATGTCTTCCAGTTCCGCCAGCGGATCGGATGCGGGCGGAGGCTTGGCATAGCCCCGCTCGACGCTGGCGATGGCGTCTTCCAGGGTGCGCTTATGCTGGGCAACGACCGAAGGCGCCAGCGGCGGTGTGTTCTTGGCCAGCTTGTCCGCGATGGTCGAGCGAGCCTTCTCATAGACCCTCGCGCGTATCTCCGGCGTCGGATTGCCAAGGCCATCGAGCGTCTTTTTCAGAGCACCAACAAAATCTGCCATGCTTCAGTCGACCTGCATTTCGTTTCTGGGCCGGCCCCCGCAAATCGGCCGCGATGCCCGGAACGGCTGAGAATCTAGTCTTGAAACGGATCGGTCACAAGTATTGTGTCGTCCCGTTCAGGGCTGGTGGAAAGGAGTGCGACCGGCGCGCCGATCAGTTCCTCGATATGGCGGACATATTTGACTGCCTGGGCCGGCAGATCGTTCCAGCTTCTGGCGCCGGCGGTGGTGCCTTTCCAGCCCTCCAGCGTCTCGTAGACGGGTTCGACTCGCGCCTGCGCGCCCTGGCTGGCCGGCAGATAATCGATCGCCTCGCCGTCGAGGCGGTAGCCGGTGCAGACCTTGATCTCGTCCAGACCGTCGAGCACGTCGAGCTTGGTCAGAGCGATGCCCTTGATGCCGTTGACGGCGACGGCCTGGCGAACCAGCACGGCATCGAACCAGCCGCAGCGGCGCTTGCGGCCAGTGACGACGCCGAACTCGTGGCCGCGCGTGCCCAGGAACTCGCCGATCTCGTTCTTCTGTTCGGTCGGGAACGGACCCTCGCCGACACGCGTCGTATAGGCCTTGGTGATGCCGAGGACATAGCCGATGGCACCCGGGCCGACGCCAGATCCGGCTGAGGCCTGGCCGGCGACCGTGTTGGACGAAGTGACGAACGGATAGGTGCCGTGGTCGATGTCGAGCAGCGTGCCTTGCGCGCCTTCGAACAGGATGCGTTCGCCGGCGCGGCGCTTGTCGTCGAGGATCTTCCAGACACGGTCCATATAGGGCAGGATCTCGTCGGCGACGGAAATCAGCTCATTCATGATCGCGTCATGCGTGACTTCGGCGTGACCGAGCCCGCGGCGCAGAGCATTGTGGTGCGTCAGCAGCCTGTCGACCTTCAAGGGCAGCGTTTCCAAATCCGCCAAATCCATCACCCTGACTGCGCGCCGGCCCACCTTATCCTCATAAGCGGGGCCGATGCCGCGACGGGTCGTGCCGATCTTCGTTCCGGAATTGGTGGCGGCGTCCTCGCGGAATCCGTCCAGTTCCCGGTGCAAGGACAGGATAAGCGCGGTGTTTTCGGCTATTTTCAGGCGCTCAGGTGTCACCTCGACGCCTTGCGCCTTCAATTTCGCCACTTCCGCGACGAAGGCGTGCGGATCGAAGACGACGCCATTGCCGATGATGGACAGCTTGCCTTGCCGCACCACGCCGGACGGCAGCAGCGACAGCTTGTAGACCTTGCCGTCGACAACCAGCGTATGGCCGGCATTGTGGCCGCCCTGGAAGCGCACGACGACGTCGGCGCGCTCCGACAGCCAGTCAACGATCTTGCCTTTGCCCTCGTCGCCCCATTGCGAGCCGACGACCACCACATTGGCCATGTTTCTTTTCCCTTGAGGCGCCGCTCGGAGCGGCTTGAAATGGTTTCGAAACGACAGGCTTCTATCGCATCGGCCCGAAAATCGGAATCGATTTCGGCGAGCACGATGCGAACATTCAAAGCCTCGAGACGCGTACTGTGTGCGACCAAGTGGACGCACGTCGCTCTATAACGTCAAGACCCGGCGAGCGCGACCATTCTTTACCGCCGAAGGCGCCCCCAGGCACAACAATTTTCGCCTTTGACATCATTTACTTGGGCGAACCATCACAATAGGTCGGTAAAAGCCCCTTCGCCCGCCCGCCCCGGCTGGAAATTTCGCGATGCATCGAACCGCCTATCTGTTCCTGCTGTTCACCACCTTGCTGTGGGGCGGCAACTCCGTGGCCGGCAAGCTGGCGGTCGACCACATTTCGCCGATGACGCTGGTCTTCCTGCGCTGGGTTCTGGCCGTTCTGATCATGCTGCCGATCGGCTGGCGAACGTTGCGCGAGGACTGGCCGGTGGTGCGCAAGCATTGGTTGCTGCTCGGCGGGCTCGGCGCTTGCGGCTTCACCTTCTTCAACGCCATCTTCTACACGGCGCTCAACTACACCACGGCGATCAACGTCTCGATCGAGCAGGCGGCGATACCGATCGTGATCATCCTCGCCAATTTCGTGCTGTTTCGCCTGCGTGTGAACCGGGTGCAGATCGCCGGCGTCGTGCTGACGATCATCGGCGTCGCCCTGACCGCCAGCCATGGCGATCTGCGCCAGCTCCTCAGGCTGGATCTCAATTTCGGCGACGCCATCATGCTGATCGCGGTGCTTTGCTACAGCTTCTACTCGGTCGGGCTGCGGCTGAAGCCGGCCATACGCTGGCAGAGCCTGATGCTGGCGCTGTCGATTGCCGCACTTGCCACTTCGCTGCCTTTCTTCCTGTGGGAGGTGGCGGCCGGCAAGGTCATCGTTCCCGATGCACGCGGCTGGGCGGTCGCGTTCTACACCGCGATCGGCGCCTCGGTCATCTCGCAGATCTTCTACATCAGGGGCAACGAGCTGATCGGCGCCAACCGGGCCGGCCTGTTCATCAATCTGGTGCCGATCTTCGGCACGCTGCTCTCGGTGCTGATCGTCGGTGAGACATTCCAGCTCTATCAGGCGCTGGCCCTCGTGCTGGTGCTCGGCGGCATCAGCCTCGCCGAATACAGCGGAAGGAAGATGGCGATTTAGCCGGCAAATGTTCGGCGCCGGATGCGGATGGTGCGATCCAGAGCCTGTCGCAGCCTCATGGTGAACCAAGCCCCTACAACAGTGGCCGGACGAATATCCAAAACAACTAATGTATTAAGAATCATAATAACCAGTACGGGTGTATTAAGGATACGAACATTACAATATACGGCGCCATTCCCTGGAGATTGATTTTTTCAGCTTTCGCAACTCATCTTCCCAGCGCCAGTTTAGCTGATCTCGGTGAAATGGAGACGATCATGAATTTTCGAATGCTCACGGCGCTTGTCCTTGCTTTTGTTGGCTTGGCAGCCTTTCCCATATCGGCCTCCGCAGCCACCGCCTATACAACCGGGACCTTGAATGTGCGAAGCGGCCCTGGCCCCGGCTATGCAAGGATCGCAACATTGCCGGCCGGCCACAGGGTGACGGTGATCGATTGCCAGGGCAGCTGGTGCGCAATTCGTGCCGCCGGGATACGGGGCTGGGCCAGCGCAAACTATCTGGACCGCGTCAATGTTTCCCGACCGATCGTCGTGCGGCCGCACATTATCGTTCGCCCGCCGCATTACCGTCCGCATCGGCCGCACCGGCCGCATAAGCCGCACCGGCCCCGTCCCGGCAAATGCAAGATCGCGCCCGGCTTCGCCTGCAAATAACGGCCGTCAAAGGATTATCCAAACGCTCTGACGTCATTGTCGAAACGCCCCGTGTGCTTTTGGAAGCACGCGGGGCGCGGATGATTCAGGCGCCGCCCACATCGAAATGCAGCCGCTTGGCGGAGTCGATCGACTTGTGCGCCCGCACCTGCTCCAGCACGTTTTCCGGGAACGGCGCATCGAGATAGAGCAGCGCGATGGCATCGCCGCCAGGCCGGTTGCGGCCGAGCTGGAAGTTGGCGATGTTGACGCCGTTCTCGCCGCAGACCGTGCCGAGCAGGCCGATGATGCCGGGCGCATCGGCATTGGTCGTGTAGAGCATGTGCTGGCCGACCTCGGCGTCAAGGTTGATGCCCTTGATCTGGATGAAGCGCGGCTTGCCGTCAGAGAAGCAGGTGCCGGCGATCGAGCGCGTCCTATGCTCGGTCTTGACCGTGAGCTTGATATAGCCGTCGAACACGCCGGATTTGTCGCGCTTGACCTCGGCGACGATGATGCCGCGCTCCTTAACCATGATCGGCGCCGACACCATGTTGACGTCGGAGACCTGCGGCCGGATCAGCCCGGCAAGGGTGGCGCTGATAAGTGCTCGCGTGTTCATCGTCGCGGTCGACCCGTCGAACAGGATCTCGACCTCTTTGATCGGATCCTCGGTGACCTGTCCGACAAAGGCGCCGAGCACTTCGGCAAGCTTGACGAAAGGTTTCAGGCGCGGCGCTTCCTCGGCGGTGATCGACGGCATGTTGATGGCGTTGGAAACGGCGCCCTTGATCAGATAGTCGGACATCTGCTCGGCGACATGCAGGGCGACATTCTCCTGCGCTTCGGTGGTCGACGCGCCGAGATGCGGCGTCGCCACGACATTCTCCAGGCCGAACAGTTCATTATACTCCGCCGGTTCGACCTCGAACACGTCGATGCCAGCACCTGCCACCTTGCCGCTTTTCAGCGCCGCGATCAGATCGGCCTCGACGACCAGCCCGCCACGCGCGCAATTGATGATGCGCACACCGGTCTTCATTTTGGCGATCGCCGCGGCGTCGATGATGTTACGCGTTTTGTCGGTAAGCGGTGTGTGCAGCGTGATGAAGTCGGCGCGGGCGAACAACTCGTCGAGCTCGACCTTCTCGACGCCGAGTTCCTCGGCGCGGCTGTCCGACAGGAACGGATCGAAGGCGATGACGTGCATCTTCAGGCCGACGCCGCGTGTGGCGACGATCGAGCCGATATTGCCGCAGCCGATGATGCCCAGCGTCTTGCTGGTGATCTCGATGCCCATGAAGCGGTTCTTTTCCCATTTGCCGGCATGGGTCGAGGCATTGGCTTCCGGTATCTGGCGGGCCAGCGCAAAGATCATGGCGACGGCATGCTCGGCGGTGGTGATCGAATTGCCGAAGGGCGTGTTCATCACGATGATGCCCTTGCGGCTTGCCGCCGGGATGTCGACATTGTCGACGCCGATGCCGGCGCGGCCGACCACCTTCAATCTGGTGGCGGCGTTGATCAGCTTCTCGGTGACTTTCGTCGCCGAACGGATGGCGAGGCCGTCATACTGACCGATCACTTCAAGGAGCTTTTCCTTGTCCTTGCCGAGATCGGGCAGGTAGTCGACCTCGATGCCGCGATCCCTGAAGATCTGCACGGCGGTGGTGGAGAGTTTGTCTGAGACGAGAACGCGGGGCGCCATGGCGACCTCCTTCAAATGGGATTTGAACCGTTTGGGAATGGGCGGCCCGAGGGCCGCCACGGGAAAACTCAGGCGGCCGCCTTGAGCGATGCCTTTTGCGCGGCAAAGGCCCAGTCGAGCCACGGCAGCAGCGCTTCGAGGTCGGAGGTCTCGACCGTCGCCCCGCACCAGATGCGCAAGCCGGGCGGCGCGTCGCGATAGGCGCCGATGTCGTAGGCGACGCCTTCCTTGTCGAGCGTCGAGACGATGCCCTTGGCGAACGCCGCCTGGCCGTCGGCATCGAGCGCGGCGACATCCGGGTCGGTGAAGGAAAGGCAGACGGAGGTGTTCGACCGCGTCGCCGGGTCGGTGGCCAGATGGCCGAGCCATGCGGATTTGCGGACGAAGCCGTCGAGAACGGCGGCATTGGCGTCGGCGCGGGCAATCAGCGCATCGAGGCCGCCGATCGACTTCGCCCAACGCAGCGCGTCGAGATAGTCCTCGACGCACAGCATCGACGGCGTGTTGATGGTCTCGCCCTTGAAGATGCCTTCGATGAGCTTGCCGCCCGAGGTCAGGCGGAAGATCTTCGGCAGCGGCCAGGCCGGCTTGTAGCTTTCCAGCCGCTCGACGGCGCGTGGGCTGAGGATCAGCATGCCGTGCGCACCTTCGCCGCCCAGCACCTTCTGCCAGGAGAAGGTGACGACGTCGAGCTTCTGGAAATCGAGCCTTTGCGCAAAGGCCGCCGAAGTGGCGTCGCAGATGGTCAGGCCTCGGCGAGCGGCCGGGATGAAATCGCCGTTCGGCACACGCACGCCTGATGTCGTGCCGTTCCAGGTGAAGACCACGTCGCGGTCGAAGTCGATTTTTGTCAGGTCCGGCAGCGCGCCGTAGCCGGCTTCGATCCTGCGCACGTCGGCAAGCTTCAGCTGCTTGACCACATCGGTGACCCAGCCGGAACCGAAACTCTCCCAGGCGACCATGTCGACGCCGCGTTCGCCGAGCAGCGACCACAGCGCCATCTCAACCGCGCCGGTATCCGACGCCGGCACGATGCCGATGCGATAGTCTGCCGGAACCTGAAGTATCTCCCGCGTCAGCTCGATCGCCTGCTCGAGCTTGGTCTTGCCGATCTTGGCGCGATGCGAGCGTCCGAGCGCGGCATTGATCAGCGCCTCGACCGACCAGCCGGGGCGTTTTGCACAGGGACCTGAGGAAAAATTGGGATTTGCCGGACGGAGTCCGGGCTTCGTATGCGTCGTCATCGTGGTCTATCCTTCCAGATAGTGGCCCCTCGTTGGGGAGGGGTGGCCCACGGACGGCGATATGCGTTCAGGCGTCAGGCGTCAAGGGGAAAGTTTTTGTCGCTGGCAGGATACTGGTCACCTGTGGTGAGAATGTCATGGCCTAAAAACACGAACGGCGAACCCGAAGATCCGCCGTCTTGATTGTCGCCTGCGCGGCTCCTACCAGAGGTCGTAACGCAACCCGATCTTGACCTGATGATTGCTGATCCCTTTGCGGATCGGATACGAATCCAGATCCTCTGCGGTGGCATATTCGGCGTCGGGCGCGGAAAAATACTGATAGCCCAGATCAACGGAGACATTCTTGGACACTCGATAGGCAAGGCCCGCATTCAGCGTATAGGCAAGGGAATACTGGGTCTTGTTGTCCTGCAGAACGAAATCGTCGGCGGGGTCATCATTGTCGGTGAAATAGCTCGCCGAAAGCTTGCGCTTGCTCTGGACGACGCCGATACCCGCGCCGAGATAGGGCGTGATCCCGACATAGGTGCCAAGATCGACATAGCCATTGAGCATGCCCGAAAAGGCGTAGTTCTCCAGGGATGCTGATGCCACGGTCGCCTCTGCCGCAATCGCTGAATCGTCATAGCCGATGCCAATCTCGTTGCCGGGCAGATAGCCGAGATTGAGGTCGGCACGCAGATAGTCGTTGAAATGGTAACCGAAGCCGATGCTGGCAAAGATCGGATCTTCTTTGTCGCTGAAGCTCGCCGGCGTGAAGGCGAAATCCTCATTTTCGAAGCTCTCTTCCGGTAAATAAGCGACATCGCCGCGCAGATACCATCCCGAACCGACTTCGACCGGCACGTAGTCCGGCGCCTGGTCGACATAGATCGGCGGGTCGTAGTCGGCGCCGAGTGCCTGCGACAGCGGCGTCAGGGCGATTGCTGCAAGCGCCAGCGCTATGCGCGATTTGACTGTCATGATCCGGCTCCCGAAGGTGGCGCCATCGCAATCGCAAGCGCCGTTTGAGAGCATTGTTAACCATAGTGGTTAAGTGGCGGTTAAGGATAACAGGACGTTAGCGAATTGATTTTGATGAGCTTCCCGACACAAACGAAAACCGCCCGGCTTTGCCGGGCGGTCCGTAAACCTGCTGTCGAAGCGATTACTTGGTGTAGACCGGTTCGGGTTCATAGGCGATCGGTTCCGGCTGGGCGCAGCCGGAGTTGCCGAACTGATAGCGCAGACCGCCGCGCACTTCGTGCACATTGATGCCCTTGTCATGTCCGGGACCGACATCGCTGGCGAAGTCGAACATCTTGCCGCCTTCGATATGACTGAAGCGGTAACCGAGATCGAGCTTGACACGATCGGTCAGGCAGTAGGAGGCGCCCGCCATCGCCGCATAGGCAAAGCGCCAGCCCTTGCCGCCGCTATGCTCAAACGTATCGTCGTCAATGGTGTTGTGCAGCTTGTCCCACTTGACCCAGGCGCCGCCGATGCCGGCGCCGACATAAGGCGTGATGCCGTGCCAGGTGCCGATATCGACATAGGCATTGGCCAGGAGCAGCAGCGCCGTATAAGACGACGTGTCGGTCGAAGTGCAGGGGTTGATGCCGCAGAAGCCGCTGGTCGAGCCGCGGAAATCGGATTTGCTCATCCAGTCCGCGGTCAGGTCGGTGCGAAAATGCTGGTTGATCTGGTAACCGACGCCGGCACCGGCCGAGAAGGCGCTCTCCAGCTTGCCGCTGTCGAAGCGGCCGGTACCGGGTGTGTCACCGTAGGTGATGTAGTCGGCGCCGCGAAACTTCGACCAATGATAGTCGATGTCGCCGCGAATGTACCAGCCGCCATATTCGGCCGGCTGCTCGTAGACGGCCGGTGGCGGGGCCGGCTCGATCACGGGCGGCTCGACGAAGTCGGCGGCGAACACTGGTCCGGCTACGCCCGCGAACAGCGCGGCAAAGAGGGCCATTCTTGCTGTATTGAACATGCTTGTCACCCCTGAGAACCCTCGGCACAGCGAACGCGTCCGAATGTGATTGGCTTCAGTCGTGGATAATGAATTGGAAAAGTTAAAAGGCGTTTAACCGTATCGCTTAACCATGAATCTCTAGAATTCGAGGAAACTACGGGCAGCGTTGACCTGCAACCCAACGAAAAAGCCCGCCGGAAGGCGGGCTTTTCAGACCAGCAAAAGCTGCAGGATCAGGCGGCGCTGCGTGTTTCCGAGATGATCTCGACGATGTCGTTGACGACGGCCTCGACCAGTTGCTGGTCGTCGCCTTCCGCCATGACGCGGATGAGCGGCTCCGTGCCGGATGGCCGGATGACCAGGCGACCGGCCTTGCCCAGGCGGTGGCGTGCATCTTCGATCGCTGCCTTGACCGGGGCTTCCTCGAGCGGCTTACCGCCGGAAATGTGGACGTTCTTCAGAAGCTGCGGCACCGGCTCGAACTTCTTCGACAGCTCGCTGACCGGCCGGTTCTGCCGCTTGATGCAGGCGAGCACCTGGAGCGCCGAGACGAGGCCGTCGCCGGTCGTGGAAAAATCGGACAGCACGATGTGGCCAGACTGCTCGCCGCCGACATTCAGGCCGTGCGCACGCATGTGCTCGACGACATAGCGGTCGCCGACCTTGGTGCGGTGCAACTGCAGGTTCATGTCGCCGAGGAAGCGTTCGAGGCCGAGATTGGACATCACCGTCGAGACGACGCCGCCGCCGGCCAGCCGTCCGCTCTGATGCCAGGACTCGGCGATCAGCGCCATGATCTGATCGCCATCGACGATCGCGCCATTCTCGTCGACGATGACGACGCGGTCAGCGTCGCCGTCGAGCGCGATGCCGATATCGGCGCGCACTTCGTGCACCTTCTTCTGCAGGCCGGCCGGATGGGTCGAGCCGCACTCCTTGTTGATGTTGAAGCCGTTGGGATCGACATTGATGGCGACGACCTCGGCGCCGAGTTCCCACAGCGCCTCGGGCGCCACCTTGTAGGCAGCGCCATTGGCGCAATCGACGACGATGCGGAGGCCGGAAAGCGACATCGATCGCGGCAGCGTGCGTTTGGCGAATTCGATATAGCGGTCATGGACGCCGTCGACGCGCTTGGCGCGGCCGAGCCCGTCCGAATCGGCGAGCGCCAGCTCGATATCCTTGTCGAGCATCCCCTCGATACGCTCCTCGATCTCGTCGGAGAGCTTGTAGCCATCCGGGCCGAACAGCTTGATGCCGTTGTCATAGTAAGGATTGTGCGAGGCCGAGATCATCACGCCGATGTCGGCGCGCAACGAGCGCACCAGCATGGCGACTGCGGGCGTCGGAATCGGGCCGAGCAGGAACACGTCCATGCCGGCGGCGCAGAGGCCCGACACCATCGCATTCTCGATCATGTAGCCGGAAAGTCTGGTGTCCTTGCCGAGCACGACGCGGTGGCGATGATTGCCGCGCTGGAACGAAAGGCCAGCGGCCATGCCGACCCTCATGGCGATCTCCGCCGTCATTGGAAACCTGTTGGCGCGCCCGCGAATGCCGTCCGTGCCGAAATAACTTCCTGCCATGCTAGTCAGCTTCCCGATGGTTCTTTCCCGGCACGTCATGCCACAAATTGGCCCGAGCCCTATCATCACAATGCATGATTATATGCCTCCAATCCTTAGAAAATTGTTGTTTTGTGTGTTTTGTGTCACGCCACTGTATTGATTTTCAAGTTCCCTGCTCTGATTGCGGCAGCAGCGTTCAGGAACTTCAACTCAAACCGCATCTGGATTCTTGATGTGTGTCAGTATGGCTTTGAATTCGGAATCCGCGCGTCGTTCTGCTCCAGACCGAGGTGAATTCAGGATCCGCCGCACCAGCCGGTTCGACTGGCTGTCATGCGAGGCAGTCTCCTGACTGCGAACCGCTATATACGCGCTCTCCGTGCAAATGCACCCGGAAAAACTTGGCTGCGAGACAGCGCCCGGCAACGATTT
Organism: Mesorhizobium sp. M6A.T.Ce.TU.016.01.1.1; assembly: GCF_003997065.1. Classification (NCBI taxonomy): domain Bacteria; kingdom Pseudomonadati; phylum Pseudomonadota; class Alphaproteobacteria; order Hyphomicrobiales; family Phyllobacteriaceae; genus Mesorhizobium; species Mesorhizobium sp. M6A.T.Ce.TU.016.01.1.1. The sequence goes on along the minus strand of NZ_RZTJ01000001.1, from coordinate 299,835 downwards.
CATCACCTTATCGGAAAGAATACACTTTCCGGCACTTTTTACGCTACTTGGCATCTGGCGCAACCAGCCGTTGAGCGCTATTGATTTGCTGGGACATATCATGAACCGCTGTAGGGAGAAAATGCATGCTCATCCATCGACTTGCCACTTTGACGGGTCTTGCCGTCGTGACCTTGTTCCTGGCGGCGCCTGCCAATGCGCTGACCATGGCCGAGTGCAGCACCAAGTATAACGCGGCCAAGGACGCCGGAACACTTGGCGGGCAGAACTGGAACCAGTTCCGCAAGGCCGAATGCGGCACCGACGCCAGCGCCACGGCAGAACCCGCCAAGCCGACGACCAAGGCGGCAGCAGCCACTGGCGATGACGTCGCGCCGGGCCTGACGGCGAAAGAGTGCAGCACCAAGTATCAGGCAGACAAGGCCGCCGGCACACTGAACGGCCTGACCTGGAACCAGTATCGCAAGACTGAATGCACCGCCGGCGCTACCGCTGCGGCAGCACCGGCCGCGGCAGCACCGGCTGCGACGGCAGCGGCCACTGATGACTCGGCACCGGGCCTGACGGCGAAAGAATGCAGCACCAAATACCAGGCTGCAAAGGCTGCCGGCACGCTGAACGGCATGAAGTGGAACGACTTCCGCAAGAGCGCATGTGCCGCCGGCGGCAGCGCTACGGTAGAACCAGCCGCAGCGACGACCAAGGCAGCGGCAACTGCTGACGCCGGCAAAGGCCTCAGCATGGCGGACTGCAGCGCCAAGTATCAGGCGGCCAAGACCGGCAACACGCTGAACGGCATGAAGTGGAACGACTTCCGCAAGAGCCAGTGCGGTGCCGGCGCATCGGACGACGACACCGTGCCGGCTGCCGATGAGGCGAGCTACACCAGCGACCCGGAAACACCGACCGTCACCGCTCCCCAAGGTGTGAAGTTTCCGAAGGCGATCTCCCAGAAATATGGCACCGAGACCCCGGCCAAAGGCCGTATGCATACCTGCCTCGATCAGTACTACGCCAACAAGGACGCCAACGCGCTGGGCGGCCTCAAGTGGATCCAGAAGGGCGGCGGCTTCTACAGCCTGTGCAATGCCGCGCTGAAGAGCTGATAGATAGCAGCATCTGAACGAAAGCCCGCGAACCGCAAGGTTCGCGGGCTTTTTTGTTCGCCGCTTCAGGAGAGGCCACTCTTGCGTTGCAAGGAGGCGCCATCGACGACGCTGCCAATCTCCCCCCACGAGGGGGGAGATTGGCCGCCACACCGGCTTTCGCCGATCGCCAACGTTGCAGGTCGGGTACAGGTCGCGGACAATTCCGCAGTCCTCTCCACCTCCTGAACAAAAAACGCCGCGGTCCAAGCCGCGGCGTTTTCGAAATCAACCTCTTGGGCCGGACCCTAGCTTGACGGCTGAGGCTCCATGCCGCCTTCGGGCTCCGGACCCTTCTTGCGTCGGCTGCCGGACTTCGGCACGGCCGAGCCACGGCTCGGCGGCGTGTCGTCGCCGAGATCGCGGGCGGGCTTGTGGCCGGCGATCAACTGCTTGATCTCCTCGCCTGACAGCGTCTCATATTCCAACAGCCCCTGCGCCAGCGCGATCCATTCCTTCTTCTTCTTGGTCAGGATGGATTTCGCCGTCGAATAGGCCTCGTCGATCAGCCGGCGCACTTCGGCGTCGATGATCTGCGCCGTCTCTTCCGAGACGTTCTGCGTGCGCGCCACCGAATGGCCGAGGAACACTTCCTCCTGGTTGTCGCCATAGGCGACGTGGCCGAGCTTGTCGGAGAAGCCCCAGCGCGTGACCATGGCGCGCGCCAGCTTGGTTGCCTGCTCGATGTCCGAGGAGGCGCCCGAGGTGATGTTCTCCTTGCCGAACTTGAACTCCTCGGCGACGCGGCCACCCATCATGATGGCGAGGCGCGAGATCATGTATTTGTAGCTCATCGAATAGCGGTCGCCTTCCGGCAACTGCATGACCATGCCAAGCGCCCGGCCGCGCGGAATGATGGTCGCCTTGTGCAGCGGATCGGCCGACGGCACGTTCAGCGCCAGGATGGCGTGGCCGGCCTCGTGATAGGCGGTGAGTTCCTTCTCGGCCTGGGTCATGGCCGACGAGCGGCGCTCGGCGCCCATCATGATCTTGTCCTTGGCGTCCTCGAACTCGGCCATGGTGACAAGGCGCTTGTTGCGCCGTGCTGCCATCAGGGCGGATTCGTTGACGAGGTTCATCAGGTCGGCGCCGGAAAAGCCCGGCGTGCCGCGTGCAATCACCTTGAGGTCGACATTGGGCGCCAGCGGCACGTTGCGCACATGCACCTTCAGGATCTTCTCGCGGCCGACGATGTCGGGGTTCGGCACCACCACCTGGCGGTCGAAACGGCCGGGCCTGAGCAGCGCCGGGTCGAGCACGTCCGGCCGGTTGGTGGCAGCGATCAGGATGATGCTTTCGTTGGATTCGAAGCCGTCCATTTCGACCAGCAACTGGTTCAGCGTCTGCTCGCGTTCGTCATTGCCGCCGCCGAGGCCGGCGCCGCGATGGCGGCCGACCGCGTCGATTTCGTCGATGAAGATGATGCAGGGCGCATTCTTCTTGGCCTGGTCGAACATGTCGCGGACGCGGCTCGCGCCGACGCCGACGAACATCTCGACGAAGTCCGAGCCGGAGATGGTGAAGAACGGCACGTTGGCTTCACCGGCGACTGAGCGGGCAAGCAGCGTCTTGCCGGTTCCGGGAGGGCCGACAAGCAGCACGCCGCGCGGAATCTTGCCGCCAAGCCGCTGGAACTTCTGCGGATCACGCAGGAATTCGACGATCTCCTCCAGATCCTGCTTGGCTTCGTCGACGCCGGCGACATCCTGGAAGGTGACGCGGCCATGCGCTTCGGTCAAAAGCTTGGCCTTCGACTTGCCGAAGCCCATTGCGCGGCCGGAGCCGGACTGCATCTGGCGCATGAAGAATATCCAGACGCCAAGGATGAGGATCATCGGCAGCCAGGAGATAAGATAGCCGAACAGCGAATTGGAGCCGTCGGATTCAGGGCGCGCATTGATGGTGACGTTCTTGTCCTGCAGCCTCGAAACCAGCGACGGATCGCCAGGCGAATAGGTCTGGAAGCCGGTAGAGGTGTCGGTATAGGTACCGGAAATGCGGGCACCCGCGATGGTCACCGTCTTGACCCGGCCGGCCGCGACATCCTGCAGGAACTGCGAATAGGGGACATCGCTCGCTGCTCCGCGCGTCTGCGGCGTCTGGAACAGATTGAAGAGAGCGATGAGCAGGACCGCTATGATCGCCCAGAGCGCGAGATTGCGATAATTCGGATTCATCAATTGTCCCGTTGGCGTCCGCTGGCGGACACGCGTCGTGAGAGGAAACTTGGGTCTAACATAGGGATGGCGTCCTCCCTTGCCAAGCAGAACAGCATGTCGCGGTTAAGCTTTCGCCCATCATCAACCGGCAGTGTGGCCGCTGAAAGGCGTGGCAGGGAGGAGCGGCGCGCCGATCAGCGCGGCGACAGTTCCGGCCGGCGCCAGGTCGAAGGACGGCAGGAAGCGGGCAAAAGGTGCGACGACCGGGCATGCCGCCATTCGTGGCAAGGCCGGGCTGTCCTGCACCGGACTAAGGCTTTCGCCAAGAGGTCCACTTGAGCGCCACAACGCCGGCTCGGCCGCCAGGGCCGCGCGGACAAGGCTTGGCGGCGTGCCGTCTTCGGCAATTTCCCGTTTTGCGGCACGAGCCGCGCCGAGCGGCGCGATCAAAAATGCACCTGGCTCGTCGCCCAATGTGATCCTCCGGCGGCCGTCCCAGAGAGCATCGTCCACGGCAGGAGCAGCGGGCGGCAAGTTGCGGGTTTCGCGACGCAGGAAAATGCCGGCACGCCGTGCATCGACCACCGTCCGCGACAATGTGGCGCAAAATGGCGCGGCCCTCAGCCGGTCGAGCAGCGCCTCGCTGCGCGCCTGGTCGGGCAGAAAGGCGACGCCGCCGACAGTCGCCAGCAGGATACGCAGCGCGTAGACGGCCGCCGGCTCGTCGCCGGCCGTCGCAAACCCCGGATCGAGACGGATAAGGCCATCAGCCGGCCTGCTGGCAAAGCCACGGATCAACGCGGCCGCGCGATGGCCAAGCTGTTCGCGCTCCACCGCAGCCCGCGCGGCCAGCGCCACCGCATCTGCCACGCGCTGCGCGCCATTGTCGCCGGCAAGCGCTGCGCGGATGCGCGGGCGCTCGAAAGCCTCGTCGTCATTGGTCGGGTCTTCGGCCCAGCCGACGTTCGCGCGTCGCAGGACTTCGCGCAGCGCCGCACGCCGCGTGCCGAGAAGCGGCCGAGCGATCCAGATCCGCCAGTCGTAAAGGGTTGCGGGCGCCATGCCGGCAAGGCCTCGCCCTGCCTCTCGCGGCCCCTCTTGGCGCGCGTGCCGCATCAGCACGGTCTCGGCCTGGTCGTCGGCAGTGTGGCCGGTCAGGATCAGGCCGATGCCCTCCGCCTGCGCTGCCTCGGCCAGCAGCCGGTAGCGGGCCTCTCGCGCGGCAGCCGGCAGGCCGGTCGACGGCTTGCGCCCGGACCAGACCAGAATGCGGTGGGCAATGCCGCGCGCGGCGCAAAGCCTGGCCACGGCTTGCGCTTCTGCCGCCGAGCCCGGCCGCAGATTGTGATCGATCGTCACAGCCAGCAATTTCGTTGCGGGCGCGCTGCGGTCGAGGTGATCTTTGATGAGAAGGAGAAGGGCGGTGGAGTCGCTGCCGCCGGACACGGCCGCAACAGCGCCGTTGGTAAAGTCGATCCGCGAAAAAATCGAAAGGTCAGGCTCGGTTTCGAGCATCAATGCATGTCGCCCAAAAGTGGGTCCGGGGCAACGACATGCAAGAAAAAAACTAGCACGCCGCGAGCGCCCTTTCCTGCTTGACGCGTTCCCTAAGCGCGCCGGAAACGTTGGGATACCGCTTGCCGATCTCGCCGAAAGTGGCGCAGGCCACGTCGCGCTGGTTCAATCCAACCAGCGACACGCCGAGCTTCAGCAGCATGTCGGGAGCCTTCTTGGCCTTCGGATAGTCCTTGCTGGCGGCGAGGAAAGTCTCGGCCGCGTCGCGGTATTTCTGCTGCCCAAGTAGCGACTCACCCAGCCAGTAATGCGCGTCCGCCGCCTTGGCGTCCTTGGGGAAGCGGGCGATGTGGTCGCGAAAGCCCTGTTCGGCAGTGCTGTAGTCGCCCGACAAGATGAACTGGTAGGAGTTGCGGTAAAGTTCCTCCGGGTCGTCGGTGGCAGGCAGCGCCGCAACCACCGTATTGTCGGACTTGCCAGCCTGCGTGCCGGCTTGATCGTTAGTGGCTGGGGCGGTGTTCTGCGCCGGTGCATGTGCCTGCGTGTTGCCGTCGGCGTCGACCACATTGCCGTTCTTGTCGACGGTGATGGTGCCGAACGTCTTCGGAGGCGTGCCCGGGATCACCCTGCCGGGTTCGCCAGTCGGCGATTCGACGATGACGTCCTCGCCCTGGGCGCCGGCGGGCGGTGTGCCCGTATCGGCCGGCGCATGCGTCGCCGGAGCCTCGGCGACGCTGCTGTCGGTGTTGGTGGTGGCGTCCGACTTTTTCTGCTCCGCTGGTTGCGGCGCGCCTTGCGAACCGCCTTCCAGCTGCTGGAAGCGGAACTCGTTGTCTTCCTGCTGCTTGCGGATCTGCTCCTGCATCTGCAGGACCTGGAAGTTGAGCTCCTCGATCTTGCCGTTCATTTGCCGGAGCTGCTCCTGCAGTGCGGTAGTGCCGGTGCCATCCTGTGCGAACTGAACCTGATCCGGCTTTTTCTTTTCACCGAAAATGCCGAGCGTCGGCAGGTGGAAGGAAAAACCGCCTTTCGACGGTTGTTGCTCGTTGCCGCTTGCCCCGGTACCGGCAGCAAGTGCGGCGACGCTTGATACGAGCAGCAGCGCAAGCGTGCCGCTCAAGACCGATCTGAAATGCATGTGCCTCTCGCCGTGAAATTGTTTGCCTGTTGCATGCCTTCCGATCGGAGTGGGACCGTCAGGCGCCTTGGCTCTTAGCAGGACGCAGGACTTCGGCCAAATTTTGTTTCAAGTCTCATATCCGGGTGCCGGACATGAAAAAGGCGGCCGTCGCCGCCTTTCGCATATATGTGTTGCATTTCTGCCGATCAGGAATTGCCGATCAAGAACCGGCGCCGCTGAGCGTGGTGACGGCGCGGCGGTTCTGCGACCAGCAGGAGATGTCGTCGCAAACCGCGACCGGACGTTCCTTGCCGTAGGAAATGGTCTTCAGGCGCTGGCCGGAAACACCCCTGGCGACGAGGAAGTCGCGGGTGGCGGCGGCACGGCGGGCACCGAGCGCCAGATTGTATTCGCGCGTGCCGCGCTCGTCGGCATGGCCTTCGATGACGATGGCATACTGCCCATACTGGTTCAGCCACTGCGCCTGGCGCGAAAGCGTCGTCTGCGCGTCGGCGCGGATCGAGGACGAATCCGTGTCGAAGAAGATGCGGTCGCCGATGTTGACGGTGAAGTCCTGGGCCGATCCGGGCGTTGCCGCGCCGGCGCCGCTGAGGCCGAGATCGGCGGCGCTGTTCGGGGTCTTCTTCGAGGCGCAACCGGCGATGGCGAGCGACGCCACCAGCGCGATCATCACCGGGTTTCTGGTAAGTGCTGCGATACGGCCCATGCCGCCTCTCCTTCGCAATTCGAGTGATTTCGTTGATCGTCCAGTAACCACGTTTGGGTTAACCGGCGTTCAAGAAACACGGTTAAAATTTGGTTTCGGCTGCCGTCCGCAGCCGTTTTGCCAGGGGCCGCCCAAGGGGTCCACAATGTGCGCGGACCCTAGGCGGAAATGCGGCTAAAACGCGACCAAGCCGTGGAAAGGAGTGAATTGAAGAGTTGAGGAATCCCGTTTTCTTCATCTCTTCAATTCTTCAATTCTTCATTTCTCCAATTCCTCTCACTCGAGCAGCGGCGACCAGGCTGGATCCGACGCGAAATTCGCGGTCGGGATCGACTGTTCGTTGCGGCCGGTGAGATCGACCGAAACGAGTTTCGGACCGCCGGCTGAATCGCGGAAGAACATCAGCACCCGGCCGTTGGGCGCCCAGGTCGGCCCCTCCTGCTGGAAGCCGGTTGAAAGGATGCGCTCACCCGAACCGTCGATGCGCATGACGCCGATCTGGAATTCACCGGCGGTCTGCTTGGTGAAGGCGATCAGATCGCCGCGCGGCGACCACACCGGCGTCGAATAGACGCCGTCGCCGAAGGAGATGCGGGTCTGGCCCGAACCGTCGGCGCCCATCACATAGATCTGCGCGCGGCCGCCGCGGTCGGAAGTGAACACCACCTTGCTGCCATCAGGCGAATAGGACGGCGAGGTGTCAATGGCCGCCGAATTGGTGAGCCTGGTCGTCGAGCGGCTTCTCAAATCCATGGCGAAAATGTTGGAATTGCCGTCGTCGCGCAGCAGGCTCATGATCACCTTCTGGCCGTCGGGCGAGAAGCGCGGTGCAAAGGTCATGCCGGGAAAGTCGCCGACCAGCTCGCGCTGCCCGGTCTCGATCTGCAGCAGATAGACCTTCGGCTGGCCGCTTTCATAGGACATGTAGGTGATTTCCTGCCGGTTCGGCGAGAAACGCGGCGTCAGCACGATCGACTTGCCGTTCGACAGGTAGCGGACATTGGCGCCGTCCTGGTCCATGATGGCGAGGCGCTTCTTGCGCGCATTCTTTGCGCCCGATTCGTCGATGAAGACGACGCGCGTGTCGAAATAGCCCTTCTCGCCGGTCAGCCGCTCATAGATGGCGTCGGCAATGATATGGGCGACGCGCCTTGTATTGGCATCGTTGGCGAAGAACTGCTCGCCCGACATCTGCTGACCGGCAAAGGTGTCCCACAGCCTGTACTGGGCGCGGACGCGGCCGTCGGCCTCCTTGCTGACGCTGCCGGTGACCAGCGCCTGGGCATTGATCACCTTCCAATCCTCGAAGCGGGGCGTGGCATCCGGGTTCGAGATCTTTTCGATGAAGGCGCTCTTGTCGATCGGCGCGAACAGGCCGGAGCGTTTCAGGTCTGCGCTGACGATGCCGGAAATCTCCGCACCCAGCGCATCGCCGCCCTGGAAATCGGTGATGGCGATCGGCAGCGGCTCGACATTGCCTTTGTTGACGTTGAGCTCAACGAGCGCCCGCGCCGGCAAAGTGGCGGCGGCAGTCATACCCAGCGCCATCGCTGCGATCATCAGGAGCGGCTTGAGGATGGATTTCATGTCTTCTCGCTTCTCTTCAATGATTTTAGGGGCGCTAGGCCTACAGGCCCAGCATCTCTCTCGGGTCGAAGGTGACCCGAACGTCGGCCCAGATGTCTTGTTTGCCCGCGGGAACCTGCAGGCCGGCCACATCGCATTTCTGAACCGCACGAACGGCACTTTCGTCGAACGGGCGGTTTCCGCTCGACTGTTCGACGGACGGCCGTCCGTCCAGCTTGCCGGAGGCGTCCAGGTTGAACCGGACCACGACGACGAAATTCTCCGAACCCTCGAGCCCCGCCGGCAGCGTCCAGCAACCGCCAAGCTGGGCCTCCAACGCCCCCTGCTCCGACCTTGAAAGCTTCTGGCCCTGGTCCTTGTCGCCACCGAGCGATGCCTGCTGGGTTGAACGCTTGGCGCCGCCGCCGGACGGCTTTCGCTTGTCGAGCAGCGCGGAAATCTCGTCGGCGTTGAACTGCTTGTCTTCCGACTTCGGCTTGGATGACGCTTCCTTGACTGGCTTGTCGGCGTCCTTCCGCTCCGGCGCCTTGGCGCTTTCGGCCTGGGCCGGCTGCGGCTTCGGCCGCGCCTGCGGCGCAGGCGCAGAGTCCGGAAGCTGCGTCGTCTCGGTGGGCTGCTCTTTCGTTATTGCTTCGGCGACGGCGTCCGGCTTGACCTCGGGCTTCGGGTCGATGGCGGCGGTCTTGTCCTGCGGCGGCGTCGGCGCCGGCTCCTTGGCCGGTGTCGGCTTTGGCTCCGCCTGCTTGACCGGCTCGGGCTTGACCTCTTCCTTCGGCTGCGGGACCGGTGCGACCTCCGTCGCCGGAACAGGCTTGGGCTGTTCCTTCGGCTTCGGCACATCCTCGGGCTTTGGCTTCTCTTTCGGTGTCGGCGCGGGCGGCGGCGCCTCAGCCAGATCCACGGGGTTGGGCCTGGCTTCCGGCGTTATCGGCTTGTCGGTGTCGACGCTGTTTTCGCCGACTTTCTGGGCATCGGGAACGATGTCGGGGCGCTGTGTGGGCACCGGCGCCGGTTTCTCGTGCATCACGGCCTTCTTGTCGCCTTGCAGAATCTGCGCGGTTGCTTCCATCGGCACGATCTCGACCGACACTGATTCCACGTCGGACGCGGGCATGGCAGGCGGCGACGACAGCGTGAACAGCCCGAAGGCCAACGCTACCGTATGCAAGATCACCGATGTGGTGAGGCCCGTCCTCATCTTGCGTCTACTGATCCTGTTCCTGCAGCGAAACCAGGCCGATGTTCTTGTAGCCCGCGGCCGAGATGCGGGCCATCACCTTCATGGCCGTGCCATAGTCTGTCGACTTGTCGCCACGGATGAAGATGCGCTCGTCATAGCCAGTCTTCGAGATCGCCTGCAGTTTCGCCACCAACTCCTCGATCGGGATTTCGGTCTCCTGGAGGTATATCTGGCCGGCCGGATTGATCGAGACGGTGATCGGCTGCGTATCGACGTTCATCGCCTTGGCCTGCGTGTCCGGCAGGTCGATCGGCACGCCAACCGTCAGCAATGGTGCGGCGACCATGAAGATGATCAGCAGCACCAGCATCACGTCGACCATCGGCGTGACGTTGATTTCCGATATCATCGCGTGATGGCGGCCGCGCCGCCTGTGGCCACGACCACCGCGTCCACCACCACCCGCGCCTACAGACATTCCCATGATTGTTCCTCAGGTCTTCTGCGCGACTTTTTCATCGATTTGGCGCGAGAGTATGGCGGAGAACTCGTCCGCGAATCCCTCCATGCGCACGGCGATCTTGCTCGCGTCCGACGACAGCTTGTTGTAGGCGATGACGGCGGGGATGGCCGCGAGCAGGCCGATGGCGGTGGCCAGCAGCGCTTCGGCAATGCCGGGCGCGACCACCGCCAGGCTGGTATTCTTGGATGCGGCGATCGCCTGGAACGAGGTCATGATGCCGATGACGGTACCGAACAGGCCGATGAAGGGCGCTGCCGAGCCGGTGGTGGCGAGAAAACCAAGCCGCCCTTCCAGCTTTTCCATTTCGCGGGTCAGCGCCAGGTCCATCGCCTTGTCGATGCGGTTCTGCAGGCCAAGCGGCGATTTCGCGCCCTTCTCGAAGCTCTTCTTCCATTCGCGCATGGCGGCGACGAAGATGGCGCCCATGCCGGTGGTCTTGCGATCTGCGAGCGTGCGATAAAGCTCTTCCAGCGACTGCCCGGACCAGAACACCTGTTCGAAGCGATTGAGCGCGAGCCGCATGCGGCCATAGGCGACGAGCTTGTCGACGATGATCGCCCAGGTCCAGATCGAGGCGCAGAGCAGCCCGATCATGACCAGCTTGACCACCCAGCCGGCCTGCATGAACAGCGCCCAAATCGACAAATGCGCGCCCGGTTCGGCGAGTGCGATATTTTCCATGGTTACGTCCTTAAGATTTTCCGGGCACGGCTGGCGGCTGGCCCATGGGCATCCCTTGTGGTCCGTTCGCGCAAAGCTTCCGGAATAACCCCAAAATGCACCGTTGGCGGCCTTTTCGGGGCAAATGTTGGTGAAAGGAAGGCGCTGGATTCCTCCAATCTTCACCACTCTCTTCATGAACCGTTATGGTTAAGGATGGGTTAGGACGTACAGCGCGGCGCATTGCCGCGCCTTGGGCATGCCGCCAGGCATCGTCAGCGGATCATCGGCGTCAGTAATTTATCCATTTGCCTTGGGCATGAAGGCCGCGATCCATTCCTTCGGGAAACGTCTTGGCCGGCCATTCTCGCCGACGATCGCCGCCTCGACCCGCGCCTCGACCAGCACCTCGCCGCCGCGCTTCAGCTGCTGCGCCATGAAGATGCGGGCGCCCGAAATGTCCTCGGTTCGCGTCTCGATGGTCAGGATGTCGTCCATGCGGGCGGATCCGCGAAAATCGATCTCCATGCGCCGCACCACCCAGACTATTCTTTCGCCGTGCTTGCCCTCGGCGAGCTCGGTGTGATGAACGCCGGCAAGCCTGAGATAGTCGGAACGGCCGCGCTCGAAGAATTCGAGATAGCGCGCATGATAGACGACGCCGGAGAAATCAGTGTCGGCATAATAGACCCGTGCCATCAGCCGGTGGCCGAATTCCGTCAGCGCGCCGGAAAGCCCGGCGCCGAGCGCCGCCGATTCACCATGATCGTCCATCGCGCTTTCCTTTTTGGGCCTGACCGGGCACCTAAAGCGCGACGCGCTTTAGGTAGTTGTTTCCGTGCGTGTCGTTGTCCCAAAGCCGCTACACACTTTTGGGCGACACGCATTAGCTTGAGCTTGGCGCATGAACCCGATGGCACTGTTGACGGCGATGATCAAGACCTTGATGGCGGCGCTGCTTGTGCTGACCGCGCTGGCGCTGCCGGGCCAGGCGGCGAGCTTTTCGGTGAAGCGCGGCCTCAATCTCGACCAATGGACGACTTGGCCGAGCGAGGACAAATGGGGCGACCGGCAGGCAATCCTGCCCTATCCGGAATGGCGCAAGTTCCTTGGCGATGATGACCTCGAGGCGCTGAAGGGCGCCGGCTTCGATTTCCTGCGCATGCCGGTCGATCCGTCGCCGTTCCTGTCGGGCGAGACGCTGGCGCTGCGCGACGAGCTCTATGCCAGCGTGCTGGACTCGGTGCGCATGATCAATCGTGCCGGCTTGAAGGTGATCGTCGACATGCACCTGATCCCCAGCGGCAGCAGCCGCAAGATCGGCATGGGCGAGGTGATGGACGACCCGAAAGTGTTCGAAGCCTATGTCGAAATGGTGCGCAAGATGGCGCGCACGCTGGCCGATGAGGATCCGCGCCAAGTCGCCTTCGAGCCGATGAATGAGCCGGTCGTCGACTGCGACAGCGACGTCACCAGCCTCTGGCCGGAGCGCCAGCAGAAACTGTTCGCCGCTGCGCGTTCGTCGGCCACCAAGCTCACCCTGATCCTGACCGGCGCCTGCTATTCCAATGCGGCATCGCTGGCAAAGATCGATCCGAAGGTGATCCCGGACGACAACATCATCTGGACCTTCCACTCCTACGATCCGTTCCTGCTCACCCACCAGGGTGCGACCTGGGCCGGCGACTTCATCCCCTACGTGACCGGCCTGCCCTATCCGCTCACCGCCGTCCCGCGCGCCCAGCTGGATGTTACGCTCGATACGATCCGAGCAAGGATCAAGGCCGAGGCGCCATGGACGCGGCAGAGCGGGCTGCTTGCCTATCTCGACGAGCAGGTCGCCAGCATGGACACGGATGAGAAGCTGCGCGAGATGATGGATGCGCCGTTCACCAAGGTCGAGGCATGGGCAAAGGCCAACGGCATCAAGCCGCAGAACATCACGCTCGGCGAGTTCGGCATGATCCTCCAGGAATACGGCAATGCCTATGTGATGCCGGCCAAATACCGCGCCGCTTATGTCAGGGACATGGTCGCGCGCGCCGAAGCTCATGGCTTCTCTTGGTCGGTCTGGAGCTATGGCGGCGCCTTCGGCATCGTCGACGCTTTTGACAGAGAAAAAGCCGAGCCGGATGTGATGGAGATGATCAAGTCGCTTCATTGAAGCGGTTCAGGCTGAACCCAGTTCGATCGAAAGAATCTCTGGGCGCACCCCAAAACGCACCGGCAGGATGCTGAAGCCGAGCCCTCCGGAGACGATCAGGTTGCGGCTCTCCTCCACGACATGGCCATAGGCAAAACGGTTGCCGAAGCGGGATGGCACGACCGGAGAATAGCCGAGCAGCCGCACCTGTCCGCCATGGGTATGGCCCGAAAGGGTCAACGATATCCGTGACGGGACCTTCGGAAATATGTCGGGCTCATGCGCGAGCAGAATAACGGGAGCCTTGTCGCTCACCTTTGCCAGCGTGCCATGCAGGTCATCCAGCCCTTTGAATCTGCTGCGGCCCCAGGCTTTGCCCGGCCGCAGCGCAAGTTGGTCCGCAAGCCCGGCGACCCAGAAGCCATGCCCGTCCTTTTCAAGGCGGACGGCATCGTTTTCCAGGACCGGGATGCCAGCGCTCTCGAGCGCCCTGCGCGCCACCGTCGGCCCCAACCCGGCCTTCTGCGCGGAAAGGTCCTCCCACCAGTCGTGATTGCCAAGGATCGACCACACGCCGAGCGGCGCCTTCAGGCCGGACAAAGCCGGCGCCCATTCGGAGGAATCCACCCAGTCCGTCACCAGGCGTGTGCCAGACACATAGTCGCCAAGCAGGACAATCAGATCCGGCTGCAGGGTGTTCGCCCGTTCGGCAACCGACCTAATCCGCTCCGGCGTCATCCATGGCCGGCAAGCGTGAATATCGGCGAGAGCGACAACGCGAAGCCGCAATCCTGCAGGCCAGTTTGGCGGCGTCAATGAATAGCGCTTTACATGCGTCAGCAACATCGGCTCCAGGCCAACCGCATAAGCGCTCAGCGACACGGCCGATAAGAGCGAACCGCCGATGAGGCGCAGGAAGCCACGTCTGGTGATCATCGCTCAGCTCCGTCGTTCGTGGGATCGACGGTCCCACAGCGCGACGCGTTAGAGCCCGCAAATGCGCCGGCAAGCTGACCGCGATTAGGAGATTTTGCGCAGGAACGAAGGGCCGCGCGGACGCTACTCTTCCTGGAACAGGCTGATCTGCTGCTGCGCAAGGTCCTTCGGCGCATCGAGGCCGAGATGCCGCCAGGCATTGGCGGTCAGCACGCGGCCGCGCGGCGTGCGCTGAATGAAACCCTGCTGGATCAGATAGGGCTCGATGATGTCCTCGATGGCGTCGCGCGGCTCGGAAAGCCCCGCCGCGATGGTCTCGATGCCGACAGGCCCGCCGCCAAAATTCCGCGCGATCATCGAGAGATAGCGGCGGTCGAGCGCGTCGAGGCCGAGTGCATCGACCTCAAGCCGCGTCAGCGCCTCGTCGGCGATCTGGCGATCGACATGACCGTCGCCGGCGACGGAGGCAAAATCGCGCACGCGGCGCAACAGCCGGCCGGCGATGCGCGGCGTGCCGCGTGCTCGCCGCGCGATCTCCTGCGCGCCATCGTCGCCGAGCGGCATGGCAAGGATGCGGGCGCCGCGCCGCACGATCTGCTCTAGTTCCTCGACCGAGTAGAAATTGAGACGAACCGGAATGCCAAAACGGTCGCGCAGCGGATTGGTCAAAAGACCGAGCCGGGTGGTTGCGGCGACCAAGGTGAAGCGGGCAAGATCGATCTTGACCGAGCGCGCCGCCGGCCCTTCGCCGATGATCAGGTCGAGCTGGAAATCCTCCATCGCCGGATAGAGGATTTCCTCGACCGCCGGATTGAGCCGATGGATCTCGTCGATGAACAGCACGTCGCGATCTTCGAGATTGGTGAGCAGCGCTGCGAGATCCCCAGCCTTGGCGATGACCGGACCGGAGGTCGAGCGGAAATTGACGCCGAGCTCGCGCGCCATGATCTGCGCCAGCGTCGTCTTGCCGAGGCCGGGCGGGCCGACGAACAGCACGTGGTCGAGCGCCTCGCTGCGGCCCTTGGCGGCCTCGATGAACACTTTGAGATTGGCCCGCACCGCCGCCTGGCCGACGAACTCGCCGAGCGTCTGCGGCCGCAAGGTCTGCTCGGCATCCTCGCCGCGCTTGTCGGGAGCAATGAGGCGTGGCGAAAGGCTCATGCCGCCTTCCTTGCACAGGGCAGGGAGCTGGACAAGCGTAGACTCACCGCGCCAGTTCCTTCAGCCCGAAGCGGATCAGCTTCGACGCATCCGCGTCCCCACCGGCGCTTTTCAGCGCTGCCGCCACCGCATTGGCGGCGGTATCGCGCGAATAGCCGAGATTGACCAGCGCCGAGACGGCGTCGGTGATCGGCGCCGGCGCGACGCCTTCGCCGAGCTCCTGCTTCAGGCCGATGGTGCCGGAGGCAGTGCCCGCGTAGGCCGGCGCCTTATTCTTCAGTTCGGTGACGATGCGCTCGGCCACCTTTTTGCCAACGCCCGGCGCGCGGCTAACCATGGCAATATCACGTAGCGCGATGGCATTGGCGAGATCGGCCGGCGCCAGCGTCGACAGGATGGCCAGCGCCACCTTGGCGCCGACGCCCTGCACATTGCTCATCAACAGCCGGAACCACTCGCGCTCGAGCACCGACTGGAAACCGTAGAGCCGCAGCATGTCCTCGCGCACATAGGTCTCGATGAACAGCACCACCGCCTCGCCGGGTGCCGGCAAAGCGGCAAGCGTGCGCGCCGAGCAGTGGGCGACATAGCCGACGCCGTGCACATCGACGATGCAGAAATCCTCGTCGATCTCGTCGAGCGTGCCTTTGAGCTTGCCGATCATGCCAAGGCTCTCATGGATACAAGGCCCTCATGGATAGGTTTCCGGAGACATGATGTCGAGGTCCGGGAAGTAGCTGCGATAGCGCGCGGCATCGCGTGTCAGCAGACGATGTCCCGCAACGACGGCGTGGGCTCCAATAAAGAAATCCGGCAGCGTTCGTTCGCGGAGCCCCCCTGCGCGGCGATATCGGGAATGCGTGACGCCGGCAAGGAACGCCGCTTCCCATGGCAAGAGTTCGCGATCCACCTTGAGCGTCTCGACTGCTTTACGAAGTGCGGCTTCCGTCGCTATCAGCGGCGCGAGTTCGGACCAGACGATTGTGTTGATAACGAGTGCGCCATCGCGCCGGCATGCGGTGATCGCCGACGCCGACCACTTCGTCGCCCGTCCGGCAGGACCCCAAACGTCGATCAGGACATTTGTGTCAATCAATGTCGAGATCTTCACGTGGACCCCTCAGCCACTCGATGTACTCGTCTGCCGTCATCCCTCCCAGATCCAGCGTGCCGGCCATCTGATCGAGCAGCCGGCTGAAGCTACGGGAAGCCTCCTCTTCGGAAATGTTCTCGTTGACCGCAACGACACGAACTCCATCGTCAGTGGGCAAGAACTCCACCTCCGAGCCTGGGCCGATGCCCAGGCGATCCCGTATCTCTTTCGGGATCGTCACCTGTCCTTTGGTTGTCACCCGCATGGTAATACCTCTCAGGTATTACTTATTGCCAACCCTGAGAACAAGTCAAGAACAAACTTATCGTATCGTTCCGAAATCGGAATCGATTTTCGGAAAGCACGATGCGTAGATTCAAAGTGCTAGAACGTGCTTTGTGCGTCCAAATGGACGCTCGTCGCTCTAGGCGAGCGCCATCCTATAGGCAACACTCTGCCGGTGATGCGCATGGCAGATGGCAATGGCCAGCGCGTCGGCGGCATCGTCGGTATCGAAAGTCGCCTTCGGCATCAGCACCTTGACCATCATGTGGATCTGCTTCTTGTCGCCATGACCGACGCCGATCACCGCCTTCTTGACGGCGTTGGGCGCATATTCGGCAACGACCAGGCCTGCCCGCGCCGGCACCAGCATGGCGATGCCGCGCGCTTGGCCGAGCTTCAGCGTCGCTGCCGCATCCTTGTTGACGAAAGTCTGCTCGACCGCCGCCTCGTGCGGCATGGCGGCATGCAGGATCTCGGCGAGCCCATCATGCAACTGGCAAAGACGCGTCGCCAGCGCCGCCTTGTCGTCGGAACGCACGGTGCCGGAGGCGACGAAGCGCAGCGAATTGCCGAGGCTCTCGACGATGCCCCAGCCGGTGCGCCTCAGCCCCGGATCGATGCCGATGATGCGAATCGTTTCCCCCATCCGCCAAGTCTACCCCTGGCGGACAGCGATGCCAGCGAAATGTGAACAAACCAGAAACGAAGAAGCAATTGCCTGTCAGCCGCGGGCAAAAGCCGTGTTGAGCAGCGTGATCTGATCGGAAACCGGATTGACCCGGCGGCCGGATGGCGACACGTCAGGCACGGCGCCGCCGTAGATTTCCTCGTCCATGCGACGCACCAGCGCCTGCAGGCGCAGCGAACGGTTGATGAGGTCAAGAAAATCCTTGGGCAATTCGACCCAGCCTGCGGCATCGTTGTTGGCGGAAGCGGTGTCGAGACGCACCTTGGATTTTTCGGAAGCAACCTGATCGCGGGTCATCTCTCCGGAATTCGCCGCACGCTGCAAGAGCAGCCAGGAAGCGACCTGCATCAGCCTTGTGGTCAGTCGCATCGACTCGGCCGCATAGAGCGTCGCCGCCAGCCTGGATAATTTCTTCGCCTCGGCCCGGCCCTTGCCGTCCAGATATTCGGCCGCCTGCTCGACCAGGCCCATGCCTTCCTGGTAGAGCGGCTTGAAGGATTGGGAGAAAACCCGGCGCTCCGCCAGCTTGATGGTTTTCGCGCTTCCCTTCGAAGTCTCGTTCATCGATACGCCCTGCACTTGCCTTACAGCCGGCCGAATCGGCGTCATCGCCGTCACGTCCTGCACCCTATATGACCGAGGCTTGAAAATGCGCTTCGGAGCGGGTGAAGGCAAGCACATGTTTAACAAACGGTTAACGGCGGCGCAGACGCCCGGGCAATCCGGATTGCGGGCAAAAAAAGAGCCGCGGATAAGGCGGCTCTCAGGAGTTTAACAGGGAGGCGTCAAACAAAGTGGCTCCAACCACTCGGTAAGAATCCAGATCACTGGATGCACATAGTAAACGCCTGTAAAGCTTAATGAAGCCTTAACGGCGCGGATATTTTTTGAGCTAGCGCCGCCCGCCTGTGCCGTAACAGCACATGCTCAGGCCCGGGCTCAACCCTTTGGGCTCAGGCCTTTTGCGCCTCAGGAAGCCGCTCGGCTTTCCAAACCACCGGCAGTGCGATGTAGGCAAACAGCAGCAATCCCGCGTAAAAGCCCATCGAGGACGTTGCCACCAGTGGCTCGATCGCCGGGTTTCCGCCAAGCATGATGTAAAGGCCGATCAACAGGCCGATGCCACTGATTGCCGTCAACCAGAAATGGACAGTAGCGAGCGTCTTTTGCCCGACTGCCGGAAACAGATGGTAAAAGAAGGCGAACACCGCCGACATCAGCCATCCGGCCACCATGATGTGGGCGTGGGTCGGCATCTGCGCATGGTCTTTGCTGATCGCCATCTCAAGGCCAAGCGCCATCCCGAACATCGCGTAGATGACGGCCAGCGTGAAGAAATTTCGTGCTACCTTTTGCATAGTATCCCCCGATTTGCCTTTTCCCGTTATGGGAATGGGTTGAATTCAGGCGGTCGACCCGCCACCGGGGTCCCCGGCATCGGCGCATTAGCATCGGCAATGTTTCTGGACGATGTCGCGTGGCGCCCGACCCTTCCCGGCGCTGTCAGAATAGCAGAAAACAGCGTGACGCGCTTGCGCAATCGTTGAACGATGCCGGTGCCGAGTGCCGCCCGAACTTTGCCGTGAAGCTGACGGCAACTCGGCCACGGCGATCTATAGAAGGCCGGCGATCCCGTCCCACAGAAGCTTGACCGCGACGACCGCCACGGTCGCGTAGGTGAAGGGGTAGAACAGTTCCGGCCGCATCCGCCGCACCAGCCAGGCGCCGGCGATGGTCGAAAGCGGCGCCAGCGGTACCAGAACCGCCGACGCGGTCAGGTTGGTGGTGTCGAACTGTCCGAGCGCGAAATAGGGGATGAGCTTCAAAGCATTGGTGGCGGCAAAGAAGATTGCGGCGGTGCCCGACAGCACTTTCGGATCGAGCCGGATCGGCAGCGCATACACTTGGAATGGTGGGCCGCCGACATGGGCGACGAAGCTGGTGAAGCCGGCGACCGTCCCCCAGAAAGCGGCAGCGGCGCGGTTGGGCTCGGCTGAGTGGTTTGCACCGTGCCGCATCTGTAGATAGACCCAGCGAAGCACGAAGATAATCGCCACGGCGCCGACGATCAGCCGCACCATTTCCGCTGTCACCAGCGCCGCGGTCAGCCAGCCGAGGCCGATGCCGATCACCGCGCCTGGCATCATGTCTATAAGCATCTTGCGGTCGTAGACACGCCACCATGTCCACACCGAGACGATGTCCATCAGGCACAGTATAGGCAGCAGGATGGCGGCGGCCTGCACCGGCGGCATGGCCAGCGCCATCAGCGGCACGCCGACGAAGCCGACCGCACCGCCAAAGCCGCCCTTGGACAGACCGACCAGGATGACGGCTGGAATGGCGGCGGCATAGAACCACGGATCGAGAAGCAGGCCTGACATCGGAGGGGAGCAGTTGGAGGGAAGGTCGGGCTCTGGAATAGACCAGAAATGGTCACGCCGCGACCGCAAAATATGTACGCGATGCCACCGGAGCCTGTCAGATGTTTGGCATGTCGAGCGGTGGCGGGCGCCTCCGGATCGGCTGCGCCTTGATGATGGCTGTGCTGGTTTCGGCCTTGTCGGCGATACGGTCGAGGAGCTTGTCGAGATCGCCGATCGAGCGCACGAACAGCCGGGCAACAAAGCAATCGTCGCCCGTCACCTTGTCGCATTCGCCAAACTCCGGGATCTCCTCGATCAGCTTCTGGACGATATGCAGCTTGCCCGGCAAGGGCCGGATGCGAACGATCGCCTGCAAGGTGTAGCCGAGCGCTTGGGGATCGATCTCGACGGTGAAAGCCCTGATAACGCCGCGATCCTCGAGACGTCGGAGCCGCTCCGAAACGCTTGGCGACGACAACCCGACCTGCTGGGCCAACTCCTTCAGCGAGGTTCGTGAATCCCGGATCAGGATGTCGAGAAGCTTTTTGTCCAGGTCGTCCAGCATTTTACGATCCTCAATCGAAAACGAGATTTGCCTCACTTAATTAGGCAAAGCAGGGATAACACCTTCTGCAAATCATGGAAAGCGCCGGAACCATGTGAGATTATCAAGTCTCAACAGATCTCAGGGGTATTTCATGGACAGCACGGTGCGTGGCACGATCGAAATGACGGCCGCAATGACGATCCTGGGCACGATCGGATGGTTCGTCGTCATGTCGGGCCAGCCCATCATGGACGTCGTCTTCTGGCGCTGTGCCTTCGGCGCGATAACGCTGCTGATCATCTGCGCTGCCTTGGGGCTGCTGCGCGGCAGGCTGTCACTGCGCATCGTGGCGATCGCGGCTCTGGGGGGTGCTGCCATCGTCGTCAACTGGCTGCTCCTGTTCAGCTCGTTTTCCCGCGCCTCGATCTCGATCGCCACGGCTGTCTACAACACGCAGCCCTTCATGCTGGTCGGCTTTGGCGCGCTCTTCTTCTCAGAGCGGCTGACCATGACAAAGCTGGCCTGGCTTGGCATCGCCTTTACCGGCATGCTGCTGATCGTGCAAGGCTCGCCTGATGCCGGCTCCGATGCAGGCCCCAATACAGGTAATGTCGGCACGGATTATTTTACCGGTATCGCGATGGCGCTGGGTGCGGCTTTCTTCTGGGCCGTCGCCGCCATCGTCACCAAGAAGCTCAAAGGCACGCCACCGCACCTGATCGCCCTGATCCAGGTCTGCGTCGGCGTCGTCATGCTGGCACCCTTCGCCAATTTTTCCCAACTTCCCGCCGATGCGTGGAGCTGGAGCATGCTGGCGACGCTTGGCGTCGTCCATACCGGTCTGATGTACATCCTGATGTACGGCGCCATTCAGAAACTGCCGACGCATCTGCATGGGTCGCTGTCCTTCATCTACCCCGTGGTCGCGATTCTGGTCGATGTCGTCGCCTTCGGCCACCGGCTGCATCCGGCCCAGATCGTCGGCGCCGCCGCCATCCTGATCGCCGCCGCCGGCATGAATCTTGGCTGGACGCTGTGGAAATCGAAGACCCCAGCCGGGAGCACTCAGGCAATCAAGTGAGGCAAGAACGTCGCCGGACGACAATCCTGCGCCAATGATCCTGCCCCGCCCGCCTGTTCAAGGCCGGCACTTTGCTCTATGCCGCAATGCAACCATCTTCGCCCGGCATAGGCGAAAACCGGGATCGAAAACCAATGAACGACGCAACGCCTCCAAATCGCTGCCGCATCGTGCTGATCGCGCCGCCGGGCGTGTCGGCTGAGCGCATCGTTGCGGCGTTCGAGGGCGGCGACGTCGCCTCGCTTATCCTGCCCGAGAACGGCATGGACGAGGCCTCCTTCCAGGCCTTCGCGGAACAGATAGTGCCGGCGGCGCAAGCGGCAGGCGTTGCCGTCGTCATTGCCGGCGACACCCGCATCGCCGGCCGCGTTCAGGCCGACGGCATCCATATCGAGGTCGGCAAGGCCGAACTCGCCGAGACGATCGAACGTTTTCAGGAAAAAATGATGGTCGGCACCGGCGGCGCCAAGACCCGCGACGATGCGCTGGAACTCGGTGAGCTCAGGCCCGACTACATCTTCTTCGGCCGTTTCGGCTACGACAACAAGCCGGAGCCGCACCCACGCAACCTGTCGCTGGGGCAATGGTGGGCAGATGTGATCCAGATTCCTTGTATCGTCATGGCCGGGTCCGACATCGCCTCGGTGGAAGCGGTGGCTGCCACCGGCGCCGAATTCGTGGCGCTGTCCAGCGCCATCTTTGCCGAAGGCGTCGATCCAAAGATGGCAGTCGCCAGCGCCAATACGCTGCTCGACGAGGCCGCGCCGCGTTTCGAGGACTGACGTGCCCACGCGGACAATCCTTTTCGGTGCTTTGCTTGTGGCGCTCGCGGTGCAGACCGCCATGGCGGAAACCGTCCCATTGCCGCAAGCCAAGCCCAACGTCGGTGCAAAGACGGACAAGCCGATCGCCACGCCGCTGCCGCAGCCTGCCACCACGGCCCCGCTGCCGTCGGCCGACGCCATCAATCCGGATCGCTTTGGTGCAAAGCCGTCGGATTCTGCCTATGGCGCCTTCCAGCGCGGCCTTTACAAGACGGCCTACAACCTCGCCTTGGCTCGCGCCCAGAACGGCGATCCGGCGGCGCAGACGCTAGTCGCCGAGATATTGTCGCGCGGTCTTGGCATGCCGGTCAACGCGGCGGAGGCGGCAAAGTGGTACGCGCTTGCCGCCGAGCAGGGCGTACCGGAATCGCAGTTCCAGTATGCGCTGATGCTGCTCGACGGCCGCTACGTCAAGAAGGACGAAAAGGGGGCCTACGCGCTGATGCAGGCCGCCGCCGAGGCCGGAAATCGTCTGGCGCAGTTCAATTTCGCGCAGCTGCTGGTCCAGCAGGATCCCGGCGATGCCGGCATCGCAAAGGCCGTGTCCTACTATCAGCGCGCCGCCGCTACCGGCCTTGCCGACGCGCAGTATGCGATGGCGCAGGTCTATGCCAATGGCGTCGGCGGCAAGCCGCGCGACGATGTCCAGGCGCGAGGCCTGCTGGCACAGGCAGCACGGCAGAACTACGATACGGCACAGATCGATCTCGCCGCCTGGATGATCGAAGGACGTGGTGGCGCCCGCGACCTGAAGTCCGGCTTCGGCTGGATGAAGCAGGCCGCCGAAGGCGGCAATGTCGCCGCCCAGAACCGCCTCGCCAAGCTTTACATGGGCGGCATCGGCACCGATCCGGATCCGATCCTTGCCGGCGCCTGGTACGTCGTCGCCCGCCGTGCCGGGCTCATCGACCCGCAGATGGACGATTTTCTGCAGGGCCTGACCGACGACCAGACGAAGCAGGCACTGCAGAAGGCCAACCGCCTGCCGTAGAGCGCCACGGGATGGCTGTGCGCCCGCCACTCCCTTGCCTCTCCCGGAGATTTGTGGTCTTGGAGGCACCAAATCGCTTTCATTGCGAAAATCTCATCCCGGATCACATCCTCATGGCCAAGATCAATGGCAACGAAATCCGTCCCGGCAACGTCATCGAGCATGATGGCGGCCTTTGGGTGGCGGTCAGGACCAATCACGTCAAGCCCGGCAAGGGCGGCGCCTATAACCAGGTCGAACTGAAGAACCTGATCAACGGCACCAAGCTCAACGAGCGTTTCCGCTCCGCCGAAACCGTCGAACAGATCCGGCTGGAGATGAAGGATTTCTCCTTCCTGTACGAGCAGGGCGAAGCGCTGGTATTCATGGATACCGAAAGCTACGAGCAGCTTGAATTGCAGAAGGACTTCGTCGGCGACCGCGCCGCCTTCCTGCAGGACGGCATGATGGTGACGGTCCAGCTCTATGACGAAAGGCCGATCGGCATTTCGCTGCCCGACCAGGTGACGCTGACCATCACCGAGGCCGATCCGGTGGTGAAGGGCCAGACCGCGGCCTCGTCCTACAAGCCGGCGATACTTGAGAACGGCATCCGCGTGCTGGTGCCGCCCTTCATCGGTTCGGGCGAGCGCATCATCGTCGACACCAACGAAATCACTTACGTGCGCCGCGCCGACTAAGGCGCCGGCAGCAGGAAGAAGCGCAGCAGGAAGAAGCACAATGGCGCGTTCCGCGATCCTCAATGTCATGGTCCAGGCCGCCATGAAGGCCGGCCGCTCGCTGTCGCGCGATTTCGGCGAAGTGCAGAACCTGCAAGTCTCGATGAAGGGCCCGGGCGACTATGTCAGCCAGGCCGACCGCAAGGCCGAGGACATCCTCTTCACCGAGTTGTCGAAGGCGCGGCCCGGCTATGCCTTCCTGATGGAGGAGCGCGGCCTGATCGAAGGCGACGACGGCCAGCACCGCTGGATCGTCGACCCGCTCGACGGCACCACCAATTTCCTGCACGGCATTCCGATGTTCGCCATCTCGATCGCGCTGGAGCGCCAGGGCCAGATCGTTGCCGGTGTCGTTTACAATCCGGCGATGGACGAGCTCTACACCGCCGAGCGCGGCGGCGGCGCCTTCATGAACGACCGCCGCCTGCGGGTCGCCGGCCGCACCAAGCTGATCGACACGGTGATCGGCTGCGGCGTGCCGCATCTCGGCCGCGGCCAGCACGGCAATTTCCTGGTCGAGCTACGCAACGTGATGGCCGAAGTCTCGGGCGTGCGCCGCCTCGGCTCCGCCTCGCTCGATCTCGCCTACGTCGCGGCCGGCCGCATGGACGGGTTCTGGGAAACCGGCCTGTCGGCCTGGGACGTTGCCGCCGGCATCCTGCTGATCCGCGAGGCGGGCGGCTTCATCTCCGACTTCGCCGGCGGGCAGAACATGCTGGATGGCGGCTCGGTCGTCGCCGGCAACGAGATCATTCAGCGGGCGCTGTTGAAGACCGTCCGGAAGCCGGTGGCGCCGCGCTAGATCAAAAAGATAGAGTCCCATCCCGATTCTATCGGATCGGGCTCTAGCGGACTTGGCGCGCTGAACCGCCGCAGTCGCAAAACCGCAACCAAAGCTTGAAATACTGTCCTGCATCCGCCCAGATAAGAGGTGATGCAGGATTGTTCATGACGGACATCGGGCCAGAATCCCAGATCGAAATTCCCTTCATGGGACGCTGGCACTATTCGCGCGCCGAAATGATCGCCGACGGCGTCGTCCATGCGGTGGGCATCGTGTTGGCCATTGCCGCCGGCTCGGCGCTGCTGGCGCTGGCTGCCTTCCATACCGGTCCGGGCGAATACATCGCCGCCGCTTTCTACGTGGTTTCGCTGCTCACCGTGCTGTCGGTATCGCTGGCTTACAATCTGTGGCCGGTGTCGTCGCCAGCCAAGTGGATATTGCGGCGCTTCGACCATGCCGCGATCTACCTGCTGATCGCCGCGACCTATACGCCCTTCCTCGCGCAGCTCGACGGCTCGCCGCTGACCATCTCGATGATCGTCCTGGTCTGGGCTGCTGCAGCGATCGGCATCGCCATCAAAGTGCTTCTTCCCGGCCGCTTCGACCGGCTGGCGATCGTCTTCTATCTCGCCATCGGCTGGAGCGGCATCGTTCTTGTCGAGCCGCTGGTCCAGACATTGCCGACGACATCGATCGCGCTGATCGTTGCCGGCGGGATCGTCTATTCCTGCGGCGTCATCTTCTTCGCCTGGAAGGGCCTGCGCTTCCACACTGCGCTGTGGCACGGCTTTGTCGTCACCGGCGCCGGCTTGCATCTGGCAGCCATGGTCGACTGCCTGGTCATCAATCGACTCTAACGCCAATGATCCGGTCGGCAATATTGCCACACGCCATTCAATTTCGTCATAATTCCGTTTAGAGTCGCGCTCAACGTGATCGGCGGCATCGGAAACGGCACACGGATGACTTTTTTCAAATCTTTCGGCATGGGCAAACGCTCCGACGTTCTGATGTACGACCCGCACAAATTGTCGAGCCCGCAGGTCTTTCTCCTGACCATGGTCATCTTCCTGATGATCGTCGCCTTCATCGCCGCCATCCTGACCCGTCAGATCTCGAGCGCCTTCGTCACCAATCCCGGCCTCAACGGCCTGATCATCGGCGTGCTTGTCGTCGGCATCCTGCTGGCCTTCGTGCAGGTCGGCCGGCTGTTTCGCGAAGTGCGCTGGGTCAACTCATTTCGGGCCGGCTCCGAAACCACCGAACCGGTGCTGCTGGCGCCGATGAAGGCGATGATCGGCCGCTCGTCGACGATCGCCTTCTCGACCAGCTCGATGCGCACCATGCTCGATTCGATCGCCACCCGCCTTGACGAGACCCGTGACACCTCGCGCTACCTCGTCGGGCTGCTGGTGTTCCTTGGCCTGCTCGGCACCTTCTGGGGCCTGCTCAACACGATCGGCTCGATCCGCGAAACCATCGAGTCGCTCGATCCCGGC
Source organism: Mesorhizobium sp. M6A.T.Ce.TU.016.01.1.1 (assembly GCF_003997065.1). NCBI lineage: Bacteria > Pseudomonadati > Pseudomonadota > Alphaproteobacteria > Hyphomicrobiales > Phyllobacteriaceae > Mesorhizobium > Mesorhizobium sp. M6A.T.Ce.TU.016.01.1.1. The sequence goes on along the minus strand of NZ_RZTJ01000001.1, from coordinate 274,102 downwards.
ACCGGCGATGCCGCCGCCGTGCTCGAATCGCTGAAGCAGGGGCTTTCCGCGCCGCTGGCCGGCATGGGCACCGCCTTCTCGTCCTCGCTGTTCGGCCTGTCCGGCTCCCTGGTGCTCGGCTTCCTCGACCTGCAGGCTGGCCGCGCCCAGACGCGCTTCTACACCGAGCTCGAAAACTGGCTGTCCTCGGTCACCGACCTGTCGTCCGACATCGTCGTCGCCGATCCAGCCAAGACCGAATCCTCCGACGAGATCCGCGTCCTGTCTGAAAAACTGCGCAACATGCAGGAGAATGGCGGCGGCGCCAATCCGCGCGTCGCCACCGCCATGGCCAACCTTGCCGACGGCATTTCGGGCCTGGTCAAGAACATGCGCTCGGAGCAGCAGATCATGCGCGACTGGGTCGAGGCCCAATCGGACGAGCAGAAGGCGATGCGCACCACGCTGGAGAAGATCGCCGACGCCCTGAAGAAGCCTGGAGTCCATTAGCATGGCTCTCGCCAGGGGCCGGCGTAACGATCGCCGCATCGATTACTGGCCGGGCTTCGTCGACGCGCTGTCGACGTTGCTGCTGGCGATCATGTTCCTGCTCACGGTCTTCGTGCTGGCGCAGTTCCTGCTCGGTCGCGAAATCTCCGGCAAGGACACGGTGCTCAATCGCCTCAATTTGCAGATCAACGAACTGACCCAGCTTCTGGCGCTGGAGCGCTCGACGACGCAGGACAAGGAAGATTCGCTCGCCAATTTGCAGGCGTCGCTGTCGGCGTCGGAGGCGGAAAAGAGCCGGCTCGAGCAATTGCTGGCGCAAGGTGCGGGTGCCGGCGACGCGGCCAACCAGCGCGCCACGGCACTTTCGGGCGAACTCGACAGCCAGCGCCAGATCAGCCAACAGGCACTGAGCCAGGTTGAAATCCTCAACCAGCAGATCGCGGCGCTGCGCCGGCAGATCGGAGCGCTCGAAGAAGCGCTCAACGTGTCCGAAACGCGCGATCGCGAGTCCAACACCAAGATCGCCGATCTCGGCCGCCGCCTGAACGTCGCACTGGCGCAACGTGTGCAGGAACTGAACCGCTATCGGTCCGACTTCTTCGGGCGCTTACGCGAAATCCTCGCCGATCGCGAGAACATCCGCATCGTCGGCGACCGCTTCGTCTTCCAGTCGGAAGTGCTTTTCCCGACCGGCTCCGAAGTGATCAACGACGCCGGCAAGGTCGAGATGAAGAAGCTCGCCGACGCCATCATCGACCTGCAGAAGGAGATTCCGCCGGAGATCAACTGGGTGCTGCGCGTCGACGGCCACACCGACGACAAACCACTGTCCGGCACCGGCCGCTACCGCGACAATTGGGAATTGTCGACGGCGCGCTCGACCTCGGTGGTGAAGTTCCTGATCGAGAACGGCGTGCCGGCCAACCGGCTGGTTGCGGCCGGCTTCGGCGAATTCCAGCCGCTCGACCCCGCCGACACCGAAGACGCGCGCAACAAGAACCGCCGCATCGAGCTGAAACTGACCGAGCGTTGATCCAGACCGGGCAGGCTCAGGGCGAACGCGCGGATTTAGCGTGCCAGCGCAGACCGTCAAGGTCTGAAAAGATTACCTTTTTTTGATTACACTTTGCCGAGAACCGCTCCTAGGTTGTACCAAGGGGCCGAGAACCGCCGGCGGTGGAACCGCCCATCGCGACGCGACGGAACCGGACGGCCCACGGCCGGAAGGTGAGCGTCCCAACCGCCGCCTTCCCCAGTAAAAGGAGACGCAACCATGCGCTCTTTCACTCCCAAAACCCTCAGGCCCAAAAGCCTCAGGACTGCAACGCTTGCCGCACTTCTCGTCGCCGTTCCGTTTGCTGGCGCCTACGCCGGCCCGCGTGAGACAGCTTTGATCAATCAGATCCAGAGCGTGGATACGGGTATCCGGGCCGCCATGCAGGCGAACCAGCTCGAGCCGGGCGAGGCGCGTGACTTGCGCACGCAGATCACCCAACTTGATCGGGCCGCCCAGAGGGCGGCGCGAGATGGAACGATACCGGTCACGCAATATCAGCAGTTGCTGGCGCAGCTCGATGATGTGAGCCAAAAGCTGCGGGCTGCCACCGGCAGCGCCTTCCTTATCGGCAACGGCGCCGATGGCGGATATTATCCAAACGGCTACGGCCCAAATTATCCAAGGGGCTGAAATCATCCATTACAGCGCCGCAGTTGATCTTGCGCATGATCCTTTGATTTTGCGCATGATCCCTTCCGCAACGAAGGCCCGCTGATGCGGGCCTTCGTTGCTTGTCGGCAGGCTTTTATCTCGAATGCTGTGGGGAATGCGGGACACCAGACATCGGTTCGGGGGGCGATTTGTGGCGGAGCGGCGCCAGCTAGGGCGCCGGTTCGTGGTCAACAAGGCCTGAAAAGATTATATTTTTTTAATTACACTTTGCTGCGGCCCGCTCCTAGCCTCCGTTGCAAGGCCGAGAACCGCCGGCGATGCCCTCCCTCATCGCGACGCGACGGAACCGGACGGCCCGTGACCGGAAGGTGGAGCGACCCAAGCCGCCGTCTTCCCCGATAAAAGGAGACGCCGCCGTGCGCTCTTGCAAGACTCTCAGGACTGCAACCCTCACCGCATTTCTCATCGCCGTTCCGTTCGCGGGCGCCTACGCTGCCGGACATCACAAAGGCGCCCTCGACGAGGCCACGCCGACCGTTTTCTCCGGTCCGCGCGTGACGGGCTTGATCGATCAGGTTCAGGGCGTGGACAAGGGCATCGCGGACGCGAGGCAGGAGAACACGATCACGCCGGCCGAGGCACAAAGGCTGCACATGCGGGCGGCCCATATCAGCCAGGCCGCCGAGAGAGTGGCTACGACAGACCATGGCAGGATACCGGGCGCGCAATACCGGCAGTTGTTGCGCCGGCTCGATAATGTCGACCAGGCGCTGCTGTTCGACACTGGTAACGCCTTCAACATCGGCGACTACACCGATGGCGGAAATCCAAACGGCTGATCATATCGAGGAATGGACTGCCCGGCGCCCTCGGGGCTTTTGCCCCGCGGGCGCCTCTTTCATGACAGCGCCGCGCATCCTTTTGGGACGCGCAAAGGCCGGCGAGGCATATTGATCACGCCGTCCTCGCTTCCGCAGGATGCCCCTTGCTTCCGCCAGATCACGTCGAGGTATGGCGCGATCAAAGCGCCCGTCGCAAAACGGCCTTCAGGGTTGCCAATGCCCGCGCATTGGTATCTTTTCCCGCCGTTCAAATTCAGCGGAACCTGCCATGTCCTTTCAAAAACTCGACGACCTCGGCCACAAGCTCGAAGCGCTGGAACATGCGCTCGCCATTCTCGGTGCTGACGAGGCGACCCATATGGCCGTCGGCGGCGGCGAGAAGCGCGCCGAGGCGATGTCGGCGCTGGCCGGCATGCATCACGCCAGAGCGACCGCGCCGGAGATCGCCGACTGGATCGCGGCGGCCGAACAGGAAACGCTGAACGAGGAACAGCAGGCAGCGGTCAAGGAGTTCCGGCGGCAATACACCAACCTGACCTGCCTGCCGGTCGAATTCGTCGAGCGCCAAACGACGGCGCGCATGCGCTCCGAGCAGCTCTGGCGCGACCTGCGCGCGAAAAACGACTGGGCAGGGTTTTTGCCGGCGCTCGAAGGCGTCGTGGCGCTGGTGCGCGAGGAAGCAGCGCTTCGCGCCGACGTGCTCGGCCTCGATCCGTATGACGCGCTGATGGAGCAATATGATCCCGGCAACCGCGCCGCCGACATCACGCCGGTCTTCGCCGAGTTGAAGACATTCCTCAGGGATTTCGTGCCGGAGGCACTGGCCGTGCAGGAAAAGCGGCTGACGAAGCGCCCGCTGAAGCCACTTTCGGGCAGCTATGCGATCGAAAAGCAGCGCGAGCTTGGCCTCGCCATGATGGCGGCGGTCGGCTTCGACCTGACGCACGGCTCGCTTTCGGTGTCGCATCATCCGTTCTGCGGCGGCGTGCCGAGCGACGTGCGCATCACCACCCGCTACAAGACCTCCGACTTCCTGTCGGCGCTGATGGGCGTGCTGCACGAGACCGGCCACGCGCTTTACGAGCAGAACCTGCCGAAGTCGTGGGCGCACTGGCCGCTCGGCAAGGCGCGCGGCATGGCCGTGCATGAAAGCCAGAGCTTGTTCGTCGAGAAGCAGATCGGTCGCAATCCGGAATTCTGGCGCTGGGCGCTGCCGGTGGTCGAAAGGCACCTCGGCGAGGCCTGGTCGATCGACGACATCCTGCCGCATGTGCATCGGGTCGAGCGCGGCCTGATCCGCGTCGACGCCGACGAGGTCACCTATCCGCTGCACGTCATCCTGCGCTTCGAGTTGGAGCAGGAGCTTGTCTCGGGGCGGCTGGAGGCTGCCGACCTGCCCGAGGCCTGGGACGCCAAGATGCGCGACTATCTCGGTCTGTCGACATCGGACAACCCGGCCGACGGGCCGATGCAGGACGTGCACTGGCCGGGTGCCGCCTTTGGCTATTTCCCCTCCTACACGCTGGGCGCCATGATGGCGGCACAGCAATGGGCGGCGCTGACCAGAGACCATCCCTCCGCCGACGAGGATCTCGCCAAGGGAGATTTCGCGGCGATCAACGACTGGCGCCGGCAAAAGATCTGGTCGCAAGGCTCGCGCTGGTCGACGCCCCACCTGCTCGAACGCGCCACCGGCGAGAAACTGAACGCCGTGTATTTCACGGAGCACCTGAAGAAGCGCTACGGAGCGGTGTGAGGTTACAGTAGAATAGCTCCTGCCTACTCGGCAGCACCTCTGAAAGCACTCGCCCCGGTTTCGAACTGCAGCTTGGCCAGCCGCGCATAGATGCCGCCCTTGGCGACGAGGCTCTGGTGGGTGCCTTCCTCGACAATGCAGCCGCCATCCATGACCAGGATACGGTCGGCCTTGAGCACTGTCGCCAGCCGGTGGGCGATGACGATCGTGGTGCGGTCCTTCATCAGCCGTTCCAGCGCCGTCTGCACCAGCGTCTCGCTTTCGGCGTCGAGCGCCGAGGTCGCCTCGTCGAGCAGAAGGATCGGCGCATCGCGCAGAATCGCGCGGGCGATCGCCACGCGCTGGCGCTGGCCGCCGGACAGCGTCACGCCGCGCTCGCCGACCTGGCTGTCATAGCCTTTTTCGAGCTTGAGGATGAATTCGTCGGCAAGTGCATCCTTGGCCGCCGCCTCGATCTCGGCGTCGCCGGCGTCCGGACGGCCGAAGCCGATATTGTCACGTGCGCTGGCCGCGAAAATGGTGACATCCTGCGGCACGATGGCGATGCGCTCTCGTATGGCGACGGGGTCGGCCTCGCGCACGTTAACGCCGTCGATCATGATCTTGCCCGTCTCGGGATCATAGAAGCGCAGAAGCAGCGAAAAGACAGTGCTCTTGCCAGCGCCGGAGGGGCCGACGATCGCCACCGTCTCGCCGGGCTTGACCTGGAAACTCAGGCCGTGGACGGCGGCGCGGTCGGGCCCAGCGGGGTAGGAGAACGATACGTCGTCGAAACTTATTGCGCCTCTGGCCGTCGCCGGCAGCAGTTTCGGATGCGCGGGGGCCTGGATCGCGGGCTTCTCGGCCAGGATCTCGGTCAGCCGTTCGGCAGCACCCGCCGCCTGGGAAAGCTCGCCCCACACTTCTGACAGCGCGCCGAGGGCGCCGGCGGCGAACACCGAATAGAGCAGGAACTGGCCGAGCGTGCCCGGCGACAGCGTGCCGTCAAGCACGTCGCGCGAGCCGAACCACAGCACCGCCACCACCGAGGAAAAGATCATGAAGATGGCGAAGAAAGTGAGGAAGGAGCGGGCAAAGATCGAGGATCGCGCCGCTTCGAACGCGGTTTCCACGGCAGATGAAAAATGCCCAGTGACGAGCTTCTCGTTGGTGAAGGCCTGCAGCGTGCGCACCGCGCCGATCTGCTCGCTGGCATAGGCCGTGGCGTCGGCCAGCGTGTCCTGCGCCAGCCGGGATTTGCGCCGCACCGAACGGCCGAAGGCGACGAGCGGCAGCACGATCACCGGAATGGCGGCGATGACGAGGCCCGACAGTTTCGGGCTGGTGAAGACCATCATCGCCACGGCGCCGAGGCCGAGGATGACGTTGCGCAGCGCCACCGAAGCGGTGGCACCGACCGCCGACTTGACCTGCGTCGTGTCGGCGGCGAGCCGCGACACGATCTCGCCCGACTGGGCGGTATCGAAGAAGGATGGCGACAGCGTCGTGACATGGCGGAACACATCGCTGCGGATGTCGGCGACGACGCGCTCGCCGAGCGTGATGACGAAATAGTAGCGGCTGGCTGACGCCGCAGCGAGCAAGGCAGCCATCACCACCAGCATGGCGAAATACTCGGCGATGAAACTGGAATCGGAAGCGGAAAAGCCGTGGTCGATCATCCGCCGCACCGCCAGCGGCAGCGCCAGCGTCGTCGCCGCCGCGACGGTCAGCGAGACGACCGCGCCAATGACCGTTTTCCGGTAGCGGGTGATGTAGGGGAACAGGCGCCGCAGCGGCTTGAGCGAGCGCCTACGCTCGTCTGCATCGCCGCTAGTGTGCGCCATGACCGTTTCCTCTGGCTCTTATGGGTATGCGCCTCAATATGCGCTTACCGCGGCCTTGTGATTCAATTCCGGCTGATGTATAGGCTCGCCGACCGTTTTAGAAGCCGTGGCTCCTCAATAGCTGCGGCTTCGAGTTTTAAAAAGGGGCGCATCGACGCAGGCTTTATGCCCGTCAGCGCCGGCGAACCAGGAATAGCACAATGAAGACCGACATCCATCCCGACTACCACACCATCAAGGTCGTCATGACCGACGGCACCGAATACATGACCCGTTCGACCTGGGGCAAGGAAGGCGACACGATGAACCTCGACATCGACCCGACCACCCATCCGGCCTGGACCGGCGGCCAGCAGACCCTGCTCGATCGCGGCGGCCGCTTGTCGAAGTTCAAGAAGCGTTTCGAAGGTTTCGGCCTCTAAGCCGCAGGCCTTTCTCGGATCGAAGAAACCCGCCCTCGTGGCGGGTTTTTTTGTTGCCGAAATGCGGCCTATTCGCCGACCAGTTCGCGCAGCGCCAAGCGCTTGTAGGCGGCGACCAGGTCGTCGCCTTCTTGCCGCGCGACCGAGATTGCCAGCCGCATGGTGGCCTCGCCCATCTGCCAGATGAGAAATGCCGTCGTTTCCAACGCCGCCGGATCGGCGGCAGGCCGCAGCCGCTTCAACACGGCGGTGAGGAAGTCAGCGTTGGCCCGGCTGTCGGCGAGCTCGAGTTCGCGCAGCGCCTTGTCGGCCTGCGTGCCCGACCAGATGTCGCGCATGACAGGCGACGCTAGGAACAGCCGGTAATAGATATCCACCAGCTCCGAAAATGCCCGCCGCAGCCCTTCGGCATCGATGACATCTGCCAGCGCCGCTGAGATGCAGGCCTGGCTTTCGGCGGTGTAACGCTCGGCCAGCGCCCAGATGATCGCCCGCTTGTCCGGGAAGAACTGGTAGAGCGATCCGATCGACACGCCGGCCCGTTCCGCCACTTCGCCCATGCGCATGGCATCGCTGCCTTGCTCGGCGATCAGCGCGGAGGCGGCAGCCAGCATCCGCTCGACCCGCTCGCGGCTGCGCTGTTGGCTTGGCGCCCGGCGCGGCAACGCGATCTGGCCATCCTGTGAACCCGATACGGTCGAGCCTTCCATCACTGTCTCCTGGCGAATGATCCAACAAATTGGCCAACAAACTGGCTTGACTCACAAAATACGAGGGTTTATCACGTTTTGCAAATGTGAGGAAAACTCATGTTTTCAAGCAAGGAGAACCACCATGAACGACACAGCGAAAAAACCGACTTTGATCCTCGGCGGCACAGGCAAAACCGGCCGTCGTCTCGCGGACAAGCTGGCGGCGCAGGGCCTGCCGGTGCGGATCGGCTCGCGCTCGGGCACGCCGCCCTTCGACTGGGAAAACGACACGACCTGGGAACCTGCGCTTGATGGTGTCGGCGCCGTCTACATCAGCTACTATCCTGATCTTGCGGTGCCCGGTGCGGCCGAAGCGGTCGGCGCCTTCGCCAACCTTGCCGTGGAGCGCGGTGTGCGCCGGCTGGTGCTGCTGTCGGGGCGCGGCGAAACGGAAGCGCAACGTGCCGAAGAGATGCTGAAAGTCTCAGGCGCCGACTGGACGATCCTGCGCTGCGCCTGGTTTTCCCAGAACTTCAGCGAGAGTTTTTTGCTCGATCCGCTGCTCGCCGGGGAGGTGGCCTTGCCGGTCGGCAATGTCGGAGAACCATTCGTCGACGCTGACGACATTGCCGACGCCGCCGTGACGGTGCTTACCAAGCAAAGCCATATCGGCCAGCTTTACGAGCTGACCGGGCCACGGCTGCTGAGCTTCGCCGACGCGGTCGCCGAGATCGGCAAGGCGAGCGGTCACGACATCCGGTTTGTCAGGATTTCGCATGCCGAGTTCACCGCAGCTGTAGCCGGGTACGAGCTGCCGGCCGAGTTCGCCTGGCTGCTCAACGAGCTGTTCACGGAAGTGCTCGACGGCCGCAACGAGGCGCTGACCGACGGCGTCCAGCGCGTGCTCGGCCGAGCCCCAAAAGATTTTTCCACTTATGTAACCGAAACCGCCGCTACGGGCATCTGGAGCAACTGACATGATCGTGAAACTGCTTCCCACTCTCACCTTCATCGCCGCGCTCGGCTCGGGCGTCGTCGCTGGTGTCTTCTTCGCCTTTTCCAGCTTCGTCATGCCGGGCCTCGCCCGCATGCCTGCCGCGGGAGGCATCGCCGCGATGAATTCGATCAACGTCACCGCGGTGACGCCGATATTCATGACCGCGCTTTTCGGCACAGGGCTGATCTGCCTTGTCCTCGCCGTCGGCGCCATCCTCGGCTGGAACCAGCCGGGTTCGTTCTGGCTTCTCGCTGGCGCCCTGATCTATCTCGTCGGCAACCTGATCGTGACCATGATTTTCAACGTGCCGCTCAACAACGCTCTGGCCGCCGTCGATCCGGCAAGCGCCAACGGCGCCGCGGTGTGGACCACCTATCTCAGGGACTGGGTGATGTGGAACCACGTCCGCACTATTACCGCCATCGTGGCGCTGGCCTGCTTCATCATGGCGTGGCGGTGAATGCAGGGTAGAAACGCAAAAGACCCTACGTCAGGCAGGGTCTTTTGACTTATGGCCCTTCCGGTCGGCATGGCCGAGATCTCGGTCCGGATCGATGACGTCGCGAATCAGCTGCTTGAGCTTTGCGGCATCGGGAAAGCCGCCGTCGCGCTTGCGGTCCCAGACCAGCGTGTCGTTGCAGGAAATGGTGAAAATGCCGCCGGTGCCGGGCACCAGCGTGACCTCGCCCAGATCCGTTCCGAAGGTCGAGAGCAACTCCTGCGCCATCCAGCCGGCCCGCAGCAGCCATTGGCACTGCGTGCAATAGGTGATGCGGATGGTCGGCAGCGGCTTTTCGGTCATGTCACATTGAGCTCCGCTCATATGTCAGATTGAGCTCCGCTCATATCTCGGACTGAACTCCGCTCATGCCGGGCTGACCTGTGCTCATGCCGCGCTGAGCTTCGCCATGGTCTCGTCGTCGACCTCGAAATTGGCGTAGACGCTCTGCACGTCGTCATCGTCCTCGAGCGTCGCGACCAGCTTCATCAACGACTGTGCCCGCTCCTCGTCGACCGCGATGTTGGTCTGCGGCTTCCAGATCGGCTTCACCGACTCTGCCTCGCCGAGCGCGCCTTCCAGCGCCTTCGACACCTCGCCGAGATTCTCGAAGGCGCAATAGATCGTGTGGCCTTCCTCGTCTGACTGGACGTCGTCGGCGCCGGCCTCGATCGCCGCGTCCATGACCTTCTCGGCGCTGCCGACTGACGCCGGATAGAAGATCTCGCCGACACGGTCCCACATGAACGACACCGAGCCGGTTTCCCCCATCGCCCCGCCGGCCTTGGTGAAGGCGGCGCGCACATTCGACGCCGAGCGATTGCGGTTGTCGGTCAGCGCCTCGACGATGAGCGCGACGCCACCGGGTCCGTAGCCTTCGTAGCGCACGGCTTCGTAAGTCTCGGCGTCGCCCATCGATGCCTTGTTGATGGCGCGCTGGATATTGTCTTTCGGCATCGACACCGCCTTGGCGTTCTGCACGGCCAAGCGCAGGCGCGGGTTCATCGACGGATCCGGCGTGCCGCTCTTGGCGGCGACGGTTATTTCGCGCGCCAGCTTGGAAAACATTTTCGACCGCACCGCGTCCTGGCGGCCCTTGCGGTGCATGATGTTCTTGAACTGTGAATGGCCAGCCATGGCACCCCTGTCGTCTTCTTGGCAGAGCATTCTGCAGCAAGGTAGTCACCTCGCCATTTGCCAAAATGCTCGAATTCAAAATTTCAGAACGTCCCTGGTGCGTCCGGATGGACGTACGGCGCTCTATGTCGGAATGGCCGGCTTATAGATAAATCGGCTCAATTCGTCCAGCCGCGCCGTAACGGTGGCGCGCAATGCGCCCGCCAGCTGCATTCCTGCGGCCATTCATTCTTCCAGATCGGATTTCAGCCGGTCGAGAATGCTGATCGCGTGCGTGGCGTATTGGCTGATCCAGCGGTCGTGGATCTGCTTGATCGGCAGCGCGTTGAGATGGTTCCAGCGTTCGCGGCCCTCGCGCCGCGCCACGACTAGGTCGGCTTCTTCCAGCACTTTCAGATGCAGCATGACGGTGCAGCGGTCCATGTCTGGAAAGGCATCGCACAGCATGCCGGTGGTCCGCGGCGCGTCCTTCAGCTCGTCCAGCAGCGCACGCCGGCGCGGATGCGCCAGCGCCTTGAAAACATTGTCGTCCTGCGCTTTGCTTGACATGTTATATTTTTATAACATAATATCGGCCTGATCAAGGAAGGAGCTGTGGATATGTCTCTTGGATTCAGAGTTTCGGGCCGCATCGGCAAACCGGTCGCCGAGGTCTTCGACGCAGTCGTCAATCCGACCAAGCTCAGCGGCTATTTCACCACGATCGGCGGCGCCAGCGCGCCGCTGGTGGCCGGCGCCGGCGTCGTCTGGTGGGGCAAGGTTCCCGTCGAGGTCGATGAGGTGGAGAAAGACAGTCGCATCGTGCTGCGCTGGGACGCCACCGACGCCGACGGCAAGCCGGCCTACAAGACGCGCATCGAGATGAATTTCGAGCCGCTGGATGACGGCGGCACCTTCGTCACCATCGCCGAGACCGGCTGGCACGAGGACGCGGTCGGCCTGAAGAAGTCCTACCTCAATTGCGAGGGCTGGTCGCAGATGCTGGCCTGCATGAAGGCCTATGTCGAATACGGCATCAACCTGCGCGACGGCTATTACCGCAGCGAGATGAAGGGCGAGCCGGCCAGCGAAGACAATATCTGAGAAGACGGAGGAAAGAATGCCTGCGAAAATCACCGGCGGCATCAACATCGCCATGAAAGTGCCGCCACACCAGTACCAGGACACGATCGCCTTCTACCGGGACGTCGTCGGCCTGAAGCCGTTCACGGCCAAGGCGCCGGCTATCGGCTTCGAACTCGGCCCCAATCGCCTATGGATCGACGAAGCGCCGATGCTGAGCCAGGCAGAGGTTTGGCTGGAGTTGTTCACCGACGATTTTCCGGCCGCAGCCGATCATCTCGCCAAGGCCGGTATCGTGCGCTGCGACGCCATTGAGGCGCTGGGTGAGGGTTTTCGTGGCGGTTGGATCACCAATCCGGCCAACATCGTTCACATGGTGCGCGAACCCGACGCCTGGTGACGGAGGCCTGTTCGGAAAGGAGGACGATATGGAAATCCGTGAGACACCGACCGCCGAAGCCGGCATGCTGATCCGGGCGGCCGGTCGCAGAAATGTTCGAAGCCATCGTCGATCCGGCGATCACGACGAAATTCTGGTTCACTCATGGCAGCGGCAGGCTGGACAGCGGCAAGGAGGTTCGCTGGGAATGGCGCATGTACGGCGTCTCGACGCCGGTCACGGTCAGCGAATTCGTCAGGAACGAAAAGATCGTCATGCAATGGAGCGATCCGCCGACCACGGTGCTCTGGACCTTTACCGAGATGCCCGGCGGCACGACCTTCGTCGAAGTTCGCAATTTCGGCTTTGCCGGCAGTGCCGACGAGCAGGTCAAGCAGGCGATCGGCTCGACCGATGGCTTCGCGTTGGTGCTCGCCGGCGCCAAGGCGTGGCTGGAGCAAGGCCTGACGCTTGGCCTGATCGGCGACCGCCACCCGAAGGGTGTTCACGAGCAGACTGTATAAAAAGCCGCCCTGTACCGTCAGACCACCCGGTCGCTCACTTGAATCCGTGAGCAGCCGCTTTTTCATTGGCCTTAACGCGTATCACCTAGTCAGATGCGGCCACGCACCGCCTGTATGAACGCCGCCAACACCGGACGCATCTGTCGCCGCGACGAGTAGTAGAGGTGGAAGCCTGGGAATGGGGGCGTCCACTCTGATAACAGCCGGACAAGTCGGCCGTCCTTCACATAAGGCGCAACCTCATGGGTGAGCAGATACCCGATGCCTAACCCGTCCAGCACCGCTTCGAGCATCAGTTCGGGCTCATTGAATGTGAGCGGCCCGGAGACACCTACGTCCAGAGCCTGTCCGTCGCGCTCAAATTCCCAGGCGTAGATCGTGCCGGCTGTGACCATCCGGTAATTTATGCACCGGTGTTGCGTCAGATCGCTTGGATGGATGATGGGGGCCGAGTTCGCGACGTGATCGGGTGTCGCGACGATAGCCATGCTGAGTTCGGGCCCGACTTTGAGCGCGATCATGTCCCGCTCCAGCTTTTCGCCAAGGCGAATGCCCGCATCGAACCGGTCGGCGACGATGTCACGGTAACCATAGTCGATCAGGACCTCGACCGTTGCATCCGGATGCGCGGTCGTGAAAGCCGGCAGCGCGGGCCGGACCACCGCCTCATAGGCCTGCCGCGTCGTTGTCAGACGCAGCGTTCCCGAGACACGGTTTCGCCCCAGGTCCAACGCATCCAGCGCCCCATCGATGCTTTCCAGTGCCGGCCCCAGCGTCCCCAGCAGCGTCTCGCCCGCCTCGGTCACGGACACGCTTCGGCTGCTGCGCTGGAGAAGACGGTAACCGAGCCGCGCCTCAAGCCGGCGGATCGTGTGACTGAGATTTGAGGTGGATGTCGCCAGCGTCACGGCGGCTCGCGTGAAGCTTCGTGCACGGGCGACGGCTGCGAAGGCGGCGAGGTCGTCCAGGCTGGCGCGCGTCATCATGTAATCCTGTTCAACGACCCTTCCAATCAATTCAGTCTAATCGAACGCCGTGTTGATCGCCATATCTGATGGTACCAAAGGATGGATGGAGATAGATCATGATCATGAAGGACGCCGTTTGGCTCATCACGGGCTGCTCCAAAGGTCTCGGCCGCGCGCTGGCGGAGCAGGCGCTCACCGCCGGCTACCGCGTCGTCGTCACCGCGCGGAGCACCGCAGACATTGCCGACCTCGTGGCCGCGCACGGTAAAGCGGCGCTTGCCGTCGAGCTCGATGTCACAGCCGCGCACCAGATCGATGAGGCGATCGCGGCAGCCGAGGATCGCTTCGGTGGCATCGACGTGCTCGTCAACAATGCCGGCTATGGCTACCTCGCCGCGATCGAGGAGGGCGAGGATGCGGACATCCGCACCTTGTTCGAGACCGACCTGTTCGGCCCGGTTAACCTGGTGAAGGCCGTGCTGCCTGGGATGCGTGCACGCCGGCGAGGGCATATCGTCAGCGTCAGTTCCATCGGTGGCCTGGTTACCTATCCCGGCGTTGGCTACTATCACATGGTGAAGTTCGGTATCGAGGCGATGTCGGACACGTTAGCCAAGGAGCTGGCGCCGCTGGGTATCGGGGTCACGGCGGTCGCGCCTGGCGCATTTCGCACCGACTTCCGCGGACCTGCCTCGATCAAACAATCGGCAACACGCATCGACGACTATGCCGACACCGCTGGCAAATCGCGCGACGGGACATTGGCCGGCCACCGCAAGCAGGCAGGCGACCCCTCGCGCGGCGCTCGCGCGATCATCGCCGCCGTCGAGGCGGAGAATCCTCCTGTCCATCTTCTGATCGGGGGCGACGCTTTGGACCAATTCCGTGGCAGGCTCGACGCGTTGCGGCAGGAGACCGACATCTGGGAGACGGTAACTCGAAGCACTGACATCGTCCCCGACAAGACAGCCTGATTGGATGCGCGGTACGGCCCTCCGAGGTCTGCACGAAGCAGGTGTCTGCTTACAACTCAGTGCCCGCCAGCCTTTGCCTTCCTCCGGCGTCGCGCCAGCATGTTGAGACCCTCGACAAGGGCGGAAAAACCCATGGCGGCGTAGATGTAGCCCTTCGGCACATGGAAGCCCATGCCGTCGGCGATCAGCGTCATGCCGATCATCAGCAGGAAGCTCAGCGCCAGCATGACGATGCTGGGGTTCTTGGCGATGAAGTCGGCGAGCGGCCCAGCCGCCAGCATCATCACGGTGACCGCCACAATGACGGCGATGTACATGATGGCGATCTCGTCGGTCATGCCGACCGCGGTGATGATCGAATCGATCGAGAAGACGAGATCGAGCAGCAGGATCTGAAAGATCGCGCCGGCCAGCGAAAGCTGCAGCGTCTGGCCCATCATCGTGTCCTGGTGATCCTCGAGATCGACCGTGTGGTGGATCTCCTTGGTCGCCTTCCAGACGAGGAACAGGCCGCCGGCGATCAGGATCAGGTCGCGCCAGGAAAAACCATGGCCGAAAGCGGTGAATACCGGCGCTGTCAACTGGACGATGATCGAGATGGTGGCAAGCAGTACCAGCCGCATGATCAGCGCGGCAGAAATGCCGAGCCGCCGGGCGCGGGCCCTTTGTGCCTCCGGCAATTTGTTGGTGAGGATCGAGATGAAGATCAGATTGTCGATGCCGAGCACGACCTCCAGCACGATCAGCGTCAGCAACGCGACCCACGCGGTCGGATCGGAGACAAAGGCGAAGTGTGGCGCCAGGAATTCGATGAGCTGCATGGAGGTCGTTCCCTCTTACGATCTAGAGCAGTGTCGCCGGCAGTTAGGTATCGCAGGCGTTGATATCAATGTCACGACCAGAAAGATGGCGCAGTTTCCTCGAGCCGCGGTCCGCGACGAAACGGCGCAATCCGCTCGGTCAGGCCACTGCGATCCGAAATGTCGACGCCGACGCCGCACAATGTCGCCGGGCCGGTCGCGGCCTCGAACCGTCCTTTCGGCACCTTCGACAGAAACCGGTTGAGCGGCTCCTCCTTATCCATGCCGAGCGAGGAATCATAGTCACCGCACATGCCGGCGTCGGAGATATAGCCGGTGCCGCCATTGAGGATATGGTGGTCGCCGGTCGGCTGGTGCGTGTGGGTGCCGACGACGAGGCTGGCGCGGCCGTCGACGAAATGCGCAAAGCACATTTTTTCAGACGTCGCCTCGGCATGGAAATCGATGACCACCGCATCGGCCTGCTCGCCGAGCGGGCAGGCGGCAAGCTCGCGCTCACCTGCCTGAAACGGGTCGTCGAGTTCGGGATGCATGAACACCCGGCCCATGATGTTGGTGACCAGAACGCGCGCGCCATTCCTGGCGATGTAGACGCCGGAGCCGCGGCCCGGCGTGCCCTTGGGGAAATTGGACGGGCGCAGGAAGCGTTCCTCGCGCGGCGCGAAAACCAACGCGTCGCGCTGGTCCCAGACATGATTG
The DNA here is from genome assembly GCF_003997065.1 of Mesorhizobium sp. M6A.T.Ce.TU.016.01.1.1. Taxonomy (NCBI): domain Bacteria; kingdom Pseudomonadati; phylum Pseudomonadota; class Alphaproteobacteria; order Hyphomicrobiales; family Phyllobacteriaceae; genus Mesorhizobium; species Mesorhizobium sp. M6A.T.Ce.TU.016.01.1.1. The sequence goes on along the minus strand of NZ_RZTJ01000001.1, from coordinate 258,346 downwards.
CCGGTGGTGACGACATCGGCACCCGCCGAGATCGTCTCGCGAAAGATCTCTTCGGTGATGCCGAAGCCGCCGGCGGCGTTCTCACCATTGACGATGACGAAGTCGAGTTTGAAATCTGAGATCAGGCCGGGCAGTTGTTCCCACACTGCCGTGCGCCCGGTCTTGCCGACCATATCGCCGAGGAAGAGAAGTCTCATCTAAACATGATCCCGAACCAAAGGTCAGCGAAGCACAAAAGCTGCATGACTTTCGGAAAAGACCATGCGTCCAGGAACTTATCTACAATTTCGGCGCGAACTGGCGCAACCCGTTCTCGGTGAGTATTTCCGGGATGACCATGTCGTGCGGCTCGTCCGGCACCAGCGCCACCTCCTGGCAGTCGAAAGCAATCCCGATCAGCCGGGGCGGCTGCCCCTTGTCGACCAGCCGCGCGATCGCGCGGTCGTAATAACCGGCGCCGTAGCCGATGCGGTGGCCGCGCGCGTCGAAAGCCGCGAGCGGCACCAGCATTACCTGGGGATCAAGCACCTCGGCCTCCTCATGCGGCCCGACGGTGCCGAACCCCATATCGACCATCGGCGCCCCACGCACCAGTTCGCGAAAGACGATGGTGGTCTTGTCGAGAATGGCAGGCAGGCAAAGCCGTGCCCCGTTTTCGCGCAAGGCAAACATCAGCGGCCGGACGTCGACTTCCGAGCGCATCGGCCAGAAGCCGGAGACGATCTCGCCCGGCTCTATCGCAATGCTGTCCCGCGCCGTCTCGGCCATCTCGAGCGCCGCTTCCACCCGCCAGAACGGATCGAGCGCATCGCGGCGCCCGAGCGCTTCCTTGCGGAGATGTCTTTTCAGTTCTTTTGGAGAGGTCATGGGGGCCAAGGTAGAAAAGGTCGGATCTGATTGGAGTTTTAGGAGCGACGTTTTCCACCGCATGATCCACCGAATTTGAGTGGATCTTTTGCGTCGAGTGACGATCCACACAACCGGTGGAGAGAGCGATCCCGGGAACCTACAAAGTAGGTGGGCGCCGTATGAGAAAACCCACGGGTCTTCCCAGGGACAGCTCCCTAGGGATCATTAAGGCCCCGGGGAAAATGTTCTCCTGCCGGGAAGCGCAGACCGTCACAACCAATATAGGCTGGCGATCGGCCAAGCGCCAGAGAGACGGCCATGCTCCGCGGCTTAATTCGTCACAAAGACCCGCCTGGGAGCTGCGCGGCATGAGGTTTCACCGTGCCCTCGCTGCTGCGCCTTGCACAGGCTGGACCGTCTCCTTACGGTTGCTATGAAAAACCGAGGAGCAAGAATGCGTTTCGAAGGCACGGCGGCCTATGTCGCCGACAAGGACCTGATGGTGGCGGTCAATGCGGCAATCGCGCTGGAGCGGCCATTGCTGGTCAAGGGCGAGCCCGGCACCGGCAAGACCGAGCTGGCGAGGCAAGTGGCGGCAGCGCTCGGCCTCGAGCTGATCGAATGGCACGTCAAGTCGACGACAAGGGCGCAGCAGGGCCTCTACGAGTATGACGCTGTCTCGCGGCTGCGCGACAGCCAGCTCGGCGATATCAGCTTCAACGACATCAGGAATTATATCAAGCGCGGCAAGCTGTGGGATGCCTTCGCGACGGCCAATAGGGTGGTGCTTCTGATCGACGAGATCGACAAGGCCGATATCGAATTCCCCAACGATTTGTTGCAGGAACTCGATAGGATGGAGTTCTTCGTCTACGAGACTGGCGAAACGATCCGCGCCGAAGTCAGGCCGATCGTCATCATCACCTCCAACAACGAGAAGGAACTGCCGGACGCCTTCCTGCGTCGCTGCTTCTTCCACTATATTCGCTTTCCCGACGTCGACACGCTGCACAGGATCGTCGACGTGCACTATCCCGGCATCAAGCAGAACCTGGTGCGCGCCGCGCTCACCCAGTTCTACGAGATCCGCGACGTGCCGGGCCTGAAGAAGAAGCCGTCGACCTCCGAGGCACTCGACTGGAACAGGCTCTTGGTCGCCGATGACATCGCGCCCGAGGATTTGCGTGCCGACCCGAAGAACGCGCTGCCGAAATTGCATGGTGCGCTTTTGAAGAACGAACAGGACGTGCATCTGTTCGAGCAACTGGCCTTCATGGCGAGACGGCAGGGGTGAGGAGCGGTCATCCTGGGCCGCAGGAACTCGGCCTCTGACGCCGAGCTGGGAGGCAGTCGCTACGAGCGGGCTTCGCCTGCGCTGTGAGCAGTATGATGGCCTCTTGCCTCCTGCAGCGCGACGTTTTTGGGGCCGAAGATGATGAAGCTGATGACGGCAAGAGCAAGAACGCCGATCCCGCTATAGAGCATGACCCAGCCAAAACCGTTGACCAAAGCGGCATGCGCGATGGCGCCGGACGGATCGAGTATCGCGAGCTTGGGCGAGTGTTGCGAGAGGCCGTCGAGATTTCCGGCGGCGATCTTCTCCGCCAGCGCGCGCAGTTCATTGGGATCCAAGGCCGTGCCCAATGCTTCGCGCAGATAAGAAACGATCCCCTGCGTCAACAGCAAGCCCAGCACCGCGATATTGATGGCGAGCGTGATCAAGCGCGCGCTGATATCGATGCCCGAAGCCATGCCGGCACGATCCGGCGACACTGAGCCGGTCGTGGTGTTGGTGGTCGGCGAATTGGTCAGGCCGATGCCGATGCCGGCAATCAGCGTGCCGGGCAGCATGGTCAGCCAGTTGGCCCCCTCGAGCCCGGAGCCTACCCTCATGGCGATGAAGCCGATCCCCAATGTCAGCAAGCCAAGCGGGATCGCCACCCGCGCCTGATAGCGTGCGCGCAAGCGCTCGGCTATCGAGGACATCAGCATGAGGGGAAGCGTGTAGACGAGCAGCAACAGACCGGTCGTGGTGCTGTCGTAGCCGAGCACTCCCGAAAAATAGATCGGCAGATAGATGATGAACGGCCAGTAGCTGAAATTCATGCCAATGCCGCCCATGATCGCTCCCGAAAATTGGCGAATGCGGAACACCGAGAAATCGAACATCGGATAGGGGTTGATCTTTTCGGCAACAAGGAACGCGATGAAAGCCAGCACGGCCGCGCTTGCCACGCCGATGCGGGCGCCAGAGCCGAGATCAGCCCCTTGCGTGATCAGATAGGAGAGGCCGAACACCGCAAACGAGAGCGTGAGGATGCCGGCCCGGTCAAGCTTCTGGGCGTTGCGATCGAATGATTCGGTGACACCGGCACTGATGAAGACCAAGGCAAGAATGGCGAGTGGCACATGGATGAGGAACACCCACTGCCAGCTCGACAGCGTTACGATCAATCCGCCAATGGCGGGACCAAAACCAAGCCCGATGCCCGAGACGACGCTCCAGGCTACGAAGGCCTTGCCGCGTTGACTGCCGTCTTGGAACTGGTGGGACAGCACCGCCACACTGCAGGTGAACATCGCGCCCCCCGCAAGGCCTTGCAAGAAGCGCGCGATGATCAGAAGCGGAGCGGTCGGCGCGAGGCCGCATAGCAGAGAGGTGAGGCCGAAGGCGACGGTGGTGATCACCATCACGCGTTTGCGGCCGAAACGGTCGGCCAATGTTCCCGTCGCCATCAACACCGTGGTGCAGGCAATGGTGTAGGCGTTCATGATCCATTGCAGATCCTTGAAGTCGGCGGCGAGCACGCTTTCCAGTTTCGGAAGGATCACCGGCACACTGGAGATTTCGAGGCCGAACAGCAGCGAGGCAAGGCAGGCGCCCACGAGCGCAACGGTGTTTCGGTCAATTTGAAACGTCATATCGATCACTTTCCATCGGAGCATTCACAGGGGCTGCGAGCGGCGCCCTTAACTGCGGCCGACATGACATAGACGAGCCTTGACTATGAAAAAAGGCTATGCGTTTCTATTTCAGAAATGACAAAATGGAATGATCGCAATGGCCAGCCTTGATGTCGACGCCGTGCGCACCTTCGTCATGGTGGCCGACCTGCAGAGCTTCACCCGGGCGGCTGCCGCGATGGGGAGCACCCAGGCGACGATAAGCGTCAAGCTGCGTCGGCTCGAAGAAAAGCTCGGCGCGCGTTTGATCGAACGGACCCCGCGCCGTGTGGCTCTATCCGCAAGAGGAGCGGTCTTCCTTCCCGCGGCCCGTGAATTCCTTGCCGCCCATGAACGCGCCGTCGCGGAGTTTTCCGCAGCGCCGTGTCGGCTTGCTCTCGGCTTTGTCGATCATGTTGCGGGGCCTAAGCTTTCAACACTGATAGCCCAGCTTTATGCCCATGATCCTTCGCTCGCGCTCAACATAAGGATCGACACCAGCTCCATGCTGGAGGAAGCTTTCGATCGCGGCGAGCTCGACGCTGTGATCGTGCACCAGGAAGATGACATCCGACGCGGCGAAGCCCTGTCGCGCACCCACTATGGCTGGTTCGCGGCCCCTGCCTTCGAATGGCGGCCCGGAACGCCATTGCGCCTGGCCCTTTTGAGCACCGTATGCAATTGCCCGGACCGCCTGAGGGCGGTCGAGGCGCTGGATAGGGCAGGCATCGCCTGGAGTGAGGCTTTCGTGGGCGGTGGCGGCGCGGCCGTCAACATCGCGGTATCGGCCGGCTTCGCCATTTCCGCCCTCGCCCACCGTGTCGTTCCCCCCGGTTTGGTCGAGGTGGGCCGCAAACTCGGCCTGCCGCCAATTCCGCCTTCGGAGATCGTTTTGCATTCGCATGCTTTGGCGCCGCGGGCACGAGAGGCGCTGCGCATGCTCGCGACCGCTTTTCGCGAGTATAATTTGCCGGCGGGATAGGCAAAGATATTCGTGATGCCGATTCTATTGGGATGGATCGGTTGCAGACCTCAGAGGGAAATGAAATGACCGAGATCACCGTCCGCCCACTTGCACAATCTGACCATGCCGACTGGCAGCGTCTGTGGACCGCCTACCTCACCTTTTACGAAACCAAGCTGCCGGAGCACGTCTACGCCCTCACCTGGAAGCGCCTGTTCACGGCAGGCGAGTTCGAGCCGAAAGGTTTCATCGCCACCCTCGACGGCAAGGCGGTCGGCTTGACGCACTATCTCTATCATCGCTCCTGCTGGTCCCAGGTAAACAACTGCTATCTCCAGGACCTGTTCGCCGACCCGGATGTGCGCGGCAAGGGCGTCGGCGCCGCCCTGATCGAGGCGGTGAAGCAGGAAGCCGGCAAGATCGGCGTCAAGAACGTCTACTGGATGACGCACGAGACCAACACCACCGCGCGCAAGCTCTACGACCACGTGGCGCGGCGCACGGGCTTCATCGAATATGATTTGATGTGATGGCTGCCGACGATTGAAATAGCTGCTGTTGCGCAATATATTGCGCATGATCAGGACTGCCCGTGCCACTGATCGAGACCAACACACGCAAGATCGTCACGAGGCTTTTACGCGATAGCTGGGTGAACGTAGGCGGCGGCAAGCATGAGAAGTATGAGCATCCGGAGAGGCCGGAGATCATGATCATCGTGCCGCGGCATCGCGAACAATCTCTGGGTGTCGCGCGGTCGATCGCCCGGCTTGCTGGATGGATTTAGGGACGAATCATGATGCACTATGTCGGAATTCTTGACGGCGCAGATGATGTCTGGGGGGTGCGGGTGCCCGATCTTCCCGGGTGTCACGGCGGTGGCGCAAGTCCCGAGGAGGCGATAGCCGATGCGACTTCCGCCGTTCGCGAATGGGCCGAGGCACGAATGGCGAAGCACTTGCCCTTGCCCGCCGCGCGCACGGTGGCAGATCTGCTCCGACTGGGCGAAATCGATAGCGCTGCCGGCGAATCTGCCGTGATGATCCCCGTGCTGATCGATTCCGGCCGGCCTGTCCGGGCCAATCTGTCGCTCGACGCAGGCCTTTTGGCGGCAATCGATGCCGAAGCGAGCCGACGCGGCCTCACGCGTTCCGCTTTCATCGCCAGCGCCGCACGGGAGAAGATCGAAGGTCACAGATAAAGTCGTACGATGTTCATTCCCTTCTTCCTCGAACTGAAGGCAGCGCGTGTTCCGGTCTCGCTTCGGGAATATCTGTCGCTGCTGGAAGGGCTGGAGGCGGGGCTGGTCGACTATGACGTCGAGGGTTTTTACTATCTCGCCCGCTCCGCACTGGTGAAGGACGAGCGCCACATCGACCGTTTCGACCAGGTCTTTTCGCATATCTTCAAGGGGGTCGAAGCGCTGGCTGGCGAAAACGCGGTCGACGTCGAGAACATTCCGGAGGAATGGCTGCGGCGGCTTGCCGAAAAGCACCTGACCGATGAAGAAAAAAGCTGGTCGAGGCGCTGGGTGGTTTCGAAAAGCTGATGGAAACGCTGAAAAAACGGCTTGAGGAACAGAAGGGCCGGCATCAGGGCGGCTCGAAATGGATCGGCACCGGCGGGACATCGCCCTTCGGCGCCTATGGCTACAATCCCGAAGGGATTCGCATCGGCCAGCATGAGAGCCGCAACCGCCGCGCGGTGAAAGTCTGGGACAAGCGCGAATTCAGGAATTTCGACGATACCGTCGAGCTCGGCACCCGCAATATAAAGATCGCGCTGAAGCGCTTGCGCCGCTGGGTGCGCGAAGGAGCCGAGGAGGAGTTCGACCTGCCCGGCACCATCCACGCCACGGCCGAGCATGGCTATCTCGACGTGCAGACACGGCCCGAGCGGCGCAATGCCGTGAAGCTGCTGATGTTCTTCGATGTCGGCGGCTCGATGGACGATCACATCAAAAGCGTCGAAGAGCTGTTTTCGGCTGCCCGCGCCGAATTCCGCCAGCTCGAATACTTCTACTTCCACAACTGCCTTTACGAAGGCGTCTGGAAGGACAATCGCCGCCGCCATGCGGAGGTGATGCCGACCTTCGACCTCCTCCACAAATACGGCCCGGACTACAAGATGATCGTCGTCGGCGATGCCTCGATGAGCCCCTATGAGATCGCGCATCCCGGCGGCTCGGTCGAGCATTGGAATCCGGAAGCCGGCGTCGTCTGGCTCAACCGCCTGCTGCAGCAATGGCCAAACGCGGTATGGCTCAACCCGGAAAATGAGAAACACTGGGGCTATACTCATTCGATCGCCATGATCCGCGATATCTTCGGCGGCCGCATGTTTCCGCTGACGCTCGCCGGGCTCGAAGCCGCGACGAAACAGCTTTCAAGGAAGCACTGAGTGGATTTTCGGAACGCAAGACAGGAAGGCCGATGACCTGTTTCCTTTGCCTGCAGTGTGGCGTCCAATTCGCGGCAACAGCCGCGCCGCCGGACCATTGCCCGATCTGCGAGGACGAGCGGCAATATGTGCGCTGGGAGGGCCAGGCCTGGATCACGCCGGAGGAACTCGCCGCCGGGCATCGGATCGTGATGAAAGACGACGCTGGCGTGCTCGCCTTCGGCATCGAGCCGCGCTTCGCCATCGGTCAGCGGGCGTTGCTGGCACAAACCCCGCACGGCAATGTGCTGTGGGACTGTATCTCGATGGTCAGCGACGAGGCGGTGACCGAGATCAACCGACGGGGCGGCTTGGCCGCGATCGCCATTTCGCACTGCCATTATTATTCGGCGATGGTTGAGTGGAGCGAAGCGTTTGGCGGCGTGCCGATCTACCTGCACGCCGATGATCGCAAGTGGGTCATGCGGCCGCATCCGGCTGTTATCAGTTGGGAAGGCGAGACGCGCGCCCTAAACCCCTCGCTGACACTTATCCGTTGCGGCGGCCACTTTGCCGGCGGCCAGGTGCTGCACTGGAAGCGCGACGGCGGCGACGCCATCCTGGCCGGCGACATCTTGCAGGTGACGCCTACGCGCCGCCATGTCAGCTTCATGTACAGCTACCCGAACTACATCCCGCTCAATGCGGCGAAAGTGCTCGGCATCAAGGCCGCGCTGGAGCCTTTCGCGTTCGACCATATCTATGGCGCATGGTGGAACCAGAACGTCATCGGAGACGCAAAGGCGGCATTTGCAGCGTCGGTTGCGCGGTATCTCGCGGCGATCGCCTGAGGAATTCTTCGCGGCATCGAAAATATGGGCAAACGCCGTAACGAATGCCTATTTTAGGCGAACTTGCGAAGGCAACCCAAACAGCGGCATGAGCTAAGAGGCAAAAAGATGGATAGCCATACCTACCCAGTCACCCGTACCGATGCCGAATGGCGCGCGCGCCTGTCGCCAGAGCAATATGCGGTGATGCGCAACCACGGCACCGAGCGGCCAGGCAGTTGCGCCTTGCTCCACGAGAAGCGCGCCGGCACCTTTTCCTGTGTCGGCTGCGACCAGCCCTTGTTCGAGTCCAAGCTGAAATTCGAGAGCGGCACCGGCTGGCCGAGCTTCAACGACCCGGTGCCCGGTTCGGTCGAGACGACCGTCGACCGCAGCTACGGCATGGTCCGCACAGAATGCCACTGCGCTCGCTGCGGCAGCCATCTCGGCCACGTCTTCGAGGACGGTCCGCCCCCGACCGGCCTGCGCTATTGCATCAATGGCGTCGCGCTGAAATTCGAGCCGGCTGCCTGACTGGAATTCGACGTTGGCAGCACTGTCCTGTCAGACCACCACCACCAGTATCAGCCACAGCACAGCCCCCAGCGTCATCAGCGAAGCCTTGATGCTGGGGGATTTCTCGGCGGTCCGCCACACCGCAAAAGTCAGAAAGAAGTTGTACGGCACCGGCGCGAAATGCACCGCCAGAACGAGAGCGAGCGGCAGCTTTAGCCCGAGCAAGATCAGCGCCAGCACCGACACTGCGATGTTGATCGCCGTGCCGACAAGGACAAGATCGCGCCAGAACAGCCGATCGAGCGGGGCCGTGCCTTGCCAGCGCGAGCGGAAGAAGCCTAGAGCGCGGCTTGCCTCACCGCCTTCGCCTTCGAAGGGAGCACTCATCGGCGCGGCCTTCTCTCTTTCGACAGCCGCAGAAATGTCGAACGCAGCAAGCCAGTCAACGCAAGTCGATCATCGGCACGCAAGCATATGATTTGACAGATTGTCATCAAACGGTCGTGAAACCTTTCTACGTCGCCCTTGCCGGCATCTTGGCAGAGAAAATTGCCGGAATCTGCCGCCCCCATCATCCAGTCGCCTGTCAAGGAGGTCTTGAGATGAGCGATAATGTCTACAACGTGCTGTTTCTTTGCAACGCCAATTCGGCGCGATCCATTATGGCCGAAGCCATCCTCAATCGGATTGGTGTCGGCAGGTTCAAGGCCTTTTCCGCCGGCTCGCGGCCGAAGGGCAAGGTCAATCCCTACGCACTGCAACTGCTCGAAAGCCTCAACTACGATACGAGCTTTGCCCGTTCGAAAGGCTGGGACGAGTTCGCCGAGCCCGACGCGCCGGAGATGCACTTCATCTTCACGCTTTGCGACAGCACCGCGAACGAATCCTGTCCGATCTGGCCGGGTCATCCGATGACCGCACTCTGGTCGATACCGGACCCGGCCAAGGCAGACGGCACCGAGGCCGAACTGCATCTTGCCTTTGCCGATGCCTATCGCATGCTCAACAACCGCATCTCGCTGTTCACCAATCTGCCGATGGGTGCGCTCGACCATCTGGCGCTGCAACAGCATATCGATGCGATCGGCCGCGACACGCCGAAGCCGAACTAGCTCAAGCGGCCAACAGGCAGGTGAAGTCACGAACCGGCTGCGCCATCGTCTCCCAGAACCTCGGCTACGGCGCATTCGAAACGCGATGCTTCCGTCACCAGCCAGTCGGCCATGGCCGGCCAATTGTCCTCGGCAAAACAGTTCACCCGCCACATCGAATTGATGCCGAGGCCCTCGCAACTCTGTTCCGGCCTGAGTTTCAATCTGCCCTCGATCGCCGGCTGGAACGGCTTCAACCGCGACCAGGCTTCCGTGGCACCGAACTTCTCGTTGCGGCCGAAGAAGACGCCGACATGGTTCTGCGCCGGCGCGACATACATGGAAAGGACAAACGCGAAGTCGGGCAGCCCGCGCTGCCAGAACCAGGGTCCGCGCCGCGCCATCAGAGCCCTTTCTTCCGGATGCCGTTCCGCGAACAGCGTCCAGAAGCCGCGTTGGCGGAATTCAGAGGCGCGACGGACGCCAAAGTCGAATTCGCTCATGGTTCGACCCATTGAGGGTGCCGCAACCGGCGCCCAGGGCTGTTACCAGCCTTACGCCATGCCGAGCGCGGCTTTGTAGAGGTCGAGGATGGTTTCCTCCTCTTGCCGCTCAGCCTGGTCCTTCTTGCGCAGCCGGATGATCGACCGCATCGCCTTGGTGTCGAAGCCGGTGCCCTTGGCCTCGGCGAACACTTCCTTGATGTCGTCGGCGATCGTCTTCTTCTCTTCTTCGAGCCGCTCGATGCGCTCGATGAAGGCACGCAGCTGGCCGGCGGCAACAGTCTGGCTGGTCTCGGTGATGTCGTCGGCCATTTTTTTCTCCGCGTCGTTTTCCATGCCGCGACTCAGGAACGTGTCGCGGCGAATTTGCAGCGGTTCGATGCCCGACCGGGGGCGACCGGTCAAGCTGTTATCGATGCGGCATGAAGGGTTAGGCACACCCCAAGGTGTGTTGAGATTCAGGTCAGGCCGAGCCGAAAACGGTGGCTGCCGAGAACCGGAGCGGAGCGTACTTAAGTACGTGAGCACCGGAAGCGCAGGCAGCCGGCGTTTTGCAGGCCGGCATCACCTGAATATCAACGCACCTTACCCGAAGGCGATCAGCAGATCCTTGGCGTCGATCTGGTCGCCGGCCTTCACCAGCACTTCGGCGATTGTGCCGTCACGCTCGGCATGCAATGCCGTCTCCATCTTCATCGCCTCGATCGACAGCAGCACGTCGCCGGCCTTGACCGCCTGGCCGGCGGCGACGGCAAGTGCCGAGACCACGCCCGGCATCGGCGCGCCGACATGCGCCTCGTTACCCGGCTCGGCCTTGCGCCGCGCCTTGGCGGCGGAAGCGCCATGCGCGCGATCCGGCACTTTGATCCGGCGCGGCTGGCCGTTGAGCTCGAAGAACACGGTGACCATGCCTTTCTCGTCGACATCGCCGATGGCCAGGCAGCGCACCACCAGCGTCTTGCCTTTCTCGATATCGACAAAGATCTCGTCTTCCGGCTTCATGCCGTAGAAATAGGTCGGCGTCGGCAGCACGCTGACCGGCCCGTAGGTTTCCTGGGCTGCGGCAAAGTCGGAAAAAACCTTCGGGTACATCAGCCACGAGGCGAATTCGAATTCGCTAAGCTTGCGCTCCAGCTTCTCCTCGATCTCCTTGCGGCTGGCCTTGAGATTGGCTGCTTTCAACAGCGAGCCAGGTCGCACAGTGATCGGCTTATCGCCCTTCAGCACCTTCTTCTGCAGCGCCTCCGGCCAGCCGCCGGGCGACTGGCCGAGATCGCCGCGCAGCATCGACACGACCGAATCCGGGAAGGCGATATCCCTGGCTGGATTTTCGACATCGGCGACCGTCAGGTCCTGACTTACCATCATCAGCGCCATGTCGCCGATAACCTTGGACGACGGCGTCACCTTGACGATGTCACCGAACATCAGGTTGACGTCGTGATAGGTCTGCGCCACTTCGTGCCAGCGCGTCTCCAGCCCGAGCGAGCGCGCCTGTTCCTTGAGATTGGTGAATTGCCCGCCTGGCATTTCGTGCAGGTAGACTTCCGAGGCCGGCCCCTTCAGGTCGCTCTCGAAGGCTGCATACTGGTTGCGCACCGCCTCCCAGTAGAACGAGATGTTCCTGATCCATTGCGGGTCGAGGCCCGGATCTCGCTCGGTGCCCTTCAGCGCCTCGACGATCGAGCCCAGGCAAGGCTGCGAGGTGTTGCCCGACAAGGAGTCCATCGCCGCGTCAATGGCGTCGACACCGCTGTCCACCGCCGCCAGCACCGTCGCCGCCGACAGGCCTGACGTGTCGTGCGTGTGCAAGTGGATCGGCAGATCGGTCGCCTCGCGCAGCGCCTTGAACAGTGCGCGCGCCGCCGTCGGCTTCAAGAGCCCTGCCATGTCCTTGACCGCGATGATATGGGCGCCGGCCGCCTGCAACTCCCTGGCCAGCGCGACATAGTATTTGAGGTCGTATTTGGCTCGCGCCGGGTCGAGTATGTCGCCGGTGTAGCAGATCGCCGCTTCGATCAGCTTGCCCTCGGCGCCGACCGCGTCCATGGCGACACGCATGTTGTCGACCCAGTTCAAACAGTCGAAGACGCGGAACAGGTCGATGCCGCCGGCGGCGGCCTGTTTGACGAAATGCTGGACGACATTGTCGGGATAGTTGGTGTAGCCGACGCCGTTGGCGCCGCGCAAAAGCATTTGCAGCAACAAATTGGGCGTTGCCTCGCGCACCAGCGACAGCCGTTCCCACGGGTCTTCGGTGAGGAAGCGCATGGCGACGTCGAAGGTCGCCCCGCCCCAACATTCGAGCGACAAAAGCTGCGGCAGCGCGCGCGCATAGGTGCCGGCAATGCCGGCGATGTCATAGGTGCGCACGCGCGTCGCGAGCAAGGATTGGTGCCCGTCGCGCATCGTCGTGTCGGTGACCAGCACCTCTTTCTGCGCGCGCATCCAGGCCGCGAATTTCTCCGGCCCCAGCGCGTCGAGCTTCTGCTTGCTGCCATCAGGCACATTGCCGTTGAGATAGGGCACCATGGGCGCCGCCGCATCCGCCTTCGGCTGCGGCCGGCCGCGCGTCTCGGGATGGCCGTTGACGCTGACGTCGGCCAGGTAGTTGAGCAGCTTGGTGGCGCGGTCCTGCCGCTTCACGCTGGCGAACAGTTCCGGCGTCGTATCGATGAACTTGGTCGTGTAGGAATTGTCGGCGAAACTCGGGTGATTGATGATCGCTTCGAGGAAGGTAAGGTTGGTCGCCACGCCGCGGATACGGAACTCGCGTAGCGCCCGGTTCATGCGGGCGATGGTCTCGGCCGGCGTCGGTGCCCAGGCCGTCACCTTCTCCAGCAGCGGATCGTAGAAACGGGTGATAACCGCGCCCGAATAAGCGGTGCCGCCATCGAGGCGGATGCCGAAACCGGTGGCGCCGCGATAGGCGGTGATGCGGCCATAGTCGGGAATGAAATTGTGCTCGGGATCTTCCGTGGTGATGCGGCACTGCAGCGCGTGGCCGTTGAGCCTGATATCCTTCTGCGCCGGCACGCCCGATTCAGGCGTGCCGATGGCGAAACCATCGAGGATGTGGATCTGCGCCTTGACGATGTCGATGCCCGTCACCTGCTCGGTGACGGTGTGCTCGACCTGGATGCGAGGGTTGACCTCGATGAAGTAGAATTTGCCGGTGTCGGCATCCTGCAGGAACTCGACCGTGCCGGCCCCGATATAGCTCGTCTCGCGGGCGATCTTCAGCGCATGATCGCAAAGCTCTTCGCGCCGTGACATTTCGAGATACGGCGCCGGCGCGCGCTCGACCACCTTCTGGTTGCGGCGCTGGATGGAGCAATCGCGCTCGAACAGGTGCACGGCATTGCCGTGTGTGTCGCCCAGCACCTGCACCTCGACATGGCGGGCGCGCTCGATCAGCTTTTCGAGATAGACCTCGTCCTTGCCGAAGGCGGCTTTCGCTTCGCGCTTGCCCTCCGTCACTTCGCGGGCGAGATCGGTTTCCGAGCGGATGGCGCGCATGCCGCGGCCGCCGCCGCCCCACGATGCCTTCAGCATCACCGGATAGCCGATCGTCTTGGCGAGCGCCTTCACCGCCTCCATATCGTCCGGCAACGGCTCGGTAGCGGGGACCACCGGCACACCAACCTCGATCGCCAGGTTGCGCGCGGCGACCTTGTTGCCGAGCCTGCGCATCGTATCCGGCTTGGGTCCGATAAAGACGACGCCGGCCTTGGCGCAGGCTTCGGCGAATTCGGGGCTTTCCGACAACAGCCCATAGCCCGGATGGATGGCATCGGCGCCCGAAAGCCTGGCGACGCGGATCACCTCCTCGATCGACAGATAGCTTTCGATCGGTCCCATATCCCTGGTCAGATGCGGCCCGCGCCCAACCTGGTAGCTTTCGTCGGCCTTGAAGCGGTGCAGCGAGTATTTGTCCTCCTCGGCCCAGATCGCCACGGTTTTGAGGCCGAGTTCGTTGGCCGCGCGGAAGACGCGGATGGCGATTTCGGACCGGTTGGCGACAAGGATCTTCGAAATTGCCAAGGACAAGGCTCCGGACGCTGACGGGGAAGGAAACTGGCGCCATGATTAACGCGAAAATGCTGCAGCGCAAACAAAATCGGGCGGCGATTAAACCGATTTAAATCGATTCTTTTTGCTCTGAGCGCCGCGTGTTTCCCTCGAATGCGCAAAGGACGCTTTAACAACGGGTAACACATCAAACGAAAAATGCCCGGCGCGAAGCGCCGGGCATTCCGGAACTGCCGTCGTCGACAGGCTTACATTTTCTGGATGTAGGTGTACTTGCCGTCGTCGCCCTTCTTCCATTCGTACATGACGTAGCCAGGCAGCGTCGGATCGCCCTTCGCGTCATAGGAAAGATCGCCCAGCACCGTCTTGAACGGGCCATTCGCCTTGAGAGCCTTGGCAACTTCCATCGGATCGTTCGACTTGGCGGCTGTGGCGGCTCCCGCGATAGCCTGCATGGCGGCGTAGGAGTAGAGCGTGTAGGCCTCCGGCTCGAAGCCCTGCGCACGGAACTTCTCAACGAGTTCCTTGTTCGCCGGAATCAGACGCGGATCCGGGCCGAACGTGTTCAACGTGCCCGCAACCGCGTCGCCCGCGATTGAGGCCAGCTCGTTCGACACGATGCCGTCGCCGGAAACCAGCGTGGCCTTGAGGCCCTGGTCAGCCACCTGGCGGATGATCAGGCCGGCTTCGGTGTGCAGACCACCCCAATAGATGATGGAAACGCCGGCTTGCTTCATCTTAGCGATCAGCGCCGAGAAGTCCTTGTCGCCGACATTGACGCCTTCGTACATGACTTCCGTCACGCCGGCAGCGTTCATCGCCTTCTTGGTCTCGTCGGCAAGACCTTGACCGTAAGTCGTCTTGTCGTGGATGACCGCGATCTTGGCATCCTTGAAGTTCGACGCGAGGTAAGCGCCGGCGATGCTGCCCTGCTGGTCGTCACGTCCGCAGGTGCGGAACGTGTTCCACATGCCGCGTTCGGTGAACTTCGGATTGGTCGCGGCCGGCGTGATCTCGAGGATACCGTTTTCCGCGTAGACTTCCGATGCCGGGATCGAAACGCCCGAGTTGAAGTGGCCGACCACGAACTTGACGCCGTCGCCGACGAACTTGTTGGCGACCGAGATGCCCTGCTTCGGATCGGAGACGTCGTCGCCGACCGTGAGCTTGATCTGCTCGCCGTTGATGCCGCCGGCCGCATTGATGTCGGCGACAGCCTGTTCGGCGCCCTTCTGCAGCTGCGCGCCGAAAGCGGCATTCGGACCGGTGATCGGACCGGCGACGCCGACCAGGATGTCAGCCCACGCGCTTCCGCTGAACGCGACGAGCGCGGTCAGGGCGACGGCGGACAAAAGTGATTTTCTCATGTAAAACGCTCCCATTTACAGAGTGGGCGTGGATGATGCTTTCATGCGATGCCCACTTTTACTCGCAGAAAACGTACTTTGCCGATTTTCAGGCACTTGTCACGCCGATTCATCCCCGAAACGGCGTTAATGATGAACATCAACCTTTTGGTTTCCAACTCAAAAGCGATGCTCTTTCGTAGAGCCAGCTATACTGTGTCACCATCTGATTGGTGCGCGTGTATTGATAGCCGATGAAGCCCAATATCATCAGGACGATGGTATCGACGATGTAGTACTGCAGCGAGAACATCGTGCCGTCGAACAGCGCGTGATGGATGAACCTTACGGCGATGCCGAGGCCGAGCATGTAAGCGAACAACTGGACGAAGCTGCGCCATGTCTGGGCGCAGGCCTTGCCCGTCATCCAGGCCGCCCAGCCGCCAAGCAGGCAGGTGACGAAGAAGAACTGCCAGACCGAGGGTTCCTCATAGAGAATGCCCTGCATGATGAAGACTCCTGAACTCAGTGATGGCCGCCTTCGAGATAGGCGGCACGCACGTCCGGATCGGCGAGCAGCTCCTTGCCGGTGCCGCTCATCGTCACATTGCCGTTGACCATGACATAGCCCCGCGTGGCGAGCTTCAGCGCGCCGAAGGCGTTCTGCTCGACCAGGAACACGGTCAGCCCCTGCGTGCGGTTCAACTCGCGGATGGCGTCGAAGATCTGCTTGACGATCAGCGGCGCCAGGCCCAGCGACGGCTCGTCGAGCAGGAGCAGCTTCGGCCGCGCCATCAGCGCGCGCGCGATCGACAGCATCTGCTGCTCGCCGCCCGACAGCGTGCCGCCGCGCTGGGCAATGCGTTCCTTCAGGCGCGGAAACAGCGTGAACACCTTCTCGGCGTCCTCGTCGTAATGCTGGAGGTTGTCGAGGCTGGCGCCCATCTGCAGGTTTTCCATCACCGTCATGCGCGGGAAGATGCGCCGGCCCTCCGGCGACTGGGCGATGCGCATGCGCGCGATCTCATGGGTCGGCAGTTGGGTGATGTCGGTGCCGGCGAAGGTGATGGTACCCGCCCGCGCCCGTGGAGCACCGAAAATCGTCATCATCAGCGTCGATTTGCCGGCGCCGTTGGCGCCGATCAACGCCACGATCTCGCCCTGCTTGACGGTGACATCGACGCCGTTCAGCGCCCTGATGTTGCCGTAGTAGGTCTGGACACCCCTGATATCGAGCAGCGTTGTCCCGGCCATCACTTGCGCCCCCCGCGCTTGCCCGCCGCAGGCGTTGCAGAGGCATGGCTTGTCTCCACCTTCCCAGCATCGACACGGCGCGAAAATTCCGTCTCCTTGCCGGCGGCAAGAAGCTTGGCCTGGCCAACCCAGTCCTCGCGCGCAATGCGCCCGTCGAAGGCCAGATAGGCTTCGACGGCCACGACGTCGGCCTTCTTCCATGCCGCGATCTGGTCGAAATGGAAGATGCCGTGCTGGTTGAGCTTCTTCTCGTTGACCGTGCCGATGCCCTTGATGCGGGTCAGGTTGTCGGCCTTGCCGCCACGCGCTGCTGTGAGCCGATTCGAAACGCCCGCGACTTTCGATTTGGCCGGTGCCTTGGCGGCTGGCTTTGCTGCGGCAGAAGATTTCGCGCTGGGTTTGGCTGCGGCAGGCTTCGAGCTTGGCTTGCTTGCTGCGGCACTCGACCTTGTATCGAGCTGCCCGGCTTTCGAGGCGCCCTTCGACACCGTGACGCGTTCGCCTTCGCTATGGCCGACCGTGTCGGTCACCGGCCCGGCGAGATACGAAGATGATGCGCCCGGCCCGTGCGCCGAATCCGGGCCCGTATCCAGTTGCTCGATGACGTCTTCGTCGCCGACCTCCGTCAGCACAGTCTCAACTTCCTCGTCTTCGACCCCGAGATAAGCGGCGATGACACGCGGGTCGGTGCGTACCGCGTGCGGACTGCCGTCCGAGATCTTGCGCCCGTATTCGAGCACCACGACATGGTCGGAAATCTGCATGACCACCGCCATGTCGTGCTCGATCAGCAAGATTGAGGTGCCGGTGTTGTCTTTGATGTCCATCAGGAGCTCGTTGAGCGCCATCGATTCCTTCGGATTGAGGCCGGCGGCCGGTTCGTCGAGGCAGAGCAGCTCCGGACCCGTGCACATGGCCCGCGCGATCTCCAGGCGCCGTTGCGCGCCGTAGGGCAGGTCGCCGGCCGGATCGTCGGCTCGGTCGACGAGATCGGCCTTTTCCAGCCAGTGCCTCGCCAGGTCGATCGACTCGGCCGACGCGGTTCGGTAGCCGCTGAAGCCGAACAGGCCGAGAATGGTGTAGCCGGACGCCTTCATCAGCTTGTTGTGCTGCGCCACCAGCAGGTTCTCCAGCAGCGTCATGCCCGAGAACAGACGAATATTCTGGAAAGTGCGCGCCACCTTGGCGCGCGCCGGGATCTCATGATTCGGCAGGCGCTCAAGCAGATAGCTCGAGCCGTCGCGCCGATTGAGCGTGAGCATGCCTTCCGACGGCTTGTAGAAACCGGTGATGCAGTTGAACACGGTGGTCTTGCCGGCGCCGTTCGGCCCGATCAGCGCGGTGATCTCGCCGCGCTTGGCCTGGAAGGTCAGGTCGCCGATGGCAACGAGACCGCCGAACTTCATCGACAGATGCTCGACCTGCAGGATGGCATCGTTCATGGATAGGCTCGCATCACTCATCAGCCGTGGCCTTCCTTGGTGAAGGAGCCGGATACGGCCCTGCTCTCCTTGAGGAAGGCTGTCGGCTCGCGGCTGCCGACGAAGCCGCGCGGCTTCCAAACCATGACGATGACCATGGCTATACCGAACAGCAGCATGCGGTAGAGTTCCGGGGTGAAATCTGGACCGAAGACCTGCTTCAGGAAATCGAGTTCGCGCAGCGCCTCGGTGCCGCCGATCATCACCATGGCGGCGACGGCGATGCCGACCAGCGAGCCCATGCCGCCGAGCACGACGATGGCGAGGATGATCGCCGATTCCAGGAAGATGAAGGATTCAGGGCTGACGAAACCTTGCCGCGCAGCGAAGAACGAGCCAGCGAAGCCGCCGAACATGGCGCCGGTGGCAAAGGCGGTGAGCTTGGTGGTGGTGGTGTTGATGCCGAGCGAGCGGCAGGCGATCTCGTCCTCTCGCAGCGCTTCCCAGGCGCGGCCGACGGGCATGCGCCTGAGCCTTATGGTGACGAAGGCGGTGAGCAGGCAGAGCCCGAGGATCAGGTAGTAGAGGAAGATCTTGTAGTAGGCGCCCGACTGGGCGATGTCGAGCACCTTGGCGATATAGTTTTCGTCCGCGACGTTGAACGACATCAGCCCGAAGAAAGAGACCTTCGGGATACCGGAAATACCGGCCGAGCCGTTGGTGACCTCGCGCCAGTTGATCAGCACGAGACGAATGATCTCGCCGAAGGCCAGCGTCACAATCGCCAGATAGTCGCCGCGCAGGCGCAGCACCGGAAAGCCCAAAAGCACGCCCCAGAAGGCGGCCATGGCCCCGGCGGCCGGCAGCAGGATCCAGAACGACAGACCAAAATGCGTGCCGAGCAGCGCATAGGCATAGGCGCCGACGGCGTAGAACGCGACATAGCCGAGGTCGAGCAAGCCGGCGAGGCCAACGACGATATTCAGCCCCCACGCCAGCATCACATAGATCAGGATCTGGATGCCGAAATTGTCGACCCATTTCAGCGAGCCCTGAAAGCCGCCCACCATCGATCCGCTGTACACCGCAAGCACCAGCACGACGACGACAGGATAAATCGCCAGTGCGGCGATGCCCAATGCCGAGAAGTGGGCATGGATGAAGCTGCGGAAATAGAACAGCACCGAGGCGAGGGCATAGATGATCGCCAGCGCTCGCGCGAACCGTGCATAACCGGCAAGACCCGGCCCCAGCAAATCATCGAGGGAGCCGGCCAGAAGAGCAAGCACGGCAACAATCACGATGGCCGCGATGAAATACGGCAACCGGAAGAACCGCGTCGCCGCGCTCTCCGGCAACAGGCCGGTGGCGATGTCGACGACCTTCTGGCTGGCCAGGAAGGGTTGGCCATAGGCGACATAGACAAAGCGCCCGACCATGGTCAGCACAACCACGGTAAAGAGAAGCCACCAGCGCTGTACGAGGATCAGTTCGTTCGAGATGTTCTGATCGGTCCTCAGGCCGATGAACAGCACGAACAGGCCGAGCGCGATGGCGCCGGCATAAAGCGCCTCGCGCGTGGCGCGTTGCATAGGGGTGGCGACGATGTCGCGCTCCGGAGATACGGTATCGGCCATGATCTCAGACCTTTTCGACTTCTGGCCGGCCCAGAATGCCGGAAGGCAGGAAGATCAGCACGATCGCCAGGATGGAGAAGGCGGCGACGTCCTTGTAGTCGATCGAGAAATAGGCCGACCACATGCTCTCGATGAAGCCGATCATCAGCCCACCGAGCACGGCGCCGGGCAGCGAGCCGATGCCGCCGAGCACGGCCGCAGTGAACGCCTTCACGCCGGGCGTGAAGCCGTCGGAGAAGGCGATGACGCCGTAATACATCAGGAATAGCGTGCCGGCGACGGCGGCAAGGGCCGCGCCCATGACGAAGGTGATCGAGATGGTGCGGTCGACGTCGATACCGAGCAACGCCGCCATCTTGCGGTCCTGTTCGCACGCTCTTTGCGCTCGACCAAGCGACGTCTTGTTGACCAGGTACCAGAACAGCGCCAGCAGCAGCGCGGTGACGATGACGATGATAATCTGCTTCAGCGATACGCTGATGCCCTCGATATTGTAGACCTTGGACACCATCGGCGGGATCGGCTTGTTGCGCGGGCCTTGCGTCACCTGGACGAAGTTCGACAGCGCGATCGACATGCCGATCGCTGTGATCAGCGGCGCCAGCCGGAACGAGCCGCGCAAGGGCCGGTAGGCCACCTTCTCGATCGTCCAGTTATACAGGCTGGTCAGCAGCATCGCGACGATCATCATGATCAAGAGCGCGATCACCACCGGCACCGAGTAGAACAACGCACCGAGGATGAGGAAAACGATGAGGGCGGTGAAGGCGCCGATCATGAAGATGTCGCCATGGGCGAAATTGATCATGCCGATGATACCGTAGACCATCGTATAGCCGATCGCTATCAGTCCATAGATCGATCCCAGCGTCAGCCCATTGATAAGCTGCTGGACAAAATACTGCATGCTGTCGTGGCTCCCCTGGAATGTCGCCCATGCAGACGCATTCCTTTTCGTATTTCCCCTAGTCGTAAAGTTTCGAGCCCGGATTGCAACGTCATTTTTTAATCGTCATGCGTGATTTTGAAGCACGCCACTCGGATTGCCCGTTCTTTCCCTTCCGGCCTCTGGACTATCGCGGACCCTATCATTGGCATAACGCAATGTCTTTGACGATTCGGCGTCAAAATGCACGTCCTTTCGAAGGAATCGCCGTCAAAATAAGTTGATGAGCGGGATCGTTGCGCCGCCGACGCAGTCGATCTTTGCATTCCATTCGTTTCCCTTGGGTTAGGATCCTCTCTATTTGACGACGAATCCGTGCGCGAACGGATCACGGTCGTCGATGAAGATCGTGTTCAATCCGGTCATGCGCGCCCAGCCGCCGATCGAGGGAATGATCGCCGGCTTGCCTGCCACCGTGACTTCCTTCTCGACCCTGCCCTTGAACAGCGAGCCGATGATCGATTCATGGACGAAATCGTCGCCGGCCCTAAGCTTGCCCTTGGCGTGAAGCTGCGCCATCCGCGCCGAGGTGCCGGTGCCGCAAGGCGAGCGGTCGATCGCCTTGTCGCCGTAGAAGACGGCGTTGCGCGCATCCGCCTGGCTGTCGGTCGGGGCACCCGTCCACAGCATATGCGACAGCCGGTCGATGCCGGGATTCTCGGGATGCACGAAGGAGTACTTCTCGTTGAGCCGCTGTCGCACCACCGGGCTCCAGGCGATGAGGTCGCCGGCGGAATGGTCGGCCATGTCGCGATAGTTCTCCTGCGGCTCGACAATAGCGTAGAAATTGCCGCCATAGGCGACATCGACACTGATCTCGCCGAGCTGCGGACATTCGACCGTCAGGCCCTCCGCATAGAGGAAGGACGGCACGTTGGTGATGCGGACCTCCTCGACATATTCGCCGACCTGTTTGTATTCGGCGGCGACCAGGCCGGCCGGCGTGTCCAGCCTGAGCAAACCCGGCGTCTTCGGCTTGATCAGCCCGTGCTCGATGGCCATCGTCACCGTGCCGATGGTGCCGTGACCGCACATTGGCAGGCAGCCCGAGGTTTCGATGAACAGTATGGCGATGTCGCAATCGGGCCTCGTCGGCGGATAGAGGATCGAGCCGGACATCACATCATGGCCGCGCGGCTCGAACATCAGCCCGGTGCGGATCCAGTCATATTCGGCCAGGAAATGCGCGCGCCGCTCCATCATCGTCGCGCCCTGGAGCAGCGGCCCGCCGCCGGCGACAAGCCGCACGGGATTGCCGCAGGTGTGACCGTCGATGCAAAAGAAGGAGTGGCGCGCCATTTCGAGATCCCGTCAGAAGCGGTTCGGAGAAAACGGAGAAAGATCAAACACCGGATTTTGGCCGAGAATGAGATCGCGGATCAAGCGTCCGGTGGCAGCCGCCTGGGTCAGGCCGAGATGGCCGTGGCCGAAGGCATAGACTATCGTGCCGGTCTGCCTGGCGCCACCGATCACCGGCAGCGAATCCGGCAGCGACGGCCGAAACCCCATCCATTCGCGCCCCCCGGCCGGATCAAGCCCCGGCAGGAATTTTTGTGCCTTGTCGAGCAGCGCTTTCGAGCGGGCGTAGTTGGGCGACCGCTTAATGCCGCCGAGCTCGACCGCACCGCCGACGCGCACACCGGTTTCAAGCGGGGTGACGACGAAGCCATGGCCGGAGAAGATCAGTAGCCGCTTCACGTCGAAGGCGGTCTTCGGCAGGGTCGTGTTGTAGCCGCGCTCGGTTTCGAGCGGGATGCGGTCGCCGAGATGTTTCGCCAGGAGATGCGACCACGCGCCAGCGGCGATGACGAGGCATTTTGCCTGCCGCGCCGTGCCGTCGGCCAGCGTCAATGTCGCGCCATCCTGCCCCGCTCCGACACGGTCGATCCGAGCCTTTTCGAAACGCGCGCCGTTCTTCTCGGCATAGGCCCAGATCGCCTTGCCCAATGATTTCGGGTCCGTAACGGTCTTCCATCCCGGCACGAAAGTGCCCTTGACGAAGCGCGGCGACAGGCCCGGCTGCAAGGCGGCGAGCGCATCGCCCTCGACATGGCTGAAGCCGATGCCGAAGCGCTGCCTCGCCGCCCAGCCGGGCAGCGACGCCTTGAACTCGGCCTCGTTCTCGTAAAGTTCGAGCGAGCCGTCCTCGCGCAGCATGTTTCCGGTGCCCGAGCGCGCCATCAGCCCGGCCCATTCGGCCTCGGCGAGCCGCATCATGCCTGCCTGCGCCGCGAGGCTGGCCTCGTAGCGGTCGGTTCGCCCGGCGCGCCAGAAGCGGACAAGCCAGGGCAGCAGCTTCGGCAGGTAGGCGGGCGGGATGCTGAGCGGGCCGAGCGGGTCGGCAAGCCATTTCGGCAGATGCCTGATCATGCCCTTGTGGGCCAGCGGCAGCACATCGGAAAAGGCCAGAGCGGCGGCATTGCCAGAACTCGTCTCCTCGCAGATCCCCGTCCGATCGAAGATCGTGACGTTTCGCCCTGCCTCGGCCAGATAGGCGGCGACACAGACGCCGATGATGCCGCCGCCGATAATGGCGATGTCTTCCCCTTCTCCCCGTTCACGGGGAGAAGGTGCTCGAAGGGCGGATGAGGGGCGGCTCCCCGCTTTTGCCGACTTGGAAATTCCTTGCACGTGGGCGCTGCCCCTCATCTGGCTGCCGCCATCTTCTCCCGTAAAACGGGAAGAAGAGAGCTTGCCTCAAAACGTCGGCAGCTCCGGCCTTGCCGCCAGCGCATCCCTGACGATCTTTTCGACCGTCCTGCGGCGCTCGCCCGACAATGGCTGGCGCGGCATGCGCACGCGGTCGTTGGTGCTGATCGCCAAGACTTCGGCGAGCTTGATGTTCTGCACCAGATAGGTCGAGACGTCGAGGTCGAGCAGCGGCCGGAACCAGCGGTAGATTTTCAGTGCCTCCTCGCGGCGACCCTGCTTCATCAACTGGTAGATGGCGACCGTCTCGCGCGGAAACGCGGTGACCAGCCCCGCCACCCAGCCGATGGCGCCGACCGACAGCGCCTCGAACGCCAGATTGTCGACGCCGGTGAACAGGTCGTAGCGGTCGCCGAAGCGGTTGATGATCTCGGTCGAGCGGCGGATGTCGTCCGAGGATTCCTTGATGGCGACAAAGCGCTTGTCCTTCGCCAGCTCCTCCATCTGGTCGACGGTAACGTCGACACGATAGGCAAGCCGGTTGGAATAGATCATCACCGGCAGGTCGCCGGCCTCGGCGACAGCGCGCAGTGCGGCGACCGTCTCCTCCTCATTGGTGTGGTAGATCGGGCTCGGCACCACCATCAGCCCGTTGGCGCCCTCTTTCGCGGCGCGGCGCGCGATCGCCGCCGCCTCGCGCGTGCCGGCTTCGTTGACCGTCAGCAGAACCGGCTTGTTGCCTGCGATCTTCTGCGCGGTCTTCAGCACGTCGATCTTCTCGTCATGTGACAGCATCGGCCCTTCGCCGAGCGAGCCGCAGACGATGATGCCGTCGCAGCCGGCTTCCATCTGCAGCGCAAAGCAGCGCTCCATCTCGCCATGGTCGAGACGATCGTCCTCAGTGAATTTGGTCGTGACGGCGGGGAAAACTCCGGTCCACATGGTGGTCGCTCCATCTGATATATCAGTCGTATATTTATTAATAAACGGACTGTCAACACGGATTTCGCTATGATATATCGAAAATATATCAGGAGCTCACCTTTGATATCCAGTGACACAAGCCCGGCATTCGAGCCTGCGGCGGCGAAAGCCTACCGTGTGCTCGAGCATATGATCGTGACGCTCGAACTGGCGCCTGCAAGCTTCATCACCGAGGGCGCCCTGATCGACAGGCTCGGGCTTGGCCGCACGCCGGTGCGCGAGGCGATCCAGCGACTGGCTTGGGAAGGACTGCTGGATGTCCGGCCCCGTGCCGGCATCGCCATTGCCCCGCTCCATCCCGGCGACTGGTTGCGCGTCCTCGATGCGCGGCGTGGCATCGAGGTGGTTCTCGCCCGCTCGGCCGCCCGCTTCGTCACCCGTGAAGCCGCTGACCTGTTTCACGATGCGGCACTGGCCATGCAGAAAGCGGTGATATCAGGCAATGTGCTGGCCTTCATTCAAGCCGACAAGGCGCTCGACGAGGCGCTGGCGCTGGCTGCCGACAACCCCTTCGCCGCACGGCTGGCCGCCCCCTTGCAGACCCACAGCCGCCGCTTCTGGTTCCGCTACAAGGCCGAAACCGGGCTCGCCGAATCGGCCGAGCACCACGTCGCGCTGATCCGCTCGATCCTCGCCGGCGACGAAGATGCTGCCGCTAAAGATGCCAAGCGCCTGATGGCGCTGCTACGCGGCCATGCCGAGACGGCCGCTACGCGCTGAGACCGCTCATCCGATCAATGTGTCCTGACCGTCATGCGTCCTGGTCGGCCGGGATCACCACGTTTTCCCAATGTTCGCCGGCCGCGACGATGCAGCTTCTGCCGGCGACATCGGTGACGATGATCGTCCAGCTTCCGGTCTCGGCGACAAAAACTTCCATGATCGCCACTTGACCGATCAGCCCGAAAGCAAACTGTCTTTCCTGGAAATTCTCAGTCAGGTGGGCGACGAGATCGCCATGTTCAACGCAGTACTGATATTGGGCGCTTGCGGCGTTCGTACCCGCCGCCAATGCGCCAGCAAGAACCAGGGTTTTCACCCAACCCAATAGCGATTTGCGTGCCATAGGGCACCTCCTTTGCCATCACGTCCGGCAAAGGGAGACGCCTCATTTTGCCGAAACGATCCAGGCCGGTTCCGACGTCATCACCATCGCGTCGTTCCTTTCCGTGTTCCGGTCTGTCATCAGCGGGGACGATTTTTGATGTTCCCACTATGTTCCCATATATGGTGTCGGCAACGAAAAAGCGCAAGCAGGCGCCCGCAGCGGGCGCCTGTGGATCCGTTTCAAGGTGATCGCAGAGAACCGCGGCCTGCGCGGCTATGCCGAAACCGCGGCCGCAGCAAAAAAAGGGCCACGCTCAGGTGCCTGGCAGCGCCGCTGTCGTCACCGCGCTCTCCCAGCCTTCACCCACCGAAACCACGCAGCTTTGACCGCGTGTGTCGCTGGCGAGGATGGTCCAGGTGCCTTGGTCGGAAACGAAGACTTCAACGATCACATTCCGATTGACGACGCCGAGCGCGGTCGGATTTTCACGGAACTTCTCGCCGAGCGCCTTGATCATGTCGGCTCGTGCCGCGCATTGTTCGGCCGCCATTGCCGGGGCGGCGGAAAACGCCGCCGCGGCGGCGCAAAGTATCGTCACCATAAGACGTGTCATCTGACACCTCCCTTGCGCCGACCGATGCCCCCGCAGCTGTCGCCAGCGCCGTTGGTTGATCTGCCGCGCCTCCTTCGCGGCAGGATTGCAAGTTAAGACTTCTGCTGCCCGCCCGGTTCCATCACATTAGCGTTCAGGAATATATGGACCGCGACCGGTCAGCAAAAAGGCCCGGTCTCTAGCCGGGCCTCTTCGTCTTCAATCTGAATCCGGAACCGTCCGGCTAGTTCATCGTCGGGATGACGAACTCTGCCCCATCTTTCACACCTGACGGCCAGCGCGAGGTCACCGTCTTGGTCTTGGTATAGAAACGGAACGCGTCCGGTCCGTGCTGGTTGAGGTCGCCGAAGGAGGACGCTTTCCAGCCGCCGAAGGTGTAGTAGGCGATCGGCACCGGGATCGGCACATTGACACCGACCATGCCGACCTGGACCCTCGAGGCGAAGTCGCGCGCCGCATCGCCGTCGCGGGTGAAGATGGCGACGCCGTTGCCCATTTCGTGGTCGTTGGCGAGTTTGATCGCGTTCTCATAGGTCGGCGCGCGCATCACCGAGAGCACCGGCCCAAAGATCTCTTCCTTGTAGATGCGCATGTCTGATGTCACGTTGTCGAACAGGCAGCCGCCCATATAGTAGCCGTTCTCGTAGCCCTGCATGGAAAAGCCGCGGCCGTCGACGACCAGCTTGGCGCCTTCCTTGACACCGGTGTCGACATAACCTTTGACCCGCTCCAGCGCCTGCGCCGTCACCAGCGGGCCGAAATCGGCGGATGAATCCGTCGAGGGACCGACCTTCAGGCTTTCCACCCGCGGCACTAGCTTTTCCATCAGCCGGTTGGCGGTATCGTTGCCGACCGGGACAGCGACGGAAATCGCCATGCAGCGCTCGCCGGCCGAGCCGTAGCCGGCGCCGATCAGTGCGTCGACGGTCTGGTCCATGTCGGCGTCGGGCATGATGATCATGTGGTTCTTGGCGCCGCCGAAGCACTGCACGCGCTTGCCCGAGGCGGTGCCGCGCGAATAGATGTAGTGGGCGATCGGCGTCGAGCCGACAAAGCCGATGGCCTTGATATCGGGGTCGTCGAGGATGGCATCGACCGCCTCCTTGTCGCCGTTGACGACGTTGAGGATGCCCGCCGGCAGGCCGGCCTCGATGAACAGCTCCGCGATGCGCAACGGCACGCCCGGGTCGCGCTCCGAAGGCTTCAGGATGAAGGCGTTGCCGCAGGCGATGGCCGGCGCGATCTTCCACAACGGGATCATCGCCGGAAAATTGAACGGCGTGATGCCGGCGACGACGCCGAGCGGCTGGCGCATCGAATAGACGTCGATGCCGGGGCCGGCGCCATCGGTGAACTCGCCCTTCATCATATGCGGCGCGCCGATGCAGACCTCGACCACTTCCAGCCCGCGCTGGATGTCGCCCTTGGCGTCGGCGATGGTCTTGCCGTGCTCGCGCGCCAGAATGTCGGCCAGCGAATCATACTCTTTGGCGACCAGTTCGAGGAACTTCATCAAGACGCGCACGCGCCGCTGCGGGTTGGTCGCTGCCCAGCCGGGCTGCGCGGCCCTGGCGTTTTCCACCGCCGCGCGCAGTTCCGCCTGCGAAGCCAGCGCCACCGTGCCGCGCACCGTGCCGTCCATCGGCTGCATGACATCCTGCTTGCGGCCGCTGGTCCCAGCGACACGCTTGCCGCCGATGAAATGACCGTATTCGATCATGATCTCTCTCCCTGTATTTGTGATGCGGCATTGTCCGCCTTTGCGCGACCGATGGCAACGCGAGCGAAAACGCAACCGTTGTGCGTAAAATAGATAGCAATTGACGGCAGAACATCAATTCTCGCAAATAGTAAGGATGCAGGTCCCTAGCAGCAAGGATTGAGAGATGAGTTCCTTCGCGCCCCCCTCTGTCCTACTGGACATCTCCCCCACGAGGGGGGAGATTGGCTGTCATCCCCGCTTTCGCCAACCCGCAACGCTGCAAGAAAGTCGCCGCCGGAGCGGCCGGCCGATCTCCCCCCAAGTGGGGGAGATGTCCGGCAGGACAGAGGGGCGCGCCCTAGAGCGCTGCCGTAATCGGCGTCATACGGACCATTCCCATGAACTGGGATGACGTCCGCATCTTCCTCGCCGTGGCGCGGGCCGGCCAAATCCTCGGCGCGGCTAAGCGGTTGGAGCTCAATCACGCCACTGTCTCGCGCCGCATCGCCGCACTTGAGGATGCGCTGCGCACAAAACTCTTTCGCCGGCTTACCACCGGTAGCGAGCTGACGCCGTCGGGCGAGCGCTTCCTCGACATCGCTGAGCGCATGGAAGGCGATATGATCGCCGCGCGCTCGACCGTGGCGGGCGAAGGCGACGATGTCTCCGGCACCGTGCGCATCGGCGCGCCTGATGGCTTCGGCGTCGCCTTCCTGGCCAAACGCCTCGGCGCACTGACGGCGCTTCACCGCGAACTTACCATCCAGCTGGTGCCGGTGCCGCGTTCCTTCTCGCTGTCCAGGCGCGAGGCCGACATCGCCATCACCGTCGAGCGGCCGACCGAAGGCAGGCTGGTGGCGGGCAAGCTGGTCGACTACACGCTCGGCCTGTTCGCGTCCCAGGCCTATGCCGAAGCGCATGGCCTGCCCCAAACGCCCGCCGAGCTCGGGCGGCACACGCTGATCGGCTATGTGCCGGACCTCATCGTCAGCCCCTCGCTCGACTATGCGGCCGAGTTCAGCGCCGACTGGCGCACCAGCTTCGCCATCTCCTCGGCGCTCGGCCAGGCCGAAGCGGTGCGCTCCGGCGCCGGCATCGGCATCCTGCACACCTTCGTCGCCCGCTCGATGCCGGAACTGGTGGCTGTCGACATCGTCGCGCCCATCCGCCGTGCCTACTGGCTGGTCTATCACGAATCGGTCAGGCCGCTGCGCCGCGTCCAGATCGTCGCGAGCTTCATCACCAAGGCAGTGGAACGGGAGCGGGGATTGTTCGTCTGACGAGATTCACCCGACCCATTGAAATTGTGATGTCCCCAAAACACTGCGCAGTTTTGGGGCGAAGTCACCGCCCTCAAAGGCCGGGCTCGATGAAGGAAGCCTTCTGGTCCTACCGCTGGTATCGCTCCGGTCCGAGATCGCGGACATTGATGTCCGGTACCCGGTTGGAGATGATGTCGGCCAGCACCTTGGCCGAGCCGCAGGCCATGGTCCAGCCGAGCGTGCCGTGGCCGGTGTTGAGATAGAGGTTGGAAAATTCGGTGCGGCCGATCAGCGGCGGCCCGTCCGGCGTCATCGGCCGCAACCCGCACCAGAAACTCGCTGACCGCATGTCGCCGCTGCCTGGAAAAAGGTCGCCGACCGAATGTTCTAGCGTGCGCCGCCGCGTTTCATGCAGCCTCAGGTCGAAGCCGGAAATCTCCGCTGTGCCGCCGACCCGGATGCGATCGCCGAGCCTGGTGATCGCCACCTTGTAGGTCTCGTCCATCACTGTCGACACCGGTGCTGCGACAGCATCCTTGATCGGCAGGGTGATCGAATAGCCCTTGACCGGATAGACCGGTATGGACCGTCTCAGCATGCGCATGAACTTGGCCGAATAGCTGCCCATCGCCATCACATAGGCGTCGGCAGTCTTCCAGCCCTTGCTGGTATTGATGTTGGCGATACTGTTGCGCTTGCGGATGATGCGCCTGATCGACATGTCGTATTCGAAGGTGACGCCGCGCGCCACGCAGAGCTCGGCCAGACGGTCGGTGAACATCTTGCAGTCACCGGTTTCGTCGCCCGGCAGCCGCAGGCCGCCGACGAATTTTTCACGCACCCCTGCCAGCCCCGGCTCGGCCGCTATGCAGCCGTCGGGATCGAGAATCTCGTAAGGAACGCCATATGTCTTGAGCACCTCGACATCGCCTGACGTGCCGTCGAGCTGCTGTTGCGTGCGAAAAAGCTGCAGCGTTCCCTTGGCGCGTTCATCATAGGCGATGCCGGTCGCCTCGCGCAGCGCCTTCAGCGTGTCGCGGCTGTATTCGGCCAGCGGCACCATGCGCGCCTTGTTCACCGCATAGCGCTCGGCCGTGCAGTTGCGCAGCATCCTGACCAGCCATAGCCACATATGCGGATCAAGAGTCGGCCGCACCACCAGCGGACCATGCTTCATCAACAGCCATTTGATCGCCTTCAACGGGACGCCGGGACCGGCCCAGGGCGAGGCGTAGCCGGGCGAGATCTCGCCGGCATTGGCAAAGCTGGTTTCCAGCGCCGGGCCCTTCTGGCGGTCGATCACCGTCACTTCATGGCCGGCCTCGGCGAGATAATAAGCGGTGGTGACTCCGATAACGCCGCCGCCCAGCACGAAGATCTTCATCGCATAGCTCTCCAGAACGACGTCTCGTCAGGGGTTTGGGGCGCGGCATCGTGGCTTCTGTCTGCCGGATTTTACGGCGTCCGCCAAGTGCCCAAGCATGTCGCCCAAAAGTATGCAGCGGTTTTGGGACAACGGCATGCATAAAAAAGCCCGCGCGCTATCCATTCACATAGCGCCGGTCACATAGCGCCGGTGAAAGCGGTGTCCGAGGCTGGTCAGGATTTCATAGCCGATGGTGCCGGCATGGCCGGCCGCCTGATCCACCGTCTGCGACGGCCCGATCAGCTCGACGAGATCGCCCGCCTTTAGCCTGTCGGGCGGCAGGGCCGAAATGTTGAGAACGATCGAATCCATCGATACGCGTCCGAGGAAGGGCAGCGGCACATTTTCGAACCAGGCGGCTGAGGCCGCGCGACGATGCCAGCCATCGGCATAGCCAAGCGAGATCGTTGCTGCGGCCAGCGGTTCGGTCACGTGAAAAATATGGCCATAGCCGACGCCGGCTCCCCTATCGAGGCTGCGCGTCTGAATGACCTTTGCCTGAAGCCGCACCACCGGCAGCATCGGATTTTCCTCCGCTGGCATCGGATTGATGCCGTAGAGCGCCGCACCGGGCCGGGCGAGGTCGTAATGAAAGGGCTGCCCAAGAAAGATGCCGGAGGAATTGGCGAGCGAGGCCGGCGCCTTTGGCAGCATCCTGCGCAGCCGCTCGAATTCCAGCCGCTGCTGCTCGTTGGCCGGATGCTTGGGCTCGTCGGCGCGAGCAAGATGGCTCATCACAAAGGTGACGTCGATACCGTCGAACGCCTGCGGATCGGCAGCGACGGCCTCCACCTCCGCTGCCGCCATGCCGAGCCGCGACATGCCGCTGTCGACCTGGATTGCAGCTTTAAGCGTGCGGCCGGCCCGCTGCGCCGCCGCGCGCCAGGCGGCGAGTTGGCCGACGCTGTTGATGACCGCGCCCAGCTCCGCTTCGACCGCTTCGCTTTCAGCGCCCGGCTGAATGCCGTTCAGCACATAGATCGCCGGCCGTGAGCCGAGCACCTGGCGCAGCAAGACACCTTCGACCAGATGCGCGACAAAGAAAATGTCGCAGCCCTCGGCCGCCAGCGCTGCCGCCACCTGGGGCCCGCCGAGCCCGTAGCCGTCGGCCTTGACGACACCCGCGCAGCCGACGCCGCCCAGCCGCGCCTTGAGCCGCCGGTAGTTTTCGCGGATGGCGCCGAGATCGACGGTCAATATGGCGCCGGCCGCTGTCTCGCTGACGGCAACCTTTTCAGAAAGAGATTTTTTGGAGGCGTCGTTCATGCCAACCCCGTCTGCGGCGGATTGGCCATCA
This sequence comes from Mesorhizobium sp. M6A.T.Ce.TU.016.01.1.1, assembly GCF_003997065.1. Taxonomy (NCBI): domain Bacteria; kingdom Pseudomonadati; phylum Pseudomonadota; class Alphaproteobacteria; order Hyphomicrobiales; family Phyllobacteriaceae; genus Mesorhizobium; species Mesorhizobium sp. M6A.T.Ce.TU.016.01.1.1. The sequence goes on along the minus strand of NZ_RZTJ01000001.1, from coordinate 226,654 downwards.
ATAAGGCCACCGCGCTGACGCGGCAACCGTGGTCGGCGCGACCGCGGCTAGCGCCAAGCTACGCAACCAGATGCCGGAACGCCGCAACCACGTCCTCATAAACCTTGCGCTTGAACGGCACGATCAGGTCGGGCAATTCCTGCATCGGCCGCCATGCCCATTTGTCGAACTCGGCGGTGTGGCCGCCCGGTGGCGGATTGATCTCAATCTCGCTCACGTCGCCGTGAAAGCGGAAGGCGAACCATTTTTGCGTCTGGCCGCGATATCGCCCTTTGAAGGCGATGCCGACCAGATCGGCCGGCAGGTCGTAATATATCCAGTTCGGCGCCTCATCCAGCAGCGAGACCGAGCGCATGCCGGTCTCTTCATACAGTTCCCGCTGCGCCGCCTGCAGCGGTTCCTCGCCCTTGTCGATGCCGCCCTGCGGCATCTGCCAGAGCTGCGTCGTGCCGGCGAATTCGCTATCCGGCTCGGCAATGCGATGCCCGACCCAGACCAGGCCGTCACCATTGAGTATCATCAGTCCGACACAGGGGCGATAAGGCAGCGTCTCGGGATCGACCGGTTTTCTCTTCGCCATGCTCAACCTTTTTCCGGATCCACCGCCACTGCCGAAATCGGCACGATCTCGATGCCGCGCTTCTTGGCCTCGATCACCCAGGACGACACGGTGTCAACCGTCAGGTCGAAGGCCGAGCCGATGCCGACGGCAAAGCCTTTCGCCCGCGCGGTGGCTTCCAGCTCGTCCAGCTTCTTCAATATGGCGCCCCGGTCCTGCACGGCGTCGATCGACGTGTCGCCGGCAATGAAGGGCACGCCGTCCTTCAGTGCCAGGTCGGACGCGAGGCTGCGCGCCGACGAGCCGTCGTCGAGATAGGCCAGGCCGCGCCTGCCGAGTTCGGCCATGAATGGCGCCATCGCCGCCGCATCGGCCGAAAATCGCGCACCCATATAGTTCATGACGCCGGTGTAGTTGGTCATCCGCGACAGCGCCCAGCGCAAGTTCTTCAAATTCTCGTCCGGTGTCGCCGCGACCGTCAGCGTGTTGCGGCCCGGATTGACGTTCGGATAGTCGAACGGTTCGAGCGGCACCTGCATGACGATCTCATGGCCTCTCTGCCGCGCCGCCTGCATCCAGCGGCTGATGCTATTGCCCTGCGGCGCGAAGCCCAGCGTCACTTCGGCCGGCAGCTTGGCGATGGCCGCCTGCGTGCCGGTCTGCGACACGGCAAGCCCGCCGATGACGATCGCCACGCGCGCACCGCGCGCACCGGACCACGGCCGCGCATAGACATCGAACGGCCGCCTTCCGTCGGCGGCGCGAACCGGCAACGGGCCGGTCTCACTGGTCTCGATCAGCGCCCTGTCGGGAATATGCGCGATCCTCAGGTTCTGGCCGATCGTCGAAGGGTCGTGGATGACGATGGCCGCCTTGGGCGGACCACCGTCCGCTTCGGTCGGCATATGGATGATCTGCGGCCCACTTATCTTGGGTCCCGCTTGCGCCTGCGGCGCGGGCTCAGTGGCCGGCGCTGCGGATTCGACCACCGCGGTCGTCTTCGGCGTCGAAACGGCGACTTCTTCCGGCTTTCGAAACGGTCTTTCACGCAGCGCAATCGCGCCGGAGACGCCGATCACGGCCAGCACCAGGAGAGTGGCCGTGACCACGCCGGCGTTGATCCTGCGGGCCGCGCGCGGCGGCCGGACGGCCTGTCCGAGCGGGCGTTCGATGTCGTTGCCGATGTCAGCCAAGCCGCATCCCCAGCCGCGGTTCCCCCGAATCAAACTGCCGAGGCCTTGCGGCCCCGGCAGCATTACATCGCTTCGATCAGGCGGCCAGACCTGTTTGCCCGGCCGATCGACGTTACTGGTTCAAAACAGCCTTGTCCGGATTCGGCGGGAACGCCGGATCGGTCTTCTCGCCGCGCAGCAACTGCTCGGCAAAGATAAGCTGCAGGTCGTCCTTCGGCTCCGGCGGCACATAGGCTGCCGAGCCCGAACCGGTATCGCCCTCGTCGGTACCCTTGATGTGGCCCTTGAGGTCCGACTCGCCGCGCGTCAGGTCCCTGCCCTGCAGTTCCGGCGGCAACGGCTGGTCGACCTTGATGTCGGGCGTGATGCCCTTCCCCTGGATCGACTTGCCGGACGGCGTGTAATAGAGCGCCGTCGTCAGGCGCAGCGCGCCGTTCTCGCCGAGCGGGACGATGGTCTGCACCGAACCCTTGCCGAAGGACTGCGTGCCGACCACCGTGGCGCGGCGCAGATCCTGCAGCGCGCCAGCGACGATTTCGGACGCACTGGCCGAGCCGCCATTGAGGAGCACGACCAGCGGTTTGCCGTCGATGTCGTCGCCGGGCCGCGCGTCGAAGCGGGTGACGTCCTTCGGATCGCGGCCGCGTGTCGAGACGATCTCGCCACGGTTGAGGAAGGCGTCGGACACGCTCACCGCCTGATCGAGGAGGCCGCCCGGATTGAGGCGCAGATCGAGCACGTAGCCCTTGAGCTTTTCGTTCGGCACCTGCTTCTTGATGGTGTCGATGGCATTCTCGAGGTCATCATGGGTCTTTTCGGTGAAGGAGGTGATCTTCATGTAGCCGATGTCGTTCTCGACCCGGAACTTGACCGCCTTGACCTTGATGATGTCGCGCACCACCGTCAGCTCGATCGGCTTGTCGGCGCCCTGGCGCAGGATGGTGAGCTTGATCGGCGTGTTGACCAGCCCGCGCATCTTCTCGACCGCGTCGTTGAGGCTCAGGCCGCGAACCTCCTCGCCGTCGATCTTGGCAATATAATCGCCGGCAAGCACGCCCGCCTTGGCGGCCGGCGTATCGTCGATCGGCGTGATCACCTTGACCAGGTCGTTCTCCATCGTGACCTCGATGCCGAGGCCGCCGAACTCGCCCTTGGTCTGCACGCGCATGTCCTGCGCCTCTTCGGCGTTCATATACGAGGAGTGCGGGTCTAGCGACGTAAGCATGCCGTTGATGGCGTTTTCGACCAGCGACTTGTCGTCGGGCGGCGTCACATACTGCGCCCGCACCCGCTCGAAGATGTCACCGAAGATCGCCAGCTGCTTGTAGGTCTCGGAGCCCGCAGCGTTCGCCGTCGAGCCGGGCGCGCCATAGACCAGGCTCATCGCGGATGCGCCCATTAGCGCACCGGCAAACAGAAGCGACAGTTTCCGCATCATCTCACGTCCTTCCAGACAAACGGTCCGCCCACCATGGGGTCGGATCGACGGGTTTTCCATCCTTGCGGAACTCAACATAGAGCTCCGGCGTGGCATTTCCATTCTTCGATGCCGAGGTGCTCGCCACCCGGGCCTCTCCCATCGCGCCGACCGGCTCTCCTGCGAGCACCGACTGGCCAGACGCGACACTGATTCTGCTCATCCCCGCCAGAACGACATGATAGCCGTCACCCGCGTTCAGGATCAAGAGTTGACCATAGGAGCGAAAAGGTCCCGCATAAAGCACATTTCCGTCCGCCGGCGCGGTAACGATGGCTCCCGATTGTGTCGCAACCATGTCACCGAGCATCACTGCGCCGTTACCGTCGCTGGCCCCGAACCGCCGCTTGATCTTGCCGGTGACGGGCAGCGCGATCTGCCCCTGAAGCGCCGAAAACGGTGCGGCGGCGGTGAGCCGGTTGGCTTCCGGGACCGGCAGCGCCGCCAGTTCCGTCTGTGCCGGGGCCGTCTGTGCCGGGCCCTCCTGTGTCGGGGCCTTGTCGGCATCCGCGGTCTTCTGCTCCGCTGCCTTCGCCGCATTCGCCGCCTTGCGGGCCTTGTCGGCCTCGAGCGAGGCGATCAGTTCCTTCAGGCTGCCGGCCTTGGCCGCCAATGCTGCGGATCGCTGCTTTTCCTCGGCCAGCGCCGTTTGCGTCTCGGCCTCAAGCCTCTGCTTGGCTTCAAGTAGCATGCCGAGCCGCTTCTTTTCCGCCGTCTGCTCGCCGACTGCCGCCGTCAGCCGCGCCCTCTCCGCCTCGATCGAGGCCGTCACCCGCGACTGCTCCTTGAGGTCCGCCACCAGTATCTCGGTCTGCTGGCGCAGTTCCGGCACCACGGCGCCGAGCAGGATGGCGCTGCGTACCGACGACAGCGCGTCTTCCGGCTTGACCAGGATGGCCGGCGGCGGATTGAGCCCCATGCGCTGCAGCGCGGCCAGCACCTCGGCCAGAACGTCGCGTCTAGCGGCCAGCGACGCGCGGATTTTCTGCTCCTCGCCTTTCAGCCCTTCCAGCTTGGCGCCAATGTCCTCGATGTCCTGACCAAGTTTCTGCTCGGTCATCGCCGACTGGATCAGCGCCGCGGTGATCGAGGCATGATCCTTCTTGACGGTCGCCATGTCGGCGGCGAGCTTGGCCAGCCGCTCGGACGAAAGCGTGATCTCCTTCGACACCCGTTCGTATTCGGCGCGGCTTTGGTCCGGATCAGGCGTCATGTCGAGCCTGTTCTGCGCCCGCGCGGCGCTGAACGACAGCACGAGCGCCGCCGCTGCCAAGCCGCAGCGTGCGCGCCAAAAGCCCGTTCGCGATTTCCAACCTTCAGACATTGAAGCCCGACTCTATGCGTGGCTTCGTTAACGAACCATCAACCATGTTCGAGAGCCCTGCCGACCGCAAACAGCCTCGTGACGCATTGAGGCGAAAATCCGGGCGGCTCACGCCAATCCACCGGTTTCGGGTGGGAACCTGCAAAGCTCACGAGCGATGATAGGGATGGCCGGACAGGATCGTGGCCGTCCGGTAAAGCTGCTCGCCCAACATGACACGGACTAGTTGGTGCGGCCATGTCAGCGCGCCGAACGACACCATCAGATCGGCCTGATCGCGCAGCGACTGGTCGTGACCGTCGGCACCGCCGATAGCGATGACAAGTGCCTTGCGGCCGCCATCACGCAACAGGCCGATGCGGCCGGCGAAATCCTCGGAGGAAAAGTTCTTGCCGCGTTCGTCGAGCAGCATCAGCGCAGTACCAGGCTGCAACTGCGTCTGCAGTTTCTGGCCTTCCTCGCGCCGGCGCTCGTTGGCGGTCTGGGCGCGGCCCTCCGGAATCTCGACAACACCTGAGAATTCGAGCCCCACGGCCTGCCCGCTCTTGGCGAAGCGCTCGAAATATCGGTCGGCGAGCTGCTTCTCGGGGCCGGCTTTCATCCGGCCCACGGCATGAACGGTAATTTTCATCCCTGCCTCGAAGAGCCGCTAATGCATGTCACCAAAAGTGGTCACCGGTTTTTGGAAACGACATGCATCAATCAAATTACGGCTCAGTGGAGGGTCTCTTCCTCGAGGTCCGGCGCTTGCCACATCTTTTCGAGATTGTAGAAGTCGCGGACTTCGGGACGGAAGACATGGACGATAATATCGCCCGAATCGATCAGGACCCAGTCGGCGCCGGCCAGTCCCTCGACGCGCGCCGTGCCGAGGCCGGCATCCTTGAGCGCCTTGAGGAGATGATCGGCGACAGCCGAGACATGACGGTGAGATCGGCCGGACGCGATGACCATATAGTCACCGAGGCTCGATTTTCCCTGAATGTCGATTGAGACGATGTTTTCGGCCTTGGAGTCTTCCAGACTGACAAGGACTGTGTTGATGGCGCGGGACACGGCGTCGTTTACGCTGATCCCGGCCGGCGAAGGCACGATGTCGGCCTTCTTCCGCAGTGCTGTTCTCAGTGTATTTCCTTTCGCAGCAAGAACAACCAAATCACCCTTCAAAGCAGGTGACACTCCTTAGATAGGCAGAGTTGGGTTGCAGTTTCAAGACGGCAACCCTGCCGTGGTCCACGAAGTGCCGTTTCTTCCGGTTCCGCAGAAGAAAAATCGGAACTCTTGCCGCCTTGCTGGGGTTATCGGCGCATTGACCAATCGGATTCCCGCCATGCCTATCGACCCTGAGAACGCCGTTGACACCGTGCAGGCCGGCCTTGCGCAGCTCAGCGCGCTGATCGTCTCGTACTCATTCTCGGCCATCGGCGCCGTCATCCTGCTGGTCCTCGGCTATATCGTCGCCGGCCTCGCGCAGCGCTCGATCTATGCCGGCCTCGGCCATATCCATGGCTTCGACGTGACGCTGCGCCACTTCTTCTCGAGGATCGCCCGCTACGCCATACTGATCCTCGTCGTTATCATGGTGCTCGGCCAGTTCGGCGTCCAGACGGCCTCGATCATTGCCGCCATCGGCGCCATCGGCTTGGCCATCGGCCTGGCGCTGCAGGGCACGCTGCAGAACATTGCCGCCGGCATCATGCTGCTGGCGCTACGGCCATTCCGCATCGGCGAATATGTCGAGGTCGGCGCCATCGCCGGGACCATCGAGGAAGTCGGCCTGTTCGCCACCACGCTGAGAACGGTCGAGGGCGTCTACGTCCTCGCCCCCAATTCGACGCTGTGGAACCAGCCTGTCCGCAACTATACACGCAACGGTGCCCGCCGTGGCGACATCACGCTGACCATCGGTTCCTGGAACGATATCGATCTCGCGCAGAAGACCATGCTTGGCGTCGCCGCCGCCGAGCGGCGCGTCAGGCGGGAGCCGGCGCCGATTGCGTTTGTGGCGACCGTCGGCGACAGCAACGTCGCCATCACGTTGCGCTACTGGACCTCGGCTGCGGATTTCTTCGCCACCCAGATCGATCTCACCAAACGCGCCAAGCAGGCTTTCGACAGCGAGGGCATTTCGATACCCGCGCCACCACCGGAAGCGCCACGACAGGAAACCGCCACCAGACAGTGAGATGATCAATTCCCAGCGCAGGCCTATTTGTCCGCGCGGCGCTGTTCTTCGGACGGAAAGGCAAGATCCACCGGCAACGGCGCCTGCGCGCTCATCGGCGCGAAATTGCCGGTCTCGGCGGCGGGAACAGGCGCCATCGCCACCACACGCCACAGCACGAACAGGCAAAAGACAGCGGCAATGACGATGGCCACATAGATGAAGGCCTGGGTTCCATAGACAGCGGAAAGCCCGGTCACGATGCCGGGCACGATGAAGCCGGACAGCGACCATGCAAACAGAAGCGAGCTGGACAGCGCCACCATGTCGTCCTTGCCGGCGCGGTCGGCAGCATGCGCGCTGGCCAGCGAATAGATCGATTCCGACGCGCCGTCCCAGACCACATAGATGACGACCAGTGCCGCCAGCGCACCGCCGTCGAAGCCCAGAGCGAACAGGCCCGCCACCAAGGCAAGCGCCGAAGCGGCGACCAGCACAAAGCGCCGGTCGGTGCGGTCGGAAATCCATCCGAGCGGGATTTGCAGGATCAATGTGCCGACCGGCATCGCCGACAAAAGCAGTGCCACATCTGCCTGGCTGTAGCCCTTGGCCGTGGCATGGATCGGCGCGAAGCCCGAAATCGTCATCGACAGGCCGCCGACGGCAAGCATGCCGGCGACGCCGACCGGCGAAATCCGCCAGGCCCGGCCAAGCGCGACGGACGCCGCCTGCGGCGGCGGTGGCTGGGCGAGCCGCGTCAGCCCGACGGGGAGGATCGACAGCGCGGTGAAGGCGATGCCGATCAGCGGCGCGTCCGCAGCCCTTACATCGATCAGCGCCAGTGTGGCGTAGCCGATACCGAGCCCAGCGACATAGGCGACGTAGAAGAAGGCCATGACCCTGCCGCGTATGGCGTTGGCAATGACGTCGTTCAGCCAGCTTTGCGCGACGATGAACAAGCCGCATATGGCAAAACCATAGAGCGCGCGTGCCGCGATCCACGACAGCGGGTGCGGCCCGGCCCCGACGGCGGCGTTCGACAGCACGATCAGCGCCGACAGCACCATGAACGCGCGAGCATGGCCGACGCGCCGCACCAGCGGACCGGTCAGGATGCAGCCTGCCAGGCCGCCGGCCGAAAGGCCGGTGACGATCAGCCCGGCCCAGGTCGGATCGAAGCCCTCGGCGCCGAGCCGGACCGGGATATAGGCGAACATCAGTCCGTTGCCGACCGCAACCAGCGCCATCGACAGGACGACGCTGGCGATGGCGATCGCCGGGGTTGGCGGGCTGCCTTGCGCCGGATCGCGTCTGGTCTGGTTTTGCTCGAGAATCACCATGCGCGCGCAGGATCGCCCACGGATCGGGGAAAAGCAGCCGCAAATGCGACATGGCCGGACTTGCCTCCTCTGCTTGTGGAGAAGGGAGGTCCGCGCAGGCTCAGCCCTTCGCCATGTTGCGGATCGCGGTCGACGACAGCGACGAGCGCGGGCCGTGGATGAAGGTCCAGGCCGGCGCCTTCATGCGGGCGAGCCGCGGCGCGTCGCCCTCGTCGACACGTGCGTAATCGAAGGTCTTGGCGACGACCGAGGACAGGAAGGACAGCGTCGCGCCCGGGCGGTCGATCACCGCGATCGGGAACGTCATGACGATCTGGCGCCAGCGCTGCCAGCGGTGGAAGTCGCGCAGACTGTCGGCGCCCATGATCCAGACGAAGTCGACGCCGGGATTGCGCGCCTTGACTAGCGCCAGCGTGTCGGCGGTGAAGCGGACGTGATGCGCGGCCTCGAACGCGGTGACCTTGATCTTCGGGTTCCTGGCGATCTGCTCGGATAGGCGGAGCCGCCCAGTCAGCGGCGTCAGTTCCCGCTTGTTCTTGAGCGGATTGCCGGGCGTCACCATCCACCACAACTGATCGAGCGCCAGACGTCTGAGCGCGATCTCGGCGACCAGGCCATGGCCGGCATGGGCGGGATTGAACGAGCCGCCGAACAGCCCGACGGCCAGGCCCTTTTCGGCATGCGGCATTTTGAGGTAGCGGGAGGGAACGGGATGCTCGGGCGAGGAAAGCATGCGTCAGGCGCCCCCCTCTGTCCTGCCGGACATCTCCCCCTCAAGGGGGGAGATTGGCGGCTTCATCGCAGGCGCAAATCTTGCAGCACCGGCGATTGGCGAAATCAGAAATGACAGGCAATCTCCCCCCTTTAGGGGGAGATGTCCGGCAGGACAGAGGGGGGTGGCTGGGCGCAAAGCTTCAGGTTCTTCGAGCAAGTAGCGTCAAGGCCGCACCTGTCCCGTTCCGCGCACGCGGTATTTGAACGAGGTCAATTGCTCGACACCGACCGGGCCGCGCGCATGCATTTTGCCGGTGGCGATGCCGATCTCGGCGCCCATGCCGAATTCGCCGCCATCGGCGAATTGAGTCGAGGCATTGTGCAGAAGGATCGCCGAATCAATCTCGTTGAAGAAACGTTCGACTGCACCGGCATCCTCGGCGACGATCGCCTCGGTGTGGTGCGAGGAGAACGTCTCGACATGCTCGATCGCGCCCGCAACGCCATCGACCAGCCTCACTGCGATGATCGCGTCGAGATATTCGGTAATCCAGTCGGCGTCGGTCGCCGGACTGGCGTCGAAGAACAGCTTCAGCACTTCGGCGTCGGCATGGATCTCGCATCCAGCCGCGCGCAACGCGTCAAGGATCGGCACCAGATGGGTGGAAGCGACGGCACGGTCGACCAAAAGCGTTTCGGCCGCACCACAGACACCGGTGCGCCGCATCTTCGCATTGACGGCGATCTGGACCGCCATGTCGAGATCGGCCGAACGGTCGACATAGAGATGGCAGATGCCTTCGAGATGGGCAAAGACCGGCACCCGAGCTTCGTTCTGCACACGCTCGACCAGGCTGCGACCACCGCGCGGAATGATCACGTCGAGATTGCCGCCGAGGCCCTTCAGCATTTCGCCGACGGCGGCGCGGTCGGTGGTCGGCACCAGCTGGATGGCGTCCTGCGGCAGACCGGCCGTCTTCAGCCCCTCGACCAGGCAGGCATGGATCGCGGCGGAAGACTTGAGCGAATCCGAGCCGCCGCGCAGGATCACCGGATTGCCGGCTTTCAGGCAGAGCGCGCCGGCATCGGCTGTCACGTTCGGCCGGCTTTCATAGATGACGCCGACGACGCCGAGCGGCGTGCGCACGCGCTCGATATGCAAGCCGTTCGGGCGATCCCATGCGGCGATGACGTCGCCGACCGGATCACTGAGTTCGGCGATCTCGCGGATGCCGTCAGCCATGGCGCGGATGCGGGCGGCATCGAGCTTCAGCCGGTCCATGAAGGAGGCGGAAAGCCCCGACTCATGGCCATTCGAGATGTCGATGGCGTTGGCGTCGAGAATATCCTGCTCGCGGCGGATAATCGCCTCCGCCATGGCGACAAGTGCGGCGTTCTTGGCGGCGGTCGTGGCGATGGCCAGCGGTCGGGCGGCAGCGCGCGCCCTGCGGCCTATCCGTGCCATCAAACTGGCTACATCATCGCCTTGGTGTTTGTTCAGCATTTGACCGATCCAGTGAAGCTGGTGGATTTACACGCGGCCGGCCTTCGCGGCAATGGCCGTAAATTTGAGGAAGCAGAATGAAGAGAGTCATAATCCTCGTTGCTCTCGGCGCGATGCTCATACCAACAGGCCTCCGTGCCGCCGACTACTGCGACGACAAGTTTGAACCCGGCGAGAGCCCCGACGGCAAGGCCATGACTATGGTAAGCTCGATGATGTCCCTCGCACTTGCTGAGCGCTATTGCGGCGCGTCACCGACACCGCTTTCCCAGATCGACGTCGTTATTGAAGAACTGCATGGATGTGGGCCGCGCTCTCGGCTTGAGGCAGAATTCAAAAAAAGGATGGAAGAGGAAAAAGGGGCAGAAGCAATGACGACTGACGCGCTCATCCGTGATCTCGTCGTCGGAGACGACAAGGATGTTCCCCAAGCCGAAGTGGATCGACGTGCCAAGGCTGGCATCGAAGCGGAGTTGGGAGGTTGCAGCGAGCTTCTGAAGATATACCAGGACTTTCAGGATCGATATCGCAACCCACCCAAATGGCCGCGTGAGCCTGACCAGTAGCGCGCCGTCAATGGCGGGCCGCATCTCCGTCGGCCGCGCCGCTCACCACAAGGTCGTCGCGGTGGATCATCGCCGATCGGGCTTCGTAGCCAAGCACCGTTTCGATCTCGGCTGTTTTCAAGCCAGCGATCCTTACGGCATCGGCGGCATCGTAGGCAACCAGTCCGCGCGCGATCTCGCGGCCTTCGGGCGACAGGATCGCCACCGTGTCGCCGCGCGAGAAATTGCCGCTGACCAGCTTGACGCCAGCCGGCAGCAGCGACTTGCCCGAAAGCAGCGCACCGATGGCCCCGGCATCGACAGTCAGCCGGCCGGCCGGCTCGAGCTGGCCGGCGATCCATGTTTTGTAGCCCTTGACCGGATTGGCGCTCGGCCGGAAGAAAGTCGCCCGCTCGCCCCGCTCGATCGCCATCAGCGGCGACAGTCTCGTGCCTGATGTGATGATCATGGCGGTGCCGGCGGCGGTGGCGATCTTGCCGGCGTCGAGTTTTGTCCGCATGCCGCCGCGCGACAATTCGGACGCCGCCGCACCGGCCATTGCCTCGATATCAGGGGTGATGCGGTCGACGACCGGAATGAACTTTGCGCCAGGGTCTTTGGCCGGCGGCGCCGTATACAGCCCGTCAATGTCGGAGAGCAGCACCAGGAGATCGGCGCCCATCATCGTTGCGACGCGCGCCGCCAGCCGGTCATTGTCGCCATAGCGGATTTCGGAGGTCGCCACCGTGTCGTTCTCGTTGATGACCGGCACCGCATTCATCTTGAGCAGCGTCGAGATCGTCGCCCGCGCATTGAGATAGCGGCGGCGCTCTTCGGTGTCGCCGAGCGTCAGCAGGATCTGGCCCGATTTCAGGCCGCCCTTGCCGAGCGCATCCGACCAGGCGCCAGCCAGCGCGATCTGCCCGACGGCAGCCGCCGCCTGGCTCTCCTCGAGCTTCAGTGCCCGCTTGCCGAGGCCTAGAATGGTGCGGCCCAGCGCGATGGCCCCGGACGACACGACGAGGATTTCGGCGCCGCCTTCAGCTAGTACGGCGATGTCGTCGGCAAGCGAGGCCAGCCAGTCGCGCTTCAGGCCCGTCGTGCGGTCGACAAGCAGCGCCGAGCCGATCTTGACGGTGATGCGCCGGTATTTTCTCAGCGACTGAGCGGTCATCGCTATTTGTTCCAGCGCGTCTCGACCGGCGTGGCGACAGCTTCGCGTGCCTCGGCCACCACCGCCATCAGCGCGCGCAGAACGGCTTCGACGCCTTCGCCAGTGACCGCGGACAAAAGCATCGGCGCGCGGCCGGCGGCGCGTTTCAGCGAAGCGACTTTCTTCTTGCGGGCGTCGGCATCGAGCGTGTCGACCTGGGAAAGTGCTACGATCTCGACCTTCTCGACCAGCCCATGGCCATAGGCATCGAGCTCGGTGCGCACGGTCTTGTAAGCCTTCCCCGGATTTTCTTCCTGCGCGGAGACGAGGTGCAGAAGGACGCGCGTGCGTTCGACATGTCCGAGGAAACGGTCGCCGATGCCGACGCCTTCATGCGCGCCTTCGATCAGGCCGGGAACGTCGGCGATGACGAATTCGCGCCCGTCGATGCGGGCCACACCGAGGCCCGGATGCAGCGTGGTGAAGGGATAATCGGCGATCTTCGGCTTGGCCGCGGTCACGGCAGCCAGAAAAGTCGACTTGCCGGCATTAGGCAGGCCGACCAGGCCGGCATCGGCGATCAGCTTGAGCCTGAGCCAGATGTTGAGCTCTTCGCCCGGCAGTCCGGGGTTGGCGCGGCGGGGCGCCTGGTTGGTCGAGGTCTTGAAATGCTGGTTGCCGAAGCCGCCATTGCCGCCCTTGGCAAGCAGGAAGCGCTGGCCGACCACCGTCATGTCGCAGATCAGCGTCTCGTTGTCCTCGGCAAAGACCTGCGTTCCCGCCGGCACTTTCAGCGTCACGTCGGCGCCCTTGGCGCCGGTCATGTTGCGGCCCATGCCGTGCGTGCCGGTCTTGGCCTTGAAATGCTGCTGGTAGCGATAGTCGATCAGGGTGTTCAGCCCATTGACCGCCTCCACCCAGACATCACCGCCGCGGCCGCCGTCGCCACCGTCGGGACCGCCGAACTCGATGAATTTTTCGCGCCGGAACGACACCGAACCGGCGCCGCCGTCGCCGGAGCGGATATAAACCTTGGCTTGATCGAGAAATTTCATCGGATTGCTGAGTTTCTGTTATTGGCCTTGCGGCATTGCTCTAAACCTTTGGCACTGCTCTAAACCAAGGCGGGGCGAAGGGCGAGGCTGTTTATGAACATGGCCGGGTCGCAATGAAGCTCGTAACCTACAACATCCACTACGGCGTCGGTCTCGACGGCCGCTACGATGTTGGCCGCATTGCTGACGCCGTGCGCGGCGCCGATGTGATCGCGCTGCAGGAGGTCTCGCGCAACAACCCCAACAATGGCGGCCGCGACATGGTGGCCGAGCTCGGCGAGGCACTGCCCGAATACTTCGCCGTCTACGGCAGCAATTTCGAGGCCAATATCGGCTCGCGCCTAGAAAACGGCCGCGCCATCACAACCACTTTCCAGCTCGGCAATATGGTGCTGTCGAAAACGCCTGTTCATCTGTCGCGCAATCTCCTCTTGCCGCGCAGCCGCAGTTTCGAAGTGATGAATTTCCAGCGCGGCGCGCTGGAGGCGCTGATCGAGACGCCGCTTGGTTTCATCCGCTTCTATTCCACCCATCTCGACCATCGCAGCCCGCTCGAACGCTTGAGCCAGATCCGGTTTCTGCGCCAGCGCCTGTTGAACTATGCGATCGAGGGCGGCGCGCTGTCCGGCGTCGCCGAGGTCGGCCTGCCGGACCTGCCTTGTCCCGAAGCCTTCGTCGTCATGGGCGACTTCAACATGCTGGCTGGATCGCCGGAATATGTCGAACTCGCCGGCCGCCCGGATCACGAATTCGGCATGCCTGTGACCGCCGATCTTGCCGTCGATGTTGCCTTGCGTCTTGCCACCGCAAGCCCCGATCTCGTCACCTGGGTCGACCCCAAGCGGCCTGACGACGCCAGCCGCCACAAGCGCATCGACTATGTTTTCACCAGCGCCTCGCTCGCCAAATCGCCGAAGGCCCTGTGGGTCGACCGGCAGGCGGTCGGCTCGGACCACCTGCCGGTCTGGGTCGAGATGGCCTGACCGAAGTTTGGTCCGCAATCTTTCGCTTCGAGGTGTGTTGAGATTCAGGTCAGGCCGTGCCGAGAGTGGTGGCTTCCGAGAACCGGAGCGGAGCGTACCTAAAGTACGTGAGCACCGGAAGCGCAGGAAGCCGCCATTCGCAGGCCGGCCTCACCTGAATATCAACACGCCTAGAAATGCACCCAGTTCCTGAGGCTGGTCCAGGTCTTGCGGTCGAGACGGTAGCGCTCGACAGGCACCTGGCCGGCGACGATTGAGTTCAGCATGCCCTGGCCGGCATATTGGAAGCCGCATTTGTGGATGACCCGGCGCGAGGCCGGATTGATGACCCGCGTCGAGGCATGCAGCACCTGTATCGCCGTCTTCTGGAAGGCGAGATCGACCAGCGCATGCGCGGCCTCCGTTGCATAGCCGCGCTTCCAGTAGGGCTCGCCGATCCAGTAACCGAGTTCCAGCCCGCGATCGGTGGTGTTGAGGCCGGCGCAACCGACGAAGGTTTCGGTCCCGGCCAGCGTCAAGGCATAGGCAATCCCGGCCCGGCGCGAGGCCGTCATCGCGAGGAAAGCACGCGCCTCGGCCTCACCATAGGGGTGCGGCATGCGGGCCAGCATTTCGGCGACATGGCGATTGTCGGCGAGCACCACCAATTGCTCGATATCGCTTTCGCGAGGCGCCCGCAGGACCAGCCGCTCGGTCATCACGACCGGGCAATCTATCGCGTAACTCTCACCGTCTGTGTCTTCCGCTTCGGCAACCATGTCAGTCCTCCAGGCACAAGAAAAAGGGGAGATGGAAACCCATCTCCCCTGATCCATTTCCTGGCTTGGCCAGACACCGGTTCCCGAGATGGGTGCCGGTGTTCTCGTACGGAACCGGCTACTCCGCGGCCTTCGTCATCGGGTTCACCGATACGTAGGTTCGGCCATTGGCTTTTTTGTTGAAGGTGACTGCGCCAGCTTCGAGCGCAAACAGCGTGTGATCCGTGCCAATGCCGACATTGACGCCGGGATGCCACGTCGTGCCGCGCTGACGAATAATGATGTTGCCCGGAATCACGGCTTCGCCGCCGAACTTCTTCACGCCGAGCCGCTTGGAATGCGAGTCGCGACCATTGCGCGACGAACCGCCAGCTTTCTTGTGTGCCATCTAACTAACTCCGATGCGCCGCAAGGCGCTTAAAAGGTCTTATGAACGCGTTCGCGTTCCGTTTCAAGTCCGATCCGGCGACGATTGCGCCGCAGCGCTTTACTTCTTCGCCAGTTCCTTGGCCTGCTCGCGCCAGTCCATGATCTGGTCGGCGCTGAACGGCATATGCTCGTCGATCTTGGCGACATCCTTGTCGGACAGCTTGGCGATCTGGGCGAAGGTCGTGATGCCCTGTTCGTTCAACTGGCCGGCCGCGACCGGGCCGATGCCCTTGATCACGGTCAGGTCGTCCGGTTCGCCCTTCGGCGCCTTGAACAGCGGAGCGGCGGTTTCGGTTGCCTTCGCCTCGGTTGCCTTGGCCTCGGTTTCCTTCGGCGCAGCTTCTGCCTTGGCTTCCTTCTTCGGAGCAGCCTTTGCCTCGGTCTTGGCCGCGGCCTTCTTCGTCGGCTTGGCACCATCCAGCAGGATCTCGGCGATCCGCACGGTGGTCAAAAGCTGGCGATGGCCGATCTTGCGGCGCGAATTCTGCCGGCGGCGCTTCTTGAAGGCGATGACGGTGCGGTTCTTGCCCTGTTCGACGACTTCGGCGGTGACCAAGGCGCCGTCGACGAACGGCGCGCCGAACGTGACATTCTCGCCCTCGCCATGCGCGAGCACGTGGCCGATCTCGACGATATCGCCGACCTGGCCTTCGACTTTTTCGATCTTCAGGAGATCGTTGGCGGCGACGCGATACTGCTTGCCGCCCGTTTTGATGACTGCGAACATTTTTTGCCTTTCGCTGTTCGGTCGGCCTTGATGAACCGCTTCAGGCGGTTCGGCCGTCTTTTTGTCAGTCTGCGGGTTCAAAAAGCAAGCGGCGCGGAAGAGCCCTCCACGCCGATTGCGCGCTGTCCCTAACCGAAGGTTCGGCGCGAGTCAAGGCGAGCAGTCAGCCAGCGAGCCGCGAACGCATTCAAGCTAAGCGCGCGACCTGACAAGAAGCCGGATCGTCGGGCAGATTGGCCCTTGTAACCTGTCCGCCCAGCCGTTATCTAGTGCGCCGCGCCGGCAACGGCGGACCATGACCGCGGAGAGGTGGCAGAGTGGTCGAATGCACCGCACTCGAAATGCGGCATGGGTGCAAGCCCATCGGGGGTTCGAATCCCTCCCTCTCCGCCATATGGCATTGTTTACATTAATAAAAATCAAAGAATAGGTTGCGCGCCGCCATAAAGCCCGCCTACCGAGAACGGCGTATTCGCGGCACGTCAGCTTACGACACAAATATGCGGGGTGCCTCGACCTGATAGATGGCAGAGATCAACTTCGGCCTCGCTAAGCGAAGTCGTGGGGTTCATGCGACAGCGGAATGAGGGTACGCGACTAGCCCCCGTGCCGGGTCAACCTCGCCGTCGGGAAGTACCGATCGGTGCGGACCCAAGCGGATTCACGCTTGTCGGCAGCGGACGCCGGCGGTGGCGGTCAGCACCCGAGCAGGCTCCCCATTGTTGACGTCCGCTGCGCATCTGCGGCGACCGTCGCCATGTCCTCTGCTCCCGGGTTGACGGTGGTGTAGACGAGGAGCACTCTCGAATGTCAGCAGATGTGGTCAGGTTGAGTGTCGGCGAGTAGCAGAGGTTCAGCAACAATGACTTTGAGGCGAACCAGAGCTTACGCCGCATCCGGCCTGGGTCTAGCGGTTTGCACTATGTTTGCTTGGCAGAACGCCACTGCTGCTCACAATTGCCACGCAGCCGCGACGCCTGGCGTCAATTGGCACGAGTGTGACAAGAAGCTTCTCATCCTAGAAGGACAGGACCTGAGCGGGGCGAACCTGTTCGGTGTTGATTTCACTTCGACCGACCTCAGGAACAGCAATCTCCTTGGGGCAAATCTTGAGAAGGCAACGCTTGTGCGTGCTTCCCTGGCCGACTCGACCGCCAAAGGCGCCCGGTTCGACAGAATCGAGGCCTACAGGACCGACTTCAGCCGTATGGACGCGCAGGGCGCTGTGTTTGCGAGCGCGGAAATGCAGCGCTCGAATTTCCAGGACGCCAATCTGACCAACGTTGATTTCACAAAGGCAGAATTGGGGCGTGCGCAGTTCCATAACGCCGATATCAGCGGCAGCCGCTTCTCGTTTGCCAATCTCGCACGGGCGGATTTCCGAGGAGCGACGTTCACCGCGTCGATAGACTTTGACCGCGCCTTTTTCTTTCTGACCCGTATCGAGGGCGTCGACCTTTCCAATTCGGCGGGTCTGTCCCAGTGGCAGCTCAACATGGCTTGCGGAGACGCCCGGACCGAGTTGCCTTCTGGCTTGACGAGGCCTGAAGATTGGCCCTGTCAATTCCAGCAGGAATAGTTGTCGGCAAGCGAACTGCGGCAATGCTGCACCCGACAGGATTCGAACCTTTCGGCAAGCCGTCTAACCCGAATGCCCTGCCGTTCCCGAGCGGTTGGGTTTTGCGTCTCGACATGCATGAACTCGTGCTTTCCGCATTGTTCGCAGAGGTGGCTAGTCCACCTCCTGCTCAGAAGGAAGGATCATAGCATGAGTGACATACTGATCCGCCGTCCGGATGCGATGGAGCCCGTCACGCGCCCCGGCATTATACGCCATCGGTGCCAGCATCCCGGCTGCGCCAAGAATGCGGGATGGGGCTTTGCCAAGCCGAGGCAGACGCCGCACTGGCTCTGTTTCGAGCACCGCGCCAACGGCGAGCGATATCTGTGAGGAAACCTTAATGCCCAGACAGTTGGACCCCTCCCTCTCCGCCAGTTCCGCCGAGTCTACGCTATTCTGCGAAATAACTGCCCAATCACCGCATCTAGCCGAACGAGCTTCTGCGGGACTTGACTTGAGCGGACACGACTCGCCTCAGATCATTCTTAATGCCGAACTTAATGCGGATTAGGGCGAGGCCGCGATCTGAGGAGCAACCATCATGAGCATAGCGAGCGACGCCCGCTTCTGGGACCGCAGTTCACGGAAATACGCCATGGGTGCGATTGCGGATCAGGCCGGATATGAGCGCACGCTGGAACCGGACCCGCGCCCTGTTGGGACCAGGCGACAGGGTGCTGGAGCTGGGTTGCGGAACAGGAACAACCGCGCTCCGGCTCGCGGGCGATGTTCAAAACTATCTTGCGACGGATATTTCCGCCGGAATGATCGCGATTGCCAACGAGAGACACGCCGCTGGCCCCATCCCGGCGCTTGTCTTCCGCACCGCGACCGTAGACGCGCTTGCGCCTGACGACGAGCAGTTTAACGCGGTTCTGGGATTCAACTATCTCCATATGGTCCGCGACCTGCCTGGCACTCTGCGCCGCATCCACGCCTTACTTGCAGCGGAGGGCTTGTTCATCTCCAAGACACCCTGCGTCGGCGATATGAACCCACTCATCCGGCTTGCCTTGCTGCCCGCAATGCACGCGATCGGCAAAGCACCCTATGCAGGCGTCTTTCGGGCGGCAGACCTGAGCCAGCATATCTGTGCCGCGGGCTTCGACGTTCTTGCCACCGAAAGCCACGCAACGAAGGGCAACGACAACCGTCCCTACATCGTGGCTCGCAAGAGGACGTGAGCGGCCGAGGCTGCAGCGTATCGGTCAGGGCTGCTGGATTGCTGCGAGCTTCCAGTCGCCACCGTTCTGACGTGTGAAGGTCCACAGTTCGGTCGTTTCCGTCGGCTGATCGGCTTCGCCCGCGACGATCTTGCCGCTGGCGCGATCACGCATCACGTCGAGAGACTCGTAGCGCAGCGCAGCCGTCGCGTAGTCGCGATCGTCTTCCCGCCAGCTCTCCGCAATATCGGCCTCCAACAGGCTGACGTCAGACACGTCGTTCCTGATGCCCTTTTTGGCATTATCGGCAAGTTCCTCGGACAGGTACGACACCATCTCGGGGGTCGCCAGCCGGCGCAGGCCAGCATGATCTTCGCGTCCGAACGCTTCCTGAACCTCCGTCAACCGTTGCTGGAATGTGTCGAGGTCGGCCGGCGTCATTGTGATTTCATCGGAGGCTTGAGCCGTCCGGCCAAATCCAGACCCGATGCCTGGAATGGCGAAAGACGACACGTTGCCCGTCTCGGGCTGGCCTGCCGCGTTTCGCCCGAAGTTGCCCATGCTCCGCGGAACACCGGCCATGGCGGGCGCTTGGTTGCGTGCCGATTGCGACCGGAAAAAGCGGATGGCCAACATGATCGCGCCGCCGATCAGCAGACCTTGAAGCAGCAGGCCCAACATGCCAGCCAAGCCGCCGAACCCTTGACCCAAAAGAAGTCCGATCAGACCGCCGAGCAGCAGGCCACGCATCATCGAACCGCCGAGGCCGCTGAAGATCCCTGGTCGTTGGGATGCCGGCGTCTGGCGGGCCGCATTGTTCGTCGCGGGCGTCATCGAGCGCTCGACCGGCGCGGCCGGCTGTGGCGCCGTCCTCGTCGGCGGGACCGACTGGAAAGTGCGCGTGCCGCGGCTGCCGAAGCTGCCGCCACGGCGCGCCTCGGCGTAATCGGCCGTGACCATGGAAAGTGCCAGGAACAGTCCTGCAAACAAAACTGCAAACCGGCTCGAACGCGAAATCATCATAGCAAACCCTTAAGCGACACTCTTGCCGCTCATATGGGGTGCGCCGATCGAAATATCAGTGACCCGCACCAGCCATTGAGGAGAATTCCGTTACCGCCTCTCCACCAGGCACGGCAGCTGACGTGATCCTTCTGCTAAATTGTGCGTTGTTGCCTGAGGGCACGCCGAGGGAGACGAACAATGTTTGCAGGTTTCAGCGCCACCAGCTTGCAACTGGACGAGACGACCATTTTCGCAAGGGTCGGCGGAACGGGTCCGCCGCTGCTGCTACTTCATGGTTTTCCCGAGACACATCTGATGTGGAGAGATATCGCCACAGCATTGGCGCCCCGCTTTACGGTGATCGCCGCCGATCTTCGAGGCTACGGGCAAAGCGGGTGTCCGATTTCCTCTGCCGATCATAGTCCATACGCCAAACGCGCCATGGCCGGCGACATGGTTCAAGTCATGAAGCGGCTGGGGTTTGAGCAGTTCATGGTTGCCGGACATGATCGCGGCGGGCGGGTCGCCTATCGCCTGGCGCTCGACCATCCCGGCGAAATCTCCAAAGTCGCCGTCCTCGACGTCATCCCCACCGCCGCCGCGTGGGATAGGGCGGACGCCAGGCTGGCTCTGAGCTTCTGGCCCTGGAGCCTTCTTGCGCAACCGGAGCCTCTGCCGGAGCGACTGATAGGCGCGGCGCCCGATGCCATCGTCGACAATGCGATTGTGCAGTGGGAGTCGCCGGCAGAAATGTTCTCTGCGGAGGTCAGGGACGCCTATGTCGATGCGCTTCGCGATGCCGTTCATGTTCATGCGATATGCGAAGAGTATCGGGCCGCTGCCATGATCGATCGTGAACATGACGCGCTGGACCAGGCAAACGGTCGTCGCATCGAGTGTCCGCTCCTGGCGCTATGGAGTAGCGAAGGCGCCGTGGAGAACTGGTATGCGGAGGAAGGCGGGCCGCTGGCTATTTGGAGAAAATGGGCCGACAGCGTTGAAGGAAGCCCTGTCCCAGGCGGGCACTTCTTTCCAGAAGAGCATCCTCACCAGACCGCAGCGGCTCTCTCGAAATTCTTCGAGGATAATAGGGGGAATGACGCGTCGAACAGAGTATTGTAGACGTCATATGCGTCCGTTACTCAGAACCTCGGGAGCGCTCCGCGGCTCGAGATCGAGAACCCTCTGATATTCGCCCGTCGGCGTCAAACCTGCTTGATAAAAAATGAAGGCGATCACTGCAGCCACGCTTCTGATAGGCAGCTTCGTATTTGTCGGAGGTTGCGCATCGCCCTTCCACGCATCTTTCGATGCCGCGAAATACGACAAGATGAGCTGTGTCGAACTCAACGTAGCCATGGGCGAAGTTTCCAAGGAGATGTCGGCGACAGCGATCACCCGGGGCAAAGTCGCGAAAACCAATATTCCGGATTGGCTATGGGGAGCCCGGCGTGTCGCCTCTACCGTCACTGCCCGCCAGAGCGCGAGAATCGAGCGCTTGCGGCAGCAGGAGGCTGCGATCGCAGCGGTGAGACGAAGCAAATGCTGATTGCGGCGCCGGAGTGAGAGCCTGCAAGCCGAAGGCAGAAGGTCAACGTCGCAGGACGTGGCATTGGAGCCGAGGCTCGACGGCTTCATGAATTCGGTCATCCTCACCGTCACGGCTTCAGTCTCGGCGACACGGCCAAGCCGAGGAAAACGATAACGGCCTGATTGAGGCGCAGGATGTCCGCGTCGTCCAATCGCCCGATATTTGCGCCGATCTTGGATTTCGGGACCGTGGTGATCTTGTCCACCATCAGTCGGCAGACGGCGAGCAGCCCGTTGCGCTCGTTCGGTTCGACGGCCAAACGGAACAATGGCGCGTCCGTCTCGTCGGTCGTCAAGCCACAGATGGTAATCGAATCCGTCGCATCGAAACTGTCATCTTGGATGATGACGATAGGACGAGGTTTGCCGGCGAAATCCTTGCCGCCGGCGACCGTCCAGATATCGCCACGCTTCATTCATCACCCCAATCCGATATCGCGTCGATGAACGCCTGATCCTCGCTTGCATGGGCGCTTGCCGCGACGGCCAGCGACTGACGATGCGCTTCCGAACGGAAGGCCGGCGCACGCACGTCCGGCACCCATATCTGTATCGGGCGCAGACCCTGCCGGCGCAGACGTTCACGATGTTCCCGCACCTTCATGCCTGAGGACTTAGGCTTCGATGCCGAGGCCATGACGATTCTCCCGCTAATGGTTACATGTAACCTATTGCGGAGGGCGAGCTTTGACCAGTCCTCATCGGAAAGCCCACAACGGGGCTACGACAACGGCTGTGACTCGCTACTATTGCGAGCCATGTTATCCTATTGGCTTCAGCCGTTCGATGAAGCGCCCCTTGCGGATATGCCGTTCGCGGATCGCCTGCAACCGGCGGGCGAAGTCGCCAATCGTCCCCCGCTCCTCGGCAATCGCCTTGAGGTCGAGCAGAAGACCGGCGGCCGTATCGTAGCCGGAAGCGTTGCGGCGCTCGATTTCGGTCTCCACCTCGCGCCACACGGTTTCGCCGCGCTGCATGATCGCATCGAGCCGGGCGCGGCGGGCGCGTAACTCTTCCGCCTCCCGCCGTTTCCTTTCGGCCTCCCGCCGCTCGCTTTGCTCGCGCTCGCGAGCCTCACGGATCGCATCGGCATGGGCGCGCAATTCGCCAGCCGAGCGCGGAGCGACGGCGGGTCGAGCCGCCGAGGTCTGCAACGCCTGGCGATCCCGAACGAGCGGCCGAAGCTCACTCGCCACATGCGAATCGCCCTCGGCCAGTCGAGCAAGCAGCATCGTTTTTTCACGATCAGGCAAATCGGCAAGGGAACGACGGATGACATCCGATGACAATGGGTCCTCCGCCGTCGTGCCGGCGGGACGTTCGGCTGCCGCCTCGACGAGATCGGCATCGAGACGGAAGAACCGCGCGAAAGCGTCGAGCGCGCCAGTCATCGGGCCGATCCCCGGCAACGGTTCCGCCTCGTCCGGCTCGATAGAACCGGCCTCGACCGCCATCAGCCACACCAGATAGAAAAGCCTCAGGTCGCCGCCAAGCACATCCGCACGCAGCGGCGCGAGCGCCTCGAGCCAGTCCGATTCGTCGTCCCAATAGTCCTCGGGCTCCAGTTCCTCGCACAGGATGTCGACGATCAGATTTTCACCCGATGTCGTGACATCGACGCAATCGACCGAGTGGAGAAATCCGTCGAGACGCCGCCGATCGACCAGCCGCTTCGGCAGACGAACCATCAGGCGGTACGTGCCCCAATTGGCCAGATAGAGATGGAGATCGAACCAGCGCTCCATCAACTCGACCGGGTCGCCTTTGAAGTCGCCCCACTCATAGGAATTCGTGAAGCTCGTGGCGGTGATCCGCGCTCGTGTCGACAAATCGCGCAAGACCCGGCGATCCGCTTCGCTGAGCGGACGGTCGACCGTCCGAAACTCGTAATATTGGTATTCGCTCATGACCGCGTTCGCTTGGTTCTGTAATGGCCGACGCCGACACCGCCAGCAGGCCGGCGATAGTGATTCAGACCGGATGCAGAATACCGTCCGTTTCGAGAATGCGAAGCGCCTCGATGAGCGTCTTGCCGGCGTAAAGCCGCCACCATTTGCCCGTGTGCCGCATCCAGTAGATATCGAATTGATCTGGCCCCACGCGATCGATTCTGGCGAAAGCCGCGTCGAACTCCTCGCCGCGATTGTGTTCCATGCCCGACCGGTAGCGCTGGATGAAGCGGTATCGACCAGCTGCCCAGGAGCCGCGGATATCAATCACGTAATTCCATTCGGTCGGTCGGATCTCGGGCAGGAACCGAGGTTTCAGGACGTCACGGATGAACGTCTCGCAGGTCGCTACGATCGCTTGTTTTTCCCGCTCGTCGGCCACGGCCAGCCTTCCGGCACGCGGCGCGATGACCCATTGTTTCCTCTTGGCCACGGCCTTGATCCACCCTTGCGTTGCTGATTTATCTCATACGCGGGTAGCGATATTCTGCCGATTCACGCGAGAGCAGCAACCATGAAACCGGACCAGCGGGCAAGGAAATGGATCGCCAAGAAGGCCAAGCTGGGCGTGCGCAGTTATCCGGTCGGCACCATCGCCTTCTATGGCCCCGATGGCCTCCGCGCCACGAAGGTGGCGGTGGGTATCGTCCCCGCCCCTCAATCCGAGGCGACGATCCTGCGTCGCTGGTTTGACGAAACCAGCGACGTACGGAGGAACGATACGGTCTTCGCCGAGATCGCCGGGCTCTTGCGCGGGCATGGGGTGCATTCCGTAGCGATGGTGGACGGAATTCTCGGCTGTCCGCACGAGGAAGGAATCGACTACCCGGAAGGCGGCACTTGCCCGAACTGCCCGTACTGGGCAGGGCGAGATCGTTGGACAGGCGAGCTCGGTAGGAACTGATGCCCGACAGGTGGTTTCGTGGGCTATGGCGCCGATGCAGGACTCTTCATCCCGCGCGGTCCATCGTCAGCGTAATGGATAACCTCAGCCCGATGCCCCGGATTGGTGCGCGGCGATCGCGCTCAGAAAAATCTGACCGAATTCCCTAAGCTTCGCGGCGCCGACACCGTTGACTGCGGCGAAGGCGTCGAGGTCGCGCGGGCAGCGTTCGGCCATGTCGATCAGTGTGCGATCGGAGAAGATCACGAAGGCCGGCACCTGGCGCTCCCGGGCAAGACGCAGCCGCACCGCCTTGAGCGTGGCCAACAGCGCGGAATCCAGCCCTTCCGTGCCCGCGGCAGCATCGGGACGTGTCTTGCCACGCAGAGCGCGGCTCCGCACCTCTACGCGATACCGGAACGGGACATCGCCACGGGCCAGCTCACGGCCCTTTTCGGCGATGGCGAGGCCGCCATGGCCGCCTGAGTCCAATGTCAGAAACCCTCCCGCGACAAGCTGGCGGACCAGCGACAGCCACACATCCTTCTTGTGCGCCACACCGGTCCCGAAGCTGGCAAGCCTGTGGTGGTTCCTGGCCAGGACCTTCTCGGTTTCGTGGCCGATCAAAACATCGGCGACATGGGCAGCACCAAAGCGCTCGCCGGTCTGGGCGATGGCCGCGAGGATGATCCGTGCCTCCGCCTCGCCATCCGCATGCGGCGTCTGGTCAAGGCAATTGTCGCAATTGCCGCAAGGCACTGCTGTTTCGCCGAAGTAGCCAAGCAGGATCTGGCGGCGACACTGCGCCGTCTCGCAATAACCGATCAGCGTGTCGAGGCGGCCATGCGCGCGTCTTTTATGCTCCGCCGGCGCATCCTCGTCTTCGATGAAAAGCCGGCGCATGCGGATATCGCCGAGACCGAAGAGCATATGTGCCTCGGCAGCCCGCCCGTCGCGGCCCGCGCGCCCAATTTCCTGATAATAGGCTTCGAGGCTGCCCGGCAGATCGGTATGGAAGACATAGGCGACGTCAGGCTTGTCGATGCCCATGCCGAAGGCGATGGTCGCCACCATCACGACGCCGGACAAGGTCATGAAAGCGTTTTGATTTGCTTCACGCGCGTCCTTGCTCATGCCGGCATGATAGGCCAGGGCACGCACGCCGTTCTTCTCGAGGAACGCCGCCATCTCCTCGGTCTTCTTGCGCGACAGGCAATAGACGATCCCGCTGCGGCCGGCATGACGCTCTACGAAGCTCAGCAATTGGCGCTTGCTGTCCTGCTTGGCCTCGATGCCAAGCTTGATGTTCGGCCGGTCGAACCCCAGCACCAGGCTTTCGACACGCCCGGCGAACAGCTGCGCGGCGATGTCGGTGCGCGTCGCCTCGTCCGCCGTCGCCGTCAGCGCAATGATCGGCACGCCAGGGAAAATGTCGCGCAGCCGCGACAACTCTTCATATTCGCGCCGGAACGCCGGGCCCCACTGGGAGATGCAATGCGCCTCGTCGACGGCGATCAGCCGGATATCGAGCCTGGCGAGCGCCTCGAGCATCCGCGCGGTCATGAGCCGTTCCGGCGCAAGATAGAGCAGGCGCGTCTGGCCCGCCGCAACGCGGCGCCATGCGGCGACATTGGCATCGCGGTCAAGCGAGGAATTGATCGTATCGGCGGCCACGCCGGCAAGACGCAATGCGGCGACCTGGTCCTGCATCAGCGCCACCAGGGGCGAAACGACAATGGTGAGCCCGCCCAGGACCAGCGCCGGGACCTGGTAGCAGAGCGATTTGCCAGCGCCGGTCGGCATCACAGCCAGCACATGACGCCCGGCCAGCAGCGCCTCCGTCACAGCGTCCTGGCCGGGACGAAAATCGTCGAAGCCGAACACGTCCTTCAGGACGCGCCGCTTGGGATCCTCCGCCGGGACGCTCGCCGTCGATACCTGCATCAGGGAATTTCTACAATCGGCGCCGCCTGAAAAGGCAAGGTGGGAACGGTCAGGAGCAGCGGCGACGTGACCTGCCGAAGCTCCCCGACGAATCTCCAGGTGACTGCCTTGACCGCGGTTTCGAACACTTGATCCCCCTTCAAGCCCTGTCTCCGTCGGCGCCAACTGAAAGAATATCTCCCTCATTGGCGGATATGGGATCGTGATTCCAGCCCCTATTCGCTTTGGCTGTGAATATCGCGTTGGCTCTGGCCGGTTAATCCTATCTTCATCATAATTCGGCAGGTTCAGGTTCTGCGGTGATGTTTTGAGTACCGCGGCGCCACAAGCGCCCAGGCAACACGCCCGCGTCTCTCCGGAGGCGCGGGCTTTTCGTTTGCGGGGTATGCTGGAAGCGCCTGCCCCCTCGGCCGGACACACGCCGCGATGACCTGCCTTCGCGCGGCTTCAGTCGATAAAATCGGCGCGGTGCGGCGTAAAGCTGTCGACCAGGCGCCCGGCCTCGAGCGCCCTGACGCCATGAACCAGGTTGGAAGGGACAATGAAGCTGCTTCCCGTCTCCAGGATCTCGGTCCTGCCGTCGATGGTGACCTCGAAGCGGCCTTCGGCGACGTAGCTCGCCTGGACATGCGGGTGCGAATGCAGCGCGCCGACACCGTCCTTGTCGAACCCGAACTCGACCATCATCAGTTCGTCCGTGTGCAGCAGCACACGCCTGCGATTGCCGTCCGGCGTCGGCGTCCATGCGCCCTCGCCGGCGTGCGAGAAGATCTTCGTTCCGGTCATCGCCAAATCCTCCTCATCGCGCCAGCCAGCCGCCGTCCACCGGCACCACCGCGCCATGCATATAGTTGGACGCCGGCGCCAGCAGGAAGACAGCCGCGTCGCCGATGTCTTCCGGACCGCCCCAGCGCCCGGCCGGAATGCGCGCCAGAATGGCGGCGCTGCGGTCTGGATCGGCACGCAGCGCCTCGGTGTTGTTGGTTTCGATATAGCCGGGCGCAATGCCGTTGACGTTGATGCCTTTCGACGCCCATTCGCAGGCGAGCAATCGGGTGATGCCGAGCACGCCGTGTTTCGAGGCGGTATAGGAGGCGACGCGGATGCCGCCCTGAAAGCTGAGCATCGACGCGATGTTGACGATCTTGCCGCGCCGCCCCGGATCGGCAAGCACGCGCCGGGCAAAGCTCTGGCCGAGAAAAAAGACCGTCTTCAGATTGACGTCCGTGACGTCGTCCCAATCGGCTTCCGTCAGATCGACGGCGTCGGCGCGCCGAATGATGCCGGCATTGTTGACCAGCCCATCGAGCGGCCCGGTTTCGTCCCAGACGCGATCGAGCATCGCCTGGGCGGCGGCATGATCGGCAAGATCGCAGCGTTCCGCCTCGAAGCGTCCGCCCACCGCCGCGACCTTTTCCGCCGTCTCGTCCATCGCCGAACGGCCGACGCCGACCACAGCACCACCGGCGCGCGCGATCGACAGGGCGATGCCTTGACCGATGCCGGTATTGGCGCCGGTGACAAGGATGCGCTTGCCGGCGAGGCTGAAAGCCGAGAGGTCGCTCACCGCAGCTCTTCCATCGCTACCGGATCGACATCGGTATAGTCGACATTGTCGCCGGCCATCGCCCAGATGAAGGCGTAGTTGGAGGTGCCGGCGCCCGAATGGATCGACCATCCCGGCGACAGCACCGCTTCTTCATTGCGCATGACGAGGTGGCGGGTCTCGTCCGGTTCGCCCATGAAATGGAACACGCGCGCCGCTTCCGGTAGGTCGAAATAGAGGTAGGCCTCCATGCGTCGGTCATGCACATGGCACGGCATGGTGTTCCAGACCGAGCCTGACGCAAGCTGGGTCATGCCGACGACGAGCTGGCAGGTCTTCACGCCTCCGGCATGGATGAACTGGAAGATCGAGCGCTCGTTGCAGGTCGCCTGGCTGCCGAGGTCGAGCCGCTTGGCATCGCCGATGCGGATCAGCTGGCTGGGATGGCTCTGATGCGCCGGCGCGCTGAGTAGATAGAACTTGGCCGGCTCGGCCGGATTGACTGAGGCGAACGACACCTCATTGGCGCCCATGCCGAGATACAGCATGTCGCGCGGCTGCAGCTCGTAGGATTGGCCGCTCGCCTTCACCATGCCGGCGCCGCCTATGTTGACGGCGATCATTTCGCGGCGATCGAGAAAGTTCTTGGTCCCGGTCGGCTTGATCGCCTCCAGCGGCAGCGGCGTGCCCGCGGGCATGGCGCCGCCGACGATCATGCGGTCGTAATGCGTGTAGGTCAGGCCGATGCGGCCTAACTGGAACAGGCCTTCGATCAGGAAATTGTGACGAAGCTCGTCCGTCCCCATCGCCGCGGCGGTAACAGGGTCGATGGCGAAGCGCGAGGTGAAGTCCGTGTGATTGTCAGTGTGATTCATTGCTGTCCCATTGGGCTGCCTCATTGGTCATTCGGTTGCCGCGGCCTTAACCGACTCAGCATAAAAACTTTGACGTGCGTGCAGCCGCTCACGATAGCGCTGCTGGCTAGCGGTGAGATGCGCGCGCATGGCTTCGCGCGCGGACTCGGCATCGCCTGTCGTAATGGCATTCAGGATCACCAGATGCTCGCCTTGCAGTCCCCGCTGGTAGACGTCGGATTGGGCGAGCTCGGTGGACCACGGTGACGTCACGTCGCAAGGAATGGCGCGCCGGCCGAGCACGTCGAGCATCTCGACATAGAACGGGTTGTTGGTGGCGCTGGCGATCGCGCGGTGGAAGGCAAGGTCGGCCGGACCCGTCGGCTCGCTGTTCAAGAGCAGCCTCTCGAACTCGAAGAACGCCTCCTGGATCGCCGCTTCCTGCGCGGCATTGCGACGGATAGCGGCGAGCCCGGCGGATTCGATCTCGATCGCCAGGCGCACTTCGAGCACGTTGAGCGCGATCGAATCCTTGCTGCCCATGTCCGCGGCCAGCGCGCCGAACATCGTCGATATATGCTCGGTGACGAAGACACCGGCGCCCTGGCGCGGCTCAACCAGACCGTCGGCAGCGAGCTTGGCCAGCGCTTCGCGGATGACGGTGCGGCTGACCCCGAAGGTTTCGGTCAGCTGACCCTCGGTCGGCAGCTTTTGGCTTGGCTGGATCTCGCCCGCCTGCAACTGCTTGCGGATCGCCGCGACCACGGTCTCCGACAGCTTGGGCTTGCGTTCGACCTTCAGGCTGATCGCCGTATCCGATGCCATTGCCAACCCCTATTTGAAGACGCTCGGCAGCCATAGCGAGATGGCCGGAATGTAAGTGACGAGCCCCAGCACCACGAGGCCTGCCCCATAGAATGGCCAGATCGAGCGCATCGCTTCCCAGACGGATATTTTGCCCACCGCGCACGCCACGAACTGCACCGCGCCCACCGGCGGCGTGTTCAGCCCGATGCCGAAGTTGAGGATCATGATGACGCCGAAATGCACCGGATCGACGCCGTAGGCCTGTGCCACGGGCAGGAAGATCGGCGTGCAGATGATGATCGTCGGCCCCATGTCCATGAACGTGCCGAGAAACAGCATCAAGAGGTTGAGCAGGAGAAGCACGACCAGCGGATCTTCCGAGATCGCGTTCATCGAGGCTATGAGCGCCGCCGGCACTTTCAGGAAGGCCATCAACCACGAGAACGCCGCCGCCATGCCGATGATGAGCAGCACCATGGCGGTGGTGCGCACGGCGCCATGGGTGGCATGAACGAAACCTTCCCAAGTCATCTGCCGGTAAACCAAGACAGTCACGAGCAACGCATAGATGACTGCGATGCAGGAACTCTCGGTGGCCGTGAAAATACCCGATCGCACGCCGCCGAAGATGATCGCGATCAGCAGCAGGCCGGGCACCGCGACGGCGAAGAGATGCGCGACGGCGGCGAAACCCGGAAACGGCTCGGTCGGATAGCCGCGGGAGCGCGCCACGAAATAGGCGGTGACCATCAGTGCCAGGGCCAAAAGCAGGCCCGGGATGATGCCGGCCGTGAACAGGTCGGCGATCGAGATCTTTCCGCCTGCCGAGATCGAGTAGATAATCATGTTGTGCGACGGCGGCAGGAGCAGCGCGATCAGCGCCGCCATCGACGTGACGTTGACGGCGTAGTCCGCTCCATATCCACGCGCCTTCATCTGCGGGATCATCAAGCCGCCTACCGCTGCCGCCTCCGCCACCGCGGAGCCCGAAATGCCGCCGAACAGTGTAGCGGTCGCGATGTTGACCTGCCCGAGACCGCCACGCATGTGGCCGACGAGCGAGCCGGCGAAGGCGACGATCTTGCTGGCGATGCCGCCGCGCACCATCAAGTCGCCGGCGTAGATGAAAAACGGAATGGCCAGCAGCGAAAAGACGCTCATGCCGGAATTCAGGCGCTGGAACACGATGAGCGGCGGCAGGCCCATGTAGAGGACGGTGGCAAAGCTTGCGACGCCGAGGCAGAAGGCGATCGGCGTGCCGATAAGCATCAGAACGGTGAAGACGCCGAAGAGTATCCAGAGTTCCATGGCGTCAGACCTTCACGTTCGCTGTGTCGAGTTCGGCTGCGACTTCCGCCGGCGGCAGCTCATCGAGCGCATCGTCGATCGGCGCACCGGAGAGGCGAAGCACGATCCGCTCCAGCGTGAAAAGCACGATGAGCGCGCCTCCCGCGACAAGCGGGACGTAGTCCCAGCCCCCTGATATGCCGAGCGACGGCAAGGTGGCGCCCCAGGTCAAGGCGACCAGCTGGCTGCCATACCAGATCATGCCGATGCCGAAGGCGAGCGCGACGAGGTCCGAGATCATCCTCAGCCAACGCTTGCCGCCTTTCGGCAGCACGTAGAGCAGGACGTCGAAGCCGAGGTGATAGTTCTCGCGCACGCCGACGGCGGCGCCGAGGAAAATGAACCAGCTCATCAGCATCACCGAGCCCTGCTCGGTCCAGCTCGGCGAGCGGTTCAGAACATAGCGGCCGAACACCTGCCAGGCGACGAAGGCGGTCATCAGCACCAGCCCGATGCCGGCGATCCACAGCGCCGCCGTGCTGACGCGCGACATCACGCGCGCGATGCCGGCAAGGGGCGGTCTCTGTTCTGGGCTGAAGGTCACCGGTTCTCTCCGCAAGAGGATGGCGGCGCGGAATGCCCGCGCCGCCGCTTGATCACTGCGCGGCCTTGATGGCCTCGACCATGGCCTTCAGCTTGTCGTCCTTGACGTGCTTCTCGTAGACCGGGCCCATCGCGTCGATGAAGGGCTGCTTGTCCGGCGTCGTGATCTGCGAACCGGCCGCCTCGACCTTGGCACGCGATTCCTTGACCTTGGCGGCCCACAGCTCACGCTGCTTGGCGACGCTTTCCTTGGCGGCCGCCTTGAAGATCGCCTGGTCTTCCGGCGTCAGCTTGTCCCAACTCGACTTCGCCATGACGAAGGCTTCCGGCACCATCGTGTGCTCGTCGAGCGAATAGAACTTGGCCACTTCCGCATGCTTGGCGGTATCGTAGCTCGGAAAATTGTTCTCCGCGCCGTCAATGACCCCGGTCTCGATCGCCGAATATACCTCGCCATACGGCATCGGCGTCGCGTTGGCGCCGAGTGCCGCCACCATGTCGACGAAGATGTCGGACTGGATGACGCGGAACTTCATGCCGGCCAGATCGGCTACAGAGTTGATCGGCTTCTTCGAATTGTAGAAGGAGCGCGCGCCGCCGTCATAGAAGGCAAGCAGCACCAGCCCGACCTGTTCGAACGCCGCCGCGATCTGGTCGCCGACCGCTCCGTCAATGACCTTGTGCATATGGTCTTCCGAGCGGAAGATGTAGGGCAGCGAAGGCACGGTGGTTTCGGGAATAAGCCCGTTGAACGGCGCCATCGAGACGCGGTTGAGGTCGATCACGCCGGAGCGCACCTGCTCGATCGTGTCCTTTTCCTCGCCGAGCTGCGCGGAATGATAAAGCTCGACCGTATAGCGGCCGGCCGTCCGCTCCTTCACAAGCTCGCCGAAATATTTGACCGCCTCGACCGTCGGATAGCCGTCCGGATGCGTGTCGGACGAGCGCAGAACCGTCTGGGCGCTTGCCGTTCCAGCCATCAGTGCGGCGGCAAGCAGCGTAGCTCCCGCCAGTCTAGAAAAATGCAGCATTGGTTTCCTCCCGTTTGAACGATGGCGGCAAGCGCCATTAGAGCCGGTACGCCTTTTTCGCGAGCGTATAGGCCAGATACTGCGCCAACTCGTGCGCCTCGTCCTCGCGGAGTCGGTGCTCGGCGACGAGACGCGCAAGAAAGGCGCAATCGACCCGACGCGCCACATCGTGGCGAGCCGGGATGGATGGAAAAGCGCGGGTATCGTCGTTGAAGCCGACGGTGTTGTAGAAGCCGGCCGTCTCGGTCGTCATCTCGCGGAACCGGCGCATGCCCTCCGGGCTGTCGTGGAACCACCAGGCCGGCCCGAGTTTCAGCGCCGGGTAGACGCCGGCGAGCGGCGCCAGTTCGCGCGCATAGCTGGTCTCGTCCAGCGTGAAGAGGATGATGGTAAGGTCGCGCTCCAGCCCGACGCAGTCGAGCAGCGGCTTCAGCGCCGTCACATAGTCGGTTCGGGTCGGGATATCGAAACCCTTGTCCCTGCCGAACTTCTGGAAGACGGCAGGCGAGTGATTGCGAAAGGAGCCGGGATGGATTTGCAAGACAAGCCCATCGTCGCGGCTCATCTTGGCCATCTCGGTCAGCATCTGGGCACGAAACAGTTTTCGCTCGCGCTCGTCATCCGAGCCCCGGCGGATGCGGTTGAACAGCTCCTGCGCGGCGGCATCCGACAGATTGGCGGTCTCCGCCGTCGGATGGCCGTGATCCGACGCGGTCGCGCCGAAACTTTTGAAGAAGGCACGCCGTTGGCGATGCGCATCGAGATAGCCGGCCCAGGTGCCGGTGTCGCAGCCGGTGATTTCTCCGAGCTGGTCGAGATTGGCCGAAAACCCTTCGAAATCGGGATCGACGACCGCGTCCGGCCGATAGGCGGTGACGACGCGCCCATCCCAGCCGCTGTCGCGGATCATCTGGTGCCATTTGAGATCGTCGAGCGCGCCTTCGGTCGTCGCGATGACCTCAATGTTGAAGCGCTCGAACAGCGCTCGCGGGCGAAAATTCTCCCACTGCAGCAAGGTCGCGATCGTGTCGTAATGGCGGTCGGCGGTTGCGGCCGTCAGCGGCTCTTCGATGCCGAACAGATGGGCAAGCACATGGTCGAACCACAGCCGCGTCGGCGTGCCGCGGAACAGATGATAGTGCTCGGCGAAGCGCCGCCAGATCGTCCTGCCGTCGGTCTCCACCGGTGAGCCGTCGAGCGTTGGCACGCCGAGGTCCTCGAGGCGGACGCCCTGGCTGAACAGCATGCGGAAGATGTAGTGGTCCGGCACAACAAGCAATTGCGCCGGATCGGCAAACGCCTCGTTGAGCGCATACCAGCGCGGATCGGTGTGACCATGCGGGCTGACGATCGGCAGGTTCTTCACGCCGGCGTAAAGATCGCGGGCAAGCGAAAGCGGACGCGTCTCCGATGGAAACAGCAAATCCGGATGCGTCAGCACGGCCACATCAATCCTCCCAATACGGCAATCGGTAGGATCGGAAAGAAGTAATGTCAACATACAAAAATCGGGTTGTTATATGATGACTTGATGGCGGTGACCCATTGTGCAGGATGGAAACGGATGTTACGCCGCTGCCAGCCACGCCTCCGGACGATCGCCGCACCATGACCAACAGACGCCTTTCCAACAGCACGCTGCAGGCATTGCCGGCTCTGGCCGCGATCCCTGGATATGATCGCGACGAGATCGTGCCAGGCATCGTCCATCTCGGCGTCGGCGCGTTCCACCGCGCTCATCAGGCAGCCTATGTCGACGACTGCCTGGCGACGGGAGAGACGGATTGGGGCATTGTCGGCGTCTCGCTGCGCAGCGCCGACACACGCGACGCGCTGGCGCCGCAGGACGGGGTCTACACGCTGGCGGTCAGAAGCAGCGACAGTGAAAGCCTGCGCGTCGTCGGCTCGATCCTGTCGATGCTGGTGGCCCCGGAAGATCCGGGCGCGGTGCTGGCCGCGCTGACCGATCCGCGCACCTCGATCGTCACGCTGACGATCACCGAGAAAGCCTATCTCAGGGCGGCGGGTGGCGGACTGGACACAGCCCATCCCGACATCGTCCATGATTTGGCGAACCCGCAAATGCCGCGAACGGCGCATGGTTTCCTGACCGAATCGCTTTCGCGCCGCCGTGCCGCCGGCATCCGGCCATTCACCGTGCTCTGCTGCGACAATCTCCCGGCCAATGGCGCCACGCTGCACAGGCTGCTGGTCGAATTCGCCGCGCTACGCGGTACCAGGCTCGCCACTTCAGGCGATGCCAGGCTCGCCACTTCAGGCGATGCCAGGCTCGCCACTTCAGGCGATGCCGATCTCGCCCGCCATATCGCCGACGAGGTGGCGTTTCCATCGAGCATGGTCGATCGCATCGTGCCGGCGACCACCGATGCCGACCGGACAAGGATATCAGGCCAGCTCGGCGTCGAAGACGCGTGGCCGGTGATGACCGAGCCGTTCTGCCAATGGGTGGTCGAAGACGATTTCCCGGCGGGCAGGCCGGCCTGGGAAAAGTTCGGCGTCACCATGGTCGGTGATGTCGGGCCGTTCGAGGACATGAAGCTGCGCCTGCTCAACGGCTCGCATTCGGCCATCGCCTATCTCGGCCTGCTCAGCGGATATGAGACGGTCGACCGCGCCTTTGCCGATCTGGCGATCCGGCAATTCGTCGACGGATTATGGGCCGAGGCCATCCCGACGCTGCCGCAGGACGCCGGGCTAGACACGACCGACTACACGGCTCAACTCGCTAAGCGCTATTCGAACACCGCGCTTGCCCACCGGACGGCGCAGATCGCCAATGACGGCAGCCAGAAACTGCCGCAGCGCATCGTTGCCTCGGCCATGGAGCGGCTGAGTGCCGGTGCCCCGCCCGCGCATCTGATGCTGGTGGTGGCCGCCTGGATCGCCGCCTGCGAGGCGCGCGGCAAATCCCTGCCGGAAAATCATTTCACCGATCCGCTCGACCTTGCCCTGGCCGCACTTGGCACTCGACAGCTATCGGCTGGCGAAGCGGTGGCGGCGGTGTTCGACCTGGCCGGCTTCGCCAAAGGCGGCGCAGAGCGCCTGACGCTGATCGACCTCGCTGCCGCCCATCTCGAGCGCCTGCGGCAGGGTGGTGTGGCCTTCGCCCTCGCCGCACTCGGCATACGGAGCGAATGAACCTAGGGGGCCTAGCGCTGGCTAGGATCGGATTGCGGAGGTCGGCGGGACAGCGCCCCCCTCTGTCCTGCCGGACATCTCCCCCACAAGGGGGGAGATTGGCAGCTCTGATGCCGGCGCCAGTTCAGCAACGTCGGAGATTTGCGAAAGCCGCCGTGACGGCCGATCTCCCCACCCGTGGGGGAGATGTCCGGCAGGACAGAGGGGGGCGCGAAGGAACGCGACGGAAGCTTTATCCTGGGCCGTCCTACTCTTGGCCGATGTCGTAGCATAAATCCCAGGACCTACGCTCCGCTTCGCCCTGAATGACGAGGGATAGCCCAGCCTTTAGGCCGGCAGGA
Organism: Mesorhizobium sp. M6A.T.Ce.TU.016.01.1.1; assembly: GCF_003997065.1. Taxonomy (NCBI): domain Bacteria; kingdom Pseudomonadati; phylum Pseudomonadota; class Alphaproteobacteria; order Hyphomicrobiales; family Phyllobacteriaceae; genus Mesorhizobium; species Mesorhizobium sp. M6A.T.Ce.TU.016.01.1.1. The sequence goes on along the minus strand of NZ_RZTJ01000001.1, from coordinate 190,946 downwards.
TGGCGCTCTCAAGTGTGGTGAGCTGGCTAAGGAACTGCTCGGCCTTGGTACGGGTCTGATCGTCCTTAGCGTCGGCGGCGTCTTCCCTGGCTTCCTGGATGCGGCGGGCAAGGTCGGCGCGGTCGATGTCGCCGACGGCTACCGCCGATTCTGCCAGCAACGTGCAGCCAGCCGGAACGATGTCGGCAAAGCCGCCGAACACGACGTAGCGTTCTTCCTTTCCGGCGGCGGTCTTCACCGTGACGACACCCGGCTTGATCGTGGTCATGACCGGCGCGTGATGCGCCATGACAGTCATTTCGCCTTCGGCGCCCGGAATGACGACGGATTCGACCTGCTCGGAAACCAGCAGGCGCTCCGGCGAGACCAGTTCGAATTTGAAAGCTTCAGCCATGTCAATTTAGTGAGTAGGGAATAGTGAGTAGGGGTAGGGAGAGGACAATTGTCCCGATCACCCAGCTGCTATTCACTACCGACTACTGACTACTCCCTATTGCCTTGATTACGCCGCTTCAGCCGCCAGGCGCTGTGCCTTCTCGACCGCTTCCTCGATGCCGCCGACCATGTAAAAGGCGGCTTCCGGCAGATGGTCGTAGTCGCCGTTGCAGAGGCCCTTGAAGCCCTTGATGGTGTCGGCGAGATCGACCAGCTTGCCCGGCGCGCCGGTGAACACTTCGGCGACGAAGAAGGGCTGCGACAGGAAGCGCTCGATCTTGCGGGCGCGGGCCACCGTCTGCTTGTCCTCTTCCGACAGCTCGTCCATGCCCAGGATGGCGATGATGTCCTGCAGCGACTTGTAGCGCTGAAGGATCGACTGCACCTGGCGGGCGACCTGGTAATGCTCTTCGCCAACGACCATCGGGTCGAGCATGCGCGAGGTCGAATCGAGCGGATCGACGGCCGGGTAGATGCCCTTTTCCGAGATTGCGCGGTTGAGCACGGTCGTCGCGTCGAGGTGGGCGAAAGAGGTCGCCGGCGCCGGGTCGGTCAGATCGTCGGCCGGCACGTAGATCGCCTGCACGGAGGTGATCGAGCCCTTGGTCGTCGTCGTGATGCGTTCCTGCAGCGCGCCCATGTCGGTGGCCAGCGTCGGCTGGTAGCCCACGGCCGAAGGAATACGTCCGAGCAGCGCCGACACTTCCGAACCCGCTTGCGTGAAGCGGAAGATGTTGTCGACAAAGAACAGCACGTCCTGGCCCTGGTCGCGGAAATATTCGGCGACCGTCAGACCGGTCAGACCGACGCGGGCGCGCGCGCCCGGCGGCTCGTTCATCTGGCCATAGACGAGCGCCGCTTTTGAGCCTTCGCCGCCGCCCTTCTTGTTGACGCCGGACTCGATGAACTCATGGTAGAGGTCGTTTCCTTCGCGGGTGCGCTCACCGACGCCGGCGAACACCGAGAAGCCGCCATGCGCCTTGGCGACGTTGTTGATCAGTTCCTGGATCAGCACCGTCTTGCCAACGCCGGCGCCGCCGAACAGGCCGATCTTGCCGCCGCGGGCATAAGGCGCAAGCAGGTCGAGAACCTTGATGCCGGTGACCAGGATCTGCGCTTCCGTCGACTGCTCGACATAGGTCGGGGCCGGCTGGTGGATGGAGCGCATCTCGATGCCGTCGACCGGGCCTGCCTCGTCGACCGGCTCGCCGATGACGTTGATGATGCGGCCGAGCATGCCCGGGCCGACCGGCACGGTGATCGGCGCGCCTGTGTCATAGACGTCCTGGCCGCGAACCAGACCTTCAGTCGAGTCCATGGCGATGCAGCGCACGGTGTTCTCGCCGAGATGCTGGGCCACCTCGAGCACGAGGCGATTGCCGACATTGGACGTTTCCAGCGCGTTCAGGATCGCCGGCAGATGTTCGCCGAACTGCACGTCAACAACGGCGCCGATGACCTGGCGAACCTTGCCCGCCAAGCCGGTCTTCTTGATGGCCACGGTCGGCGCCTTCGCCGCAACAGCCTTGGCAGGCGCTGCCGCCTTCTTGGCCGGAGCGGCCTTTGCTGCCGCTGCCGGAGCCTTTGCCGGTGCTGCCGCCTTCGCGGCGGTCTTCGGGGCCGCCGTCTTCGGGGTCGCTGCTTTCGCCATCGTCTTTACCCTTTTCGTCTCTTTGTTTCTCACGCGATCCGCTTGAAGGTCACAGACCTTCGTGGGAGCACGCCTAGAGCGCCTCGGCGCCCGAAATGATTTCGATCAATTCCTTGGTGATCTGCGCCTGCCGCTGGCGGTTGTAGGTGATCGACAACTTGTTGATCATGTCGCCGGCGTTGCGTGTCGCATTATCCATGGCGCTCATCTTGGCACCCATCTCGCCGGCCGCATTTTCGAGCAGCGCACGGAAGACCTGCACGGAGATGTTGCGCGGGATGAGGTCGGAGAGGATTTCGCCCGGCTCCGGCTCGTATTCATAGACGGCATTGCCGCCGTCCGTCGTCTCGGCGGCAGCCGAAGCCACACCTGCCGGGATGATCTGCTGGGTCGTCGGGACTTGGCTGATCACCGACTTGAACTGCGAATAGAACAGCGTGCAGATGTCGAAGCCGCCCTCGTTGAAGAGCTGGATGACTTTCTTGGCAATGGCATCGGCATTGACGAAGCCGAGCGTCTTCACTTCGCGCAGGTCTACGCGCTCGATGATCAGCTCCGCGTAGTCGCGGCGCAGGATGTCGAACCCTTTTTTGCCGACGCAGATGATCTTGACCTTCTTGCCGTTGGCCAGAAGCTTGCGGATGTGGTCGCGGGCAAAGCGTGCGATCTGCGAATTGAAGCCGCCGCACAGACCACGCTCGGCAGTGCAGACGACGAGCAGATGCACGTCGTCCTTGCCGGTGCCGGTCATCAGCGCCGGGGCCTCGCCGCCGCCGCCGATCGCCTGGGTGATGTTGGCCAGCACCGCGCCCATGCGCTCCGAATAGGGGCGCGCGGCTTCCGCCGCCTCTTGCGCGCGGCGCAGCTTCGCCGCGGCGACCATCTGCATCGCCTTGGTGATCTTCTGCGTCGCCTTGACCGAGGCGATACGGTTACGAAGGTCTTTTAATGAAGGCATGCTTCAAACCTGATCCCGTCCGTCCGGCTTCGTTCAAGCGAAGGTCTTGGCGAAGGTGTCGATCTCCGCCTTCAGCTTGGCGCGTAGATCGTCCGACAGCGCCTTCTCCTTGCGGATGCCGTCGAGCACCTCCTTGCCGGCCGAGCGCATGTGGCTGAGCAAGCCATGCTCGAACTTGCTGACCTGGTCGATCGCCAGCTTGTCGAGATAGCCGTTGACGCCGGCGAAGATCACCGCGACCTGTTCCTCGACCTTGAGCGGCGAGAATTGCGGCTGCTTCAGGAGTTCGGTCAGGCGCGCACCGCGGTTGAGCAGGCGCTGCGTGGCGGCGTCGAGGTCGGAGCCGAACTGAGCGAAGGCCGCCATTTCGCGGTACTGCGCGAGCTCGCCCTTGATCGAGCCGGCGACCTGCTTCATCGCCTTGATCTGCGCCGAGGAGCCGACGCGCGACACCGACAGGCCGACATTGACTGCCGGGCGGACGCCCTGGAAGAACAGATTGGTTTCCAGGAAGATCTGGCCGTCGGTGATCGAGATGACGTTGGTCGGGATGTAGGCTGACACGTCGTTGGCCTGGGTCTCGATGATCGGCAACGCCGTCAGCGAGCCGCCGCCATTGTCGTCATTGAGCTTGGCGGCCCGCTCCAGAAGGCGCGAGTGCAGGTAGAAGACGTCGCCCGGATAGGCTTCGCGACCAGGCGGGCGGCGCAGCAGCAGCGACATCTGGCGGTAGGCGACGGCCTGCTTCGACAGATCGTCATAGCTGATCAGCGCATGCATGCCGTTGTCGCGGAAATATTCGCCCATGGTGCAGGCGGTGAACGGCGCCAGGAACTGCATCGGCGCCGGATCGGAAGCGGTGGCGGCGACGATGATCGAATAGTCGAGCGCGCCGCGCTCTTCGAGAACTTTCACGAACTGCGCGACGGTCGAGCGCTTCTGGCCGACGGCGACGTAGACGCAGTAGAGCTTTTCCTTCTCCGGCCCGTGATCGTGCACCGATTTCTGGTTGAGCATCGTGTCGAGGATGATCGCGGTCTTGCCGGTCTGGCGATCGCCGATGACCAGCTCGCGCTGGCCGCGGCCGACCGGGATCAGCGCATCAATGGCCTTGAGGCCGGTCGACATCGGCTCGTTCACCGATTTGCGTGGAATGATGCCGGGCGCCTTGACGTCGACGCGCTTGCGCTCGGTCGCCTTGATCGGGCCCTTGCCGTCGATCGGGTTGCCGAGCGCGTCGACGACGCGGCCGAGCAGGCCCATGCCGACAGGCGTATCGACGATGGCGCCGGTGCGCTTGACGATGTCGCCTTCCTTGATGTCGCGGTCGGCGCCGAAGATGACGACGCCGACATTGTCGGCTTCGAGGTTGAGCGCCATGCCGCGGATGCCGCCGGGGAACTCGACCATCTCGCCGGCCTGGACATTGTCGAGGCCATAGACGCGGGCGATGCCGTCACCGACGGACAGAACCTGGCCGACTTCGGAGACCTCGGCCTCCTTGCCGAAATTCTTGATCTGGTCTTTCAGAATTGCGGAAATTTCCGCGGCGCGGATGTCCATCAGCCGACCTCTTTCAGTGCAAGCTTGAGCGAATTGAGTTTGGTTTTGAGCGACGTATCGATCTGGCGCGAGCCTATCTTGACCACCAGCCCGCCGAGCAGCGACGGATCGACGGTCACGGTGATCGCGACATCCTTGCCGGCAACGCTTTTCAGCGCCGCCTTCAGCTCGGTTTGCTGAGCCGCCGTCAGCGCATGCGCCGAGGTGACTTCAGCGGCGGTCTCGCCACGATGCTCGGCGGCGATCTGGCGGAAAGCCTTGATCATGCCAGGGATGGCGAACAGCCGGCGGTTCTGGGCGACGACGCGCAGGAAATTTCCGGTGAGGCCGGTGATCCCTGCCTTGTCGGCGATCGCCGCAATGGCCCTGGCCTGGTCTTCGCTGGAGAACACCGGGCTATTGATCAGACGGGTGAGGTCGGCACTGCCTTCGAGCATCGTCGCGAAACTGTTGAGGTCAGCCTCAACCTTAGCAACCGAGTTTGCCTGCAGCGCGAGCTCGAACAGCGAACCCGCATAGCGTTCTGCAACACCTGAGATTGGCGATGACGATTGGGCCACGGACCGTCTTTTCTCTTGTCTGACAGGCCGCAGATTATTGGCGCGAGCGAGAACTCTGGCTAAATCTTTGACCTTACTGCATTTTTCCAAGCACGGAGGCGCGGCTTCCGCTATCCCCGGCCGAAAGTCGATTGCCGTCTAGCACAGGCATTTTAAGACCGCAATGCGTCGTCCTGCATGGTTTTAGGCACTATTGTCGCATGTGGCGGCCGAGCTTAGCGACTGGCCCCGAATTAGCCTTTGATTCAAGGCACAAAGCCGAAGGCGAAGGCAAGCGGCAGTGCCGCCAACGCCAGTTCCACCACAATTGAAACCCAGTTGAAAGGCGTGTTGGCGCCATCCGACATCATCGACAGCAGCCGGCCGAACGCGGTGAACAGCCAGGAAAAGCCAAGCGCCATGTAGAGCAGCGGCTGCGCCAGCAGAATGCAGCACAGGCTGACGCCGAGATAGAAGCCCGACATCCTGCCACGCCCTTCGGCGATCGCCGCCGCCTTCTCGGGCTTGACCTGCAGCCGCAGGATGCGGAAGGCCAGCCCCGGCGCCAGGAACAGCAGCAGGCCGAACAGCAACGTCACGACAGCGCTCGACCACGCCAGCCACTCGCCCTGGCTCATCGGCCATGGAAACGCAAATTCCATACTGTCCCCTCGTAAATGGCTGTTTCGAAATTTCGGGCATTCTAGCGAAGGAAGAGACATGCGCCAGATGGCGCCGGCACTTTAGGAAAAGCGCATCAACCCAGCGCGAATTCGACCGCCGCCTCGGCATGGATGCGCGTCGTATCGAACACAGGAATGTCGAAGTCCGGCTGGCCGATCAGCATGGTGATCTCGGTACACCCCATGATGACGCCGTCGATCTTTTCGTCGCGCCGCAGGCGAGCGATTTCACCAACGTAGGCCGCCTTTGATTCGGTACTGATGATGCCCTGGCAAAGTTCGTCGTAGATCACGCGATGAACCATATCCCGCCCGGCTTGATCAGGCACCACCGGTTGAAGTCCGTATTTGTCGGTGAGCCGGCCCTTGTAGAAATCCTGTTCCATGGTGAAGCGCGTCGCCAGCAGCGCCGGCCGCTTGACGCCGGCCTGGCTGATCGCAACGGCGGTGGCGTCGGCGATGTGGATGAGCGGTATCGACACCGCCGTCTGCACCGTGTCGGCCAGCTTGTGCATGGTGTTGGTGCAGATCAGCAGCCCTTCGGCGCCGGCTGCTTCCAGCTTGCGCGCGGCGTCGACCAGCCGAACGCCCGCCCCCTGCCAGTCGCCAGCGTGCTGCCGTTCGGCGATCTCGGCGAAGTCGAACGACCACAGCAGCAGTTTCGCCGAATGCAGCCCACCCAGCCGCTCGCGCACGATCTCGTTGAGCAGGCGGTAGTAGATCGCTGTCGATTCCCAGCTCATGCCGCCGATGAGGCCAAGGGTTTTCATGATGGGCTGTTCCTTTTCCTGTGCGATTCCTATATTGTGACCACATGAGACCACAAGGAGTTCTCGCATGAAGACAATGCAGCTACGAGAAGCGAAGGCGAGCCTTTCCGTGCTCGTGGCGGCGGCGGCGAATGGCGAGCCTACTGTCATTACCAAGCACGGCAAGCCGACAGCCATGGTTGTACCGATCGATGAGGGACGGAAGCTCTATCCGCAAAACAGCCAAAAAGACTTCGTGGATTTCCTGCTTCAATACCCAGGTGGCATCGAGCTTGAGCGGAACGAATCGCCATCGCGGGAAGTCGAGTTTTGAGCGACTATCTGCTTGATACGTCTTTTCTCTCGGCCTTTGCACCTGGCCGCACTCCGATTCCTCAACATGTGCAGAAGTGGATTGCTGAACAACGGGAGCGTGGCTCCTGGCATATGTCGTCGATCGTAATTCTAGAGGTGGAAAGAGGCATCGCGAAACTGAAGCGGTCAGGCGGACATGCGAAGGTGGAACGCATTAGCCGCTGGTTCGAAAGTTTACTTATCGAATTTGACCAGCGCATACTCCCCGTCGATGTTGCAATCGCAACAGAAGCCGGACGACTGGAAGACGCAACTATCGCACGAGGTGTCAATCCGGGCTTGGCTGATGTCTTGATCGCAGCGACTGCTCGTTTGAACGGCCTGTCTGTCTTGACAGCCAATGTCCGGCATTTCGCCATCCTCGATGTACCGTACCTGAACCCATTCGCCGAGGGCGGGCCAAGGGCTTAATTCTTCGCCCATCACAAAAAGCTCTGCGGGTCGATGTCGACCTGCACACGCACCGAGCCCCGTATCTTCGGTCCCTCGGCCAGCATGGCTCGGATGAACCCTTGCATGTCAGCGCGCCGCTCGCCCTGGATCAGCAGGCGAAAGCGATGGCGGCCGCCGATCAGCGACAGCGGCGCCTCGGCCGGTCCGAGCACGAACAGGTCGCTTGCCTGCGGTGCGGCACGCCGCAGGCCGCGGGCGTGCCCTTCGGCTTCCGCCCGCGTCGCCGCACTGACGATGACGCCGGCGAGCCGGCCGAAAGGCGGCAGCGCCGCTCGTTCACGTTCCGTGATCTCGCGCTCGTAAAAAGCCTCGGCGTCGCCGGAGACGATCGCCCGCATCACCGGGTGGTCGGGCTGGAAGGTCTGCAGCAGGCCAAGGCTTTTCTTGCCGGTTCTTCCGGCGCGGCCCGTCACCTGGCTGAGCAGTTGGAAGGTGCGCTCGGCGGCGCGCGGATCGCCATTGGCAAGACCGAGATCGGCGTCGACCACGCCGACCAGCGTCATGTTGGGGAAATTGTGACCCTTGGCGACAAGCTGCGTGCCGATGACGATGTCGGCCTCGCCATTGGCGATGGCTTCAAGCTCCAGCCTCAGCCGCCGCACACCGCCCATCAGGTCGGACGACAGCACGATGGTTCGGGCGTCGGGGAAATGCGCAACGACCTCTTCGGCGATGCGCTCGACGCCCGGCCCGCAGGCGACCAGATGATCGAGCGTGCCGCATTCCGGGCAGGCCTCGGGACGGCGTTCATTGTGCCCGCAATGGTGGCAGACCAGCTGGCCGCGAAAACGATGCTCGACCAGCCAGGCCGAGCAGACCGGGCAGCCGAAGCGATGGCCGCAGACCCGGCACAGCGTCAGCGGCGCATAACCGCGCCGGTTGAGGAACAGCAGCGATTGTTCCTTTTTCTCCAGCGTCTGCCGCATTTGGCCAAGCAGCACCGGCGACAGGAAGCCGCCGCGTGCCGGCGGGGCGCGGCGCATGTCGATCGTCTTCAGGTCGGGAAGGGCCGCCTCGGCAAAGCGCGCCGACAGCACCGCCCTGCTATAGCGGCCTTGGCTCGCATTGACCCGGCTCTCGACTGACGGCGTCGCCGAGGCGAGCACCACCGGAAAGCCACCGATATGGCCGCGCACCACCGCCATGTCGCGCGCATTGTAGAAGACGCGGTCTTCCTGCTTGTAGGCGGGGTCGTGCTCCTCGTCGACGACGATCAGCCCGAGTTCCCTGAAAGGCAAAAACAGCGCCGAACGCGCGCCGGCAACCACGCGCACGCCACCTTCCGACACTTGCCGCCAGACACGCTCGCGCATCCTTGGCGGCAGGTCCGAATGCCATTCCGCCGGCTTGGCGCCGAACCGCTCCTGGAAGCGCTCGAGAAAGGCGTGGGTCAGCGCGATCTCCGGCAGCAGGATCAGCACCTGCTTGCCACGGTCGAGCGCCGCCGCCACCGCCTCGAAATAGACCTCCGTCTTGCCCGATCCGGTCACCCCGTCGAGCAGCGTGACGCCGAATGCGCCGGCCGTGGCATTGGTGCGCAGCATCTCGGCCGCGTCACTCTGGTCCGGCATCAGCGAAGGCTGGGCGTAGCCCGGGTCGGGTGCTGCGACCACCGGTCGCGGCGGGATCATGACGGTCTCGAACACGCCTTGCGCTTTCAGCCCGTCGATGACGGTCGACGAAACGCCGGCCGCATGCGCCAGCCCGGACCGCGTCCAGGCAAGCCCGCCTTCGGCTGTTTCCAGCACGCGCATCCGCGCACCCGTCATCCGATCGGGTTTGGCAAAGGTGCGTTGCAACCCTTCGATCCACGGTTCCGGGTCGAAGGCCTCCGGCGCCCGCAGCAGCATGCGCGCCACCATGCCGGGCGGCGACAGCGTGTATTGCGCGATCCAGTCGACGAAGCGGCGCATGGCGCGGTCGATCGGCGGGCAGTCGAAGACCTGCTCGATCGGGCGCAGTTTTTTGGCATCGACCTTTTCGACGGCGCCATCCCAGACGATGCCCGCAACCTGGCGCGGACCAAGCGGCACGCGCACGATCGAGCCCGGCACCACGCGCATGCCGGCGGGCACGGCATAGGTGTAGGGGCGCTCGGCGGGCATCGGCACCAGCACTGGCGCGGCTGCGACAAAGGGCGAATCTTCGATCATGAGGCGTGACCTTGCCCCGACTTTCGTCTAGAGCAAAGGCCGACCCCAAATGTGCATGGCATGCACATGAAAATCTTCAGGAGACCCGCCATGAAATTTTTTGTCGACACTGCCGATGTCAATGAAATCCGCGACCTGAACGATCTGGGGCTGCTCGACGGCGTTACCACCAATCCTTCGCTGATCCTCAAATCCGGCGGCAAGATCGCCGACGTCACCAGGGAGATCTGCGAGATCGTCAAGGGCCCGGTCTCTGCCGAAGTCGTCGCCACCGAATACAAGGACATGATGGCGGAGGCCAAGATCCTGGCCAGGATCGCCGACAATGTCTGCATCAAGGTGCCGCTGACGCTCGACGGCCTGAGAGCCTGTAAGGATATCCGGTCGGACGGCCGCATGGTCAACGTCACGCTCTGCTTCTCGGCGACCCAGGCGCTGCTCGCCGCCAAGGCCGGCGCCTCCTTCATCTCGCCCTTCGTCGGCCGCATCGACGACACCGGCTGGGATGGCATGGAACTGATCTCGGACATCCGCACCATCTACGATAATTATGATTTCCAGACCGAGATCCTGACCGCTTCGGTGCGCACCGTGAACCATGTCAAGCAGGCCGCGCTGATCGGCGCCGACGTCATCACCGCGCCGCCGGCAACGCTGAAGGCGCTGGTCAAGCACCCGCTGACCGACAAGGGCCTGGAGCAGTTCCTCGCTGATTGGGCTAAGACCGGCCAGAAGATCGGCTGAAAACAAGACGCCGCGTTCATGAAAAAAGGCCGAGCAATCGGCCTTTTTTGTGCGCCAGCAAGCGGCTGTGAGCGAGAACCGGAACGTCTTGATCGAGGCCGGAAAGTTAACCCGCCACCGTCTTGCCGTGCTTGACCAGATCCTGGGCGATCGACAGGCGCAGCAGGTCCGCCAATTCGCGCGCCGCGCGGTTCTCGGCGTCGATTTGCGCCCGGTAGGAGGCAAACTCCTGACGGGGCTTGTCGAAGGACGACGCTATCGAGCGCTTGCCGGTCGCGATGGTCGTGCCGGTCTTGGCGTCGGTCAGCACATAGTTCGCGGTCAGTGTCACCGTGCCCGCCGTCGGCTCGTCCTCATCGGTTGTGACCTGCACGATTGCAGCGGACTCGACAAGTTCGCTAACGCCGAGATCAAGCGAATAGGCAGGTGAAGCCGGCTCCCCCGCACCCTGGCCGAGCGCGAAGATCAGGTTGTTGCGGACCTGCTGAGCGTAGCGGGTGTTGACCGGCTTGACCGAGATGGACCCGAGTTCGGCGGCAGCGCCGACTTGCGACCCGGCCGACAACGGCGCGCTCGAATAGAGCGGGCGCACCGTGCAGGCTGAAACCAGCGCAACCGAAGCGACCAGGCCGCAAAGCGCTGCGCGGCGCAGCAAATACGTCACTTCTGTCTTCCCTAAGTCAGGCAACGACATTGACGATCCTCTGCGGGACGATGATCACTTTGCGTGGCGCCTTACCTTCGAGCGCTTTCTGCACGAAGTCGAGAGCCAGAACCGCTTTTTCGACCGCACCTTGGTCCGCGTCGCGGGCAATTGTCAAATCGCCGCGCTTCTTGCCGTTGACCTGGACCGGCAGCACGATCTCGCTGTCGACGACGAGCGACGGATCATAGGCCGGCCAGGGCCGTTCGGCGACAAATCCTGTCCCGCCCAAGGTCGACCAGCATTCGTCAGCCAGATGCGGCATCATGGGTGCGATCATGATGACCAGCATTTCCAGTGCCTGACGCAACGCTGGAGCATTTTCCGGGTTCAGACTTCTGCCACCCAAGACATTGGCCCCGCTGAGCTCACTTTTGCTGGCCGTGAAGGCGCCGGCGGGCGCAAGCGCCTGGATAGCATTGACCAATTCATAGAGCCGAGCGATGCCTTTGTTGAAAGCAATCCTCTCGATATCCTCCGCCACCTGCTTGGCGGCACGATGGGCCATACGCGACAGTTCAAGCGCGGGACCGGAAACGCCTTGTGCAGGTGATACCCCTGCCAGCGCCGGCGCGGCCTCCGACACCTGACGCCAGACGCGCTGCACGAAGCGGTGTGCGCCCTCGACGCCAGCTTCCGTCCAAATCACGTCGCGGTCGGGCGGCGAGTCGGACAGCACGAACCAGCGTGCGGTATCAGCGCCGTAGTTTGCCAAGATATCGTCGGGATCGACGACATTCTTCTTCGACTTCGACATTTTCTCGATCGCGCCGATCTCTACCGGCGTGCCGTCGCTGATCAAAGCCGCCTTTCGCTCCCCATCGATCATGTCAACCCTGACCTCCGCCGGAGTGACATACTGGCCGTTGGCGCCGCTGCCGATACGGTAGGTCTCGTGCACAACCATGCCTTGGGTAAACAGGCCATCGAACGGCTCTTCGGCCACATTGAGATGGCCGGTCGCTTTCATGGCGCGGGTGAAGAAGCGCGAATAGAGCAGGTGCAGGATCGCATGCTCGACACCGCCGATGTATTGGTTGACCGGCAGCCAGCCGTTCTTGCCGTCGACCACGGCCAATGTCGTCGGCGCAGCCTCGTTCCACGGGTCAGTGAAGCGCGCGAAATACCACGATGAATCAACAAACGTATCCATCGTATCGGTGTCGCGTCGCGCCGGCTTGCCACATTGCGGACAGTCGACATGCTTCCACGTCGGATGATTGTCTAGCGGATTGCCTGGCTTGTCGAAGGACAGGTGATCCGGCAACTCGACCGGCAAATTCTCGGCGCGCTCGGGCACGGCGCCGCAATCGTCGCAATAGATCACCGGGATTGGCGCGCCCCAGCAACGTTGGCGCGAGACCAGCCAATCGCGCAGACGGAACTGCACCTTGCGCTCAGCCTGCGGCCGATTGCCGATAGCGATGCCTGACAGCCTGGTGGCAACCTCATCGAATGCCGCCTGTGGCGTCATACCATCAAGGAAGCGCGAATTGATCATCACGCCGTCGTCGGTATAGGCCTCCTCGGTGATCTGGAAGGTCCCGGCGTCGGCACTTTCCGGCATCACTACCGGAATGACCGGCAACCCGTATTTATTGGCGAAGTCGAGATCTCGCTGATCGCCTGACGGACAGCCGAAGATGGCGCCCGTGCCATAGTCCATCAGCACGAAATTCGCGACATAAACCGGCAGCGTCCAGCTCTCGTCAAACGGATGAACGACTCGGATGCCGGTATCAAATCCCTTCTTCTCGGCGGTCTCGATCTCGGCAGTCGCCGTACCGCCGCGCTTGATATCCTTGATGAAGGCGGCCAGCTCGGCGTTGTCTTCCGCAGCCCTTTTCGCCAGCGGATGGTCTGCCGCAATTGCCATGAACGAGGCGCCGAAAATAGTGTCGGGCCGGGTCGTGTAGACCTCAAGCTCGCGCTCGCCGGCGGGCGCCGTAGCGGCAGCCAACGGCCAGCGTATCAGCAGGCCTTCTGAGCGGCCGATCCAGTTGGCCTGCATCAGCTTGACCTTGTCCGGCCAGCGCTCCAGCGTCGACAGGCTGTCCAGCAATTCCTGTGCCATCGACGTAATCTTGAAGAACCATTGCGTCAGGTCGCGCTGCTCGACCAGTGCACCGGATCGCCAGCCGCGCCCGTCGATGACCTGTTCGTTGGCGAGCACCGTCATATCGACCGGATCCCAGTTGACCTTCGCCGATTTGCGCTCGGCCAGCCCGGCCTTCCAGAAATCCAGGAACATCTTCTGCTGGTGCTTGTAGTAGCTCGCATCGCAGGTGGCGAACTCGCGGGCCCAGTCCCAAGACAGACCCATCGACTTCAACTGGCCCTTCATCGTTTTGATATTGGCGTAGGTCCAATCGCGTGGATTAACATTGTTGTCGCGCGCCGCGTTTTCGGCCGGCAGGCCAAAGGCATCCCAGCCGATCGGGTGCAGCACGTTGAAACCCTTGGCCCGCTTGTAGCGCGCCACCACGTCGCCCATCGTATAGTTGCGCACATGGCCGATATGGATGCGCCCCGACGGATAGGGGAACATCTCCAGCATGTAGTATTTCGGGCGCGGGTCGTCGTTGTGCGCTTCAAACAGCTTCTTTTCAGCCCAGGCTTTCTGCCATTTGGGCTCTGACGCGCGCGGATTGTATCGTTCGGTTGCCATCGGATGTTTTTCACTTAAAAGCAGGCACGAGCCGCCAGACATGGCCGGCGGCCAGGAAATGTCGTCGCGGTGTTCACCATGGATTGCCGGACCCGTCAACTGCGGCGATCCGGCGAGTATCAAAACTAGAGGCAGATATAGGCATGACGAGCGCCGTCGAACAGTTTTTCACGGTCAAGGCGAAGATCGCAACTGCCGAGCGCGAGGCGGGACGGCAGGCCGGCGCGGTGACGCTGGTCGCGGTCTCGAAGACCTTCGACGCCAACGATATCCGCCCGGTCATCGAGGCCGGCCAGCGTATCTTCGGCGAGAACCGCGTCCAGGAAGCACAAGGAAAATGGCCGGCGCTGAAGGAAGCTTTCCCCGACATCGAGCTGCATCTCATCGGTCCGCTGCAATCGAACAAGGCGAAGGAAGCGGTCGCGCTGTTCGATGTCATCGAGTCGGTCGACCGCGAGAAAATCGCCGCCGAACTCGCCAAGGAAATCGCCAGACTGGGCCGGTCTCCAAAACTCTACGTTCAGGTCAACACCGGTTCGGAACCGCAAAAGGCCGGGATCGAACCGCGGGAAGCCGTCGCGTTCGTCGCGCGCTGCCGTACGGTTCACGGCCTCGCGATCGAAGGTCTGATGTGCATTCCGCCAGCCGACGAGAATCCCGGTCCGCATTTCGCGTTGCTGGAGAAACTTGGGCTTGAGGCCGGCGTCGAAAAGCTCTCCATGGGCATGTCCGGCGATTACGAGACGGCGATCGCCTTCGGCGCAACCAGCGTTAGGGTCGGCTCGGCGATCTTCGGAGCCAGGTAGCCGCGTCATAGCACCGCATTGCGAGGCCTAAGCCGTGCGCTAGCTCCGAGGGAGAACCCGAGCGACCAACCATGGCCGTTCCTTTGCAATGCGAAGGAGGGCAACATGAGCAAAGAACGCGTTCCCCATAACCGATATGTCTCCGACGGGCTGCACCCGCACGTCTATCTGGCGATGGTCGGGCTTGCCGCGTGGTACGCGCTGTCGGCCTGGATAGGCTTCGGCGACGGCGGCTATACCGATTATCTTCTCGTCGTCATGACCGGATTCATCATCATCTCGGTCGCGTTGCCGGCCTTTGCCGGGCGCGTCTGGCTTCGACACCATCACCGGAGCGACACAGCCGCCCACAGCTTCGAGGACTGGATCGCTGGCGAATTCGACACCGGACAAGGTCGCGTGAGCGCCAAGACCGCGCTGGTCGAGCTCCTCCTGCCGCTCGCCGCAGTCGCCTTCGGCATGACGGCCTTTGCGATCATGGCGCGCCTGGCTGGTTGAGGCGGCGCCTTTTGCTGTTCGTAACGGCAGCGGCCTTTCCGCCAGGCCGGAAATTCGTTCTGCGGAGAGACTTGAAACGAAACGTTTCGTTCCTATTTGCCAGACGTCACCACCAAATTTCCGGAGCCGCACCATGCGCTACAATCAACTTGGAAACACGGGGATGTTCGTCTCCGAACTTTGCCTCGGCACCATGACCTTCGGCGCCGCTGGCGAAAACGCCCAATGGGGCCTGATCGCTAGCCTCGACCAGGATGGCGTCGACAGGATCGTCGAGCGCTCGCTCGCCGCCGGCGTCAATTTCTTCGACACGGCGGACGTCTATTCCTTCGGCGCATCGGAACGGCTTCTCGGCCAGTCGCTGAGGAATCTCGGTATCAAGCGGCAGGATGTGATCATCGCCACCAAAGCCCATGGCGCCATGGGCGACGGCCCCAACCAGCGCGGTTCCTCGCGCGGCCACATCATGGATTCGGTCGAGGGCAGTCTCGAGCGGCTACAGCTCGACCATATTGATCTCTACCAGCTTCACGGCACCGACACGGTGACGCCGATCGACGAGACGCTGCGGGCGCTCGACGATCTGGTTGCCAGCGGCAAGGTCCGCTATGTCGGCGTTTCGAACTGGGCAGCCTGGCGCATCGCCAAGGCACTCGGCATTGCCGACCGTAAAGGCTTTGCCCGTTTCGAGACCGTCCAGTCCTATTACTCGATCGCCGGTCGCGACTTGGAGCGCGAGATCGTGCCGCTGCTCGACGAAGAGAAGCTTGGACTGATGGTCTGGTCGCCGATGGCGGGCGGTCTGCTCTCCGGCAAATACGGACCCGGCGCGCCCGGTAATGGCGAGGGCCGCCGCGCCAGCTTCAATTTCCCGCCGGTCAATGAGGATCGCGCCTGGGCGGCGGTCGCCGTCATGCGCGAGATCGCCGGCAAGCACGGCGTCAGCGTCGCAACGGTCGCGCTGGGCTATGTGCTGGCCAAACCCTTCGTGATGAGCGTGATCATCGGCGCCAGCCGCATGGAGCAACTCGAACAGAACCTTGCCGCCACCGAATTGAAGCTCGATACCGAGGATCTTGTTCGCCTCGACGAGGTCAGCGCTCTGCCGGCCGAATATCCGGGCTGGATGCTCGAGCGTCAGGCGGCTGGCCGGCGGCCGGCGCCCTTTGCGCCGAAAAAATAATTCAATCTCACCTTCGATTGATGTTTCGGGAGCCGGCAGACTCCCGATCTTCTTTGGGCTCAACCCAACCGCACAGTCTCGACCAAAAAGTCGAGAAAGGCCCGCACCCGCGCCGGCAAGTGCTTGCCTTGGCCGACATAGACGGCATGGGTGAGCTCCTCATCGCCGGGGTTGAAGTCCTCCAGAAGCGGTACCAGCCGCCCGGCGGCGATGTCGGGCTCCACATGCCAGCGCGCCAGCCGGGCGATGCCCGCTCCGGAGAGCGCCATCAGCCGCATCGCCTCGCCATCGCTGACCAGCGCATTTCCGGTGATCGGGACGACAATGGTCTCGCCGGCTGCGCCGACGAAAGGCCAGCCGTCGATATGGCGCACGAAGCAGAAACCCATCCGGTTGTGATGATCGAGATCGGCAGGCGTTCGGGGCGTGCCATGCGTCCTGAGGTAGGATGGCGCGGCGACGACGACCACCGGACTTTGCCCGAGCTTGCGGGCGACCAACCGTGATTCGCCGAGCGGCCCGGCGCGGATCGCGACATCGGCGCGCTCCTCCAACAGGTCGATGACACTGTCGGTCAAAACCAGATCGACGGCGATTTCCGAATAGCGTTCGAGGAAGCGCGGCAAAAGCGGGATCAGCCGGTGCTGCCCGAACGGCACGTAGCTGTTGACGCGCAGCCGCCCACGCGGGGTGGCACCGGCCGCCGCCTCGCGCTCGGCTGCCGCCATGTCGGCCAGGATGCGCACGCCGCTGCCGAAGAAGGCCGCCCCCTCAGGTGTCAGTTGCAGCTTGCGCGTCGAACGGCTGACCAGGCGCGCGCCAAGACGGGCCTCAAGGCGCGCAATCAGCTTGCTCACCGCCGACGGCGTCATCCGCAAGGCGCGAGCGGCAGCCGAAAAGCTGCCCGCCTCGACGACGCGGACGAACACTTCGATCTCGCCGGAGCGGTTGATGTCGGGTCTCGCCATTCGTGAATCTATTTCACAGACAATGTGCCCGACGCAAGGCTGGTTCACAGCACATCGCGACACGATCTTCCCGGACGGGGCGTAGGAAGACACGGCGTCCCATCGAACGACCGCGATCGAAGTGGGAACCGCCATGCCTCTTGCTCTTTATGCCCTCGCCGCCGGTGCCTTCGGCATCGGTGTCACCGAATTCGTCATCATGGGCCTGCTGCTCGACGTCAGCACCGATCTCGGCGTCTCGATCTCGGCCGCCGGCCAGCTGATTTCCGGCTATGCGCTGGGCGTCGTCATCGGCGCGCCACTGCTGACCATCGCCACCGGCCGCTGGCCGCGCAAAACCGTGCTTCTGGCGCTGATGGCGATCTTCACGCTGGGCAACCTCGCCTGTGCGCTCGCCCCCGACTACTGGACACTGATGGGTGCCCGCGTGCTCACCGCCTTTGCCCACGGCACCTTCTTCGGCGTCGGCTCCATCGTTGCGACCGGGCTGGTGGCGCCCAACAAGAAGGCTTCGGCGATCGCCCTGATGTTCACCGGCCTGACCATTGCCAACATCCTCGGCGTGCCCTTCGGCACCTGGCTCGGCCAGGCCTTCGGCTGGCGGGCGACCTTCTGGGCTGTAACCCTTATCGGCATCGTTGCCTTCGCCATCATTCTCCTGCTGGTGCCGCGCAGCCAGACAGAGCCGGAGAAGAGCGACCTGCGCGGCGATCTCGCCGTGCTCGGCCGCGCGCCGGTTCTGCTTGGTTTCGCCACCACCGTGCTTGGCTATGCCGGCGTCTTCGCCGTCTTCACCTATATCGCCCCCTTGCTGACCGAGATCACCGGTTTTGAGGAAGCAGCCGTGTCGCCGATCCTGCTTGTCTTCGGCGGCGGCCTCATCGCCGGCAATCTCGCCGGCGGCAAATTCGCCGACCGCTGGCTGGTGCCTTCGGTTCTCGGCAGTCTCGTCGTGCTGGCGCTGGTGCTCGGCTCGATGACCTTCGCCCTGCACAGCCAGGCAATGGCCGTCATCTATGTCGGCCTGCTCGGCGCCGCCGCCTTCGCCACTGTGGCGCCGCTGCAGATGTGGGTGCTGGAGAAAGCGCAAGGCGCCGGCCAGAGCCTCGCCTCGTCCTTCAACATCGCCGCCTTCAATCTCGGCAACGCCGCCGGCGCCTGGCTCGGCGGCATGGTCATCGCCCATGGTCCCGGCCTCGGCGCCGTCACCTGGGTCGCGGCCCTGCTGCCGCTCTCGGCGCTGGCCGTGGCGGCACTGGCGCTTCGCCTCGACCAAAATACCGTCCTCGCCACACCGGAAATCGTGCGGTCATAGGTCGGCAAACCTCAATCACTCTTCAAAAACTCATCCGACATCATCAAGGAGCAAAACCATGGACTATCGACGTCTAGGCGCCTCGGGCCTGAAGGTCCCGGCACTCTCGTTCGGCGCTGGAACCTTCGGCGGCTCAGGCCCGCTGTTCGGCGCCTGGGGCAACAGCGATGCGACGGAAGCGCGGCGGCTAATCGATATCTGCCTCGAGGCCGGCGTCAACCTGTTCGATACCGCCGACGTCTATTCGAACGGCGCCTCCGAAGAAGTGCTCGGCGCGGCCATCAAGGGCCGCCGCGACGCGGTACTGATCTCGACCAAGACCTCGCTGCCGATGGGTGATGGACCCAACGATGCCGGCTCCTCCCGTTCGCGTCTCATCAAGGCCGTTGAGGACGCGCTCAGGCGTCTCGGCACTAATTACATCGACCTGCTGCAACTGCATGCTTTCGACGCCGGAACGCCGATCGAGGAGGTGCTGTCGACGCTGGACAGTCTCGTGCGCGCCGGCAAGCTGCGCTATGTCGGCGTGTCCAATTTTTCCGGCTGGCAAGTGATGAAATCACTCGGCCTGGCGGACAAGCATGGCTACCCGCGCTACGTCGCCCATCAGGTCTATTATTCGCTGGTCGGGCGCGACTATGAATGGGAGTTGATGCCGCTCGGTCTCGACCAGGGTGTCGGTGCGCTGGTGTGGAGCCCGCTCGGTTGGGGCCGCCTGACCGGCAAGATCCGCCGCGGCGAGAAGCTGCCGGAAAAAAGCCGGTTGCACGACACCGCGAGCTTCGGGCCGCCGGTCGATGACGAACATCTCTACCGGGTCGTCGATGCGCTCGACACTGTCGCCCAGGAAACCGGCAAGACCGTGCCGCAGATCGCCATCAACTGGTTGCTGCAGCGGCCGACCGTCGCCTCTGTCATTGTCGGCGCGCGCAACGAGCAGCAGCTGCGCCAGAACCTCGGCGCCGTCGGTTGGTCATTGACATCAGACCAGATGAAGAAGCTCGACGCAGCAAGCGAAGTCACCGCGCCCTATCCGTATTTTCCGTATCGTCGTCAGGAAGGCTTTGCCCGGCTCAGCCCGCCCGCGGTTTAACCCCGCTCGATACATCAAATGCCCCGGGGACAGGGCATGTTGAGATTCAGGTCAGGGCGCGCCGAGAATGGTGGCTTCCGAGAACCGGAGCGGAGCGTACTTAAAGTACGTGAGCACCGGAAGCGCAGGAAACCGCCATTCGCAGGCCGGCCTCACCTGAATATCGACATGCCCTAATGCAGCACGAACTCGCCGTCGACTTTGTGCCACTCATTCGGCGCGATCAGCTTCTGGTGCGTATAGCTCACCGAATGCAGCGGGCCATCGAGCTTAGTCTGCCAGAACTCGATGAACCGGATCAGCACCGGAAATTTCGGAGCGATGTCGTAGTCCTGCCAGATGAAGCTCTGCAGCAGATGCGGATGATCGGGAAAATGATAAAGAATCTTGGCCGTGGTCAAGCCATATCCCCTAAGCATCAGGTCCATTTCGGATTGGTCGCGCATTTCGATCCTCTGGGTTGATTCTCCTTTCCTCCCAATGCGAAATTGTGCGCGCTATTTGCTTAATCGTCTATTGATTTTTTGTGGCGTAGACCGGGTTTACTACATAAAAACATGCAGTTAGCAGCGATCCTGCCTGAGTGCTGACAGCAGTGAGACAAGCTTCTGCGGCATCCCGCCGCGCAAATCCCCAATCTTCTATCAAACCGAACGTCTAATGTTGCCGTCACCGCGGAACTGTTAATAATGCGCGCGAATTCGCGGCCGCTTCGCCGTGATGCCGACGGCGGTCAAGCCGGGCGGCCTGGTTTCGGGAGGAAAGTGAAGAAATGTCCGAGGTTCATGTCCATCGCGTCCAACCGGCGTGGAAGAAGAATGCGCTGATCGACAATGACACCTATTTGAAATGGTATGCCGACAGCGTGAAGAACCCGGACAAGTTCTGGGGCAAGCACGGCAAGCGCATCGACTGGTTCAAGCCCTACAGCAAGGTCAAGAACACCTCCTTCGACGGCAAGGTCTCGATCAAATGGTTCGAGGACGGCGAGACCAATGTCTCGTGGAATTGCATCGACCGGCATCTGAAGAAGCGCGGCGACCAGACCGCCATCATCTGGGAAGGCGACAACCCTTACGACGACAGGAAGATCACCTATAACGAGCTCTACGGCCATGTCTGCCGGCTCGCCAATGTGATGAAGAAGCACGGCGTCAAGAAGGGCGACCGCGTCACCATCTACATGCCGATGATCCCGGAAGCCGCCTATGCGATGCTCGCCTGCACGCGCATCGGCGCCATCCATTCGGTGGTCTTCGGCGGCTTCTCTCCGGACGCGCTGGCCGGCCGCATCGACGACTGCAAGTCGACCTTCGTCATCACCGCCGACGAGGGCCTGCGCGGCGGCAAGCCGATCCCGTTGAAGGATAATACCGACAAGGCGATCGAGATCGCCGCCAAGGCCGGAACGAAAGTCGAGAAGGTCGTGGTGGTGCGCCGCACCGGCGGCAAGACCGGCTGGGTGGCCGGACGCGACGTCTGGTACCACGACGAGGTCGCGACGGTTAAGGCGGAATGCAAGCCGGAGAAGATGAAGGCCGAGGACCCGCTGTTCATCCTTTACACGTCGGGTTCGACCGGCAAGCCGAAGGGCGTGCTGCACACCACGGCGGGCTATCTCGTCTATGTCTCGATGACCCACCAACATGTCTTCGACTATCATGACGGCGACATCTACTGGTGCACGGCCGATGTCGGCTGGGTCACCGGCCACAGCTATATCGTCTACGGGCCGCTCGCCAACGGCGCCACCACACTGATGTTCGAAGGCGTGCCGAACTACCCGTCGCAGTCCCGCTTCTGGGAGGTCATCGACAAACACAAGGTCAATATCTTCTACACCGCGCCGACGGCGTTGCGCGCGCTGATGGGCGCCGGCGACGCCCATGTCGCCAGGACGTCGCGAAAGTCGCTGCGTGTGCTCGGCACGGTCGGCGAGCCGATCAATCCGGAGGCCTGGGAGTGGTATTTCAACGTCGTCGGCAACGGCAAGGTGCCGATCGTCGACACATGGTGGCAGACCGAGACGGGCGGCATCCTGATCACGCCTCTGCCCGGCGCCACCCACCTTAAGGCAGGTTCCGCGACGCGGCCGTTCTTCGGCGTGAAGCCGGAACTGGTGGACGGCGACGGCAAGGTGCTGGAAGGTGTTGCCAGCGGCAACCTCTGCATCGCCGATTCATGGCCAGGCCAGATGCGCACCGTCTATGGCGACCACGAGCGTTTCGAACAGACCTATTTTTCGAGCTATAAGGGCAAATACTTTACCGGCGACGGCTGCCGCCGCGACGCCGATGGCTACTACTGGATCACCGGCCGCGTCGACGACGTCATCAATGTCTCCGGCCACCGCATGGGCACGGCCGAGGTCGAATCCGCGCTGGTTTCGCACGAGAAAGTCTCGGAAGCTGCCGTCGTCGGCTATCCGCACGACATCAAGGGCCAGGGCATCTACTGTTACGTCACGCTGATGGCAAGCGAGAAGCCGAGCGAGGAGCTGCGCAAGGAACTTGTCGCCCATGTCCGCAAAGACATCGGCGCCATCGCCACGCCCGACAAGATCCAGTTCGCTCCCGGCCTGCCGAAGACCCGTTCGGGCAAGATCATGCGGCGCATCCTGCGCAAGATCGCCGAGGACGATTTCGCCGCGCTCGGCGATACCTCGACGCTGGCCGATCCGGCGGTCGTCGACGACCTCGTCGCCAACCGGCAAAACAAAAGGGCTTGATGCAGGCAGCAACCGCCACAACGTGCGCAAATCTCGGCGTCTACTGCTTGGTCGACCGGCCGGCCCGTGTCGAGAGATGATGCGGTTCGTTTAGGCGGTGCAGAACATTTGAGATGAGGGCGGGACAGCGCCCCCCTCTGTCCTGCCGGACATCTCTTGGGGGGAGATCGGCAGTTCGGGCGCCGCGCCCAGAATACCACGCCGGCGATTGGCGAAAGCCGTGGTGACGGCCAATCTCCCTCCTTGTGGGGGAGATGTCCGGCAGGACAGAGGGGGGCGCGAAGGATCGCGGCAGAACGCAACATGTGTGCTGATCATCGATACAAATCCGCTCGCGTCGGCGGCAGACCGCTTGGACCCCGCGCCCGCTTGGTGACGACGGTCTGGAAAATCTGCGCCGAGGCGCGTTCGAAAGTGATTGAACAGCCGGTGAGATAAAGCAGCCAGAGGCGCGCCTTGGCTTCGCCGACCTCGGCGATCGCTTCGTCGAAGCGTGCGTGCAGGCGCTCGGCCCACAGGCGGCAGGTGCGGGCGTAGTGCTCGCGCAAATTCTCGACATCGTAGACGAGGAAGCCGTGCGCTTCGAGATTGCCGAGCGTCATCCCGATCGTGTCGAGCTCGCCGCCGGGAAAGATGTATTTGATCAGCGCCTTGAATTCCGGGCCTTTGCGCAAGGTCTTCTTGATGCTGCCCTTGTCGCGCCGGGTGATGGCGTGATGCAGATAGATGCCGCCCGGCTTGAGCAGGCGATGGATGGTCGAGAAATAGGCCGCGTGGTTGGCGAGCCCCAGATGCTCGAACATGCCGATCGACGAGATCTTGTCGAAGGAGCCGGACAGCTCGGCGTAGGATTTTATCTCGATGGTGATGCGATCCTCCAGCCCCTCGGCGCGGACGCGCTCGCGGGCTAGCTGGGTCTGGGCTTCCGACAGCGAGACGCCGTGGCCGACGACACCGTAATTTTTCGCGGCATGGATGAGCATGGCTCCCCAGCCGCAGCCGATGTCGAGCAGCCTTTCGCCCGGCTTCAGCCGGAGCTTGCGGCAGATGTGGTCGAGCTTGTCTTTCTGCGCCTGGTCGATGCCGTTGGCGAAATCGGTGAAATAGCCGCAGCTATAGACCATGCGTTCATCGAGGAAGAGGCGGTAGAAGGCGTTCGAAATGTCGTAGTGGTGCTGGATCGCTTGCCTGTTCGACCCGCTGACGAAGGGGTTGCGCCCGGAAAGGTTGGTCCGCGCCGCCATCTGCTTTCTCGAAAACAGCACGGCCGGCAAGTCGCGCAAGATCGCGAGTTTCGGCAATGTCTTTAGCTTCGTCCTGAGCTTGCCTTGCGAAGGCAGGGCGTAGAAATCGAACAGCGATCCGCCTTCCACGTCGATTGTCTTGGAAATCCACATTTCGATCAGCGTCGAAAGGGACGGCCGGCGGATCACCTGCCAGACAATGTCCTGGTCATTGATGGTGAGCACAGGGCCGGTGACCGGCCCGATCCGCTCGCCGGTCCACAGCCTGACCGCGAAACCCGGCTTCAGCGTTTCGATAGCCGTTCGAACAATCCGTGCTGCCTTGTCGGCTGCCTCCATTCCCGTCCTCTCATGCTCAGCACGCTGGCGGTCCGGCGCCGACTTTGCCTGTCCGATCGGATAGTCGCAAGCCGCTAGCGACAAGCTCGCACGGCATTTTCACCATGGCGCCTTGCCATTTGCGGATCGACACCCCATCATGAGGGCGTGTTCAACAAATCGAAAGGAGGTGATCCGATGTCGAGTGATTTCGTTTTCCAGAACGTGGCCTCAGCGGATTGCACTTTCGGGAAGCAGTCTTCCCGTTAAGGCGCGAGATGCGCGGCTGGTGACGTAAAACGTCGCCGCCATGGGCCGCGCCATGGACGGAAACACGGAAGGCCGCCGACTTCGAAAGAAGCGGCGGCCTTTTCCTTGTTCTGGACCCCGTTTGGTCAATGCCCTCTACTTGGTCAGTGCCAGGCTTTCGATGTTGCGCGCTATGTCCTGGAAAGCCTGATTGAGTTCCGTCCCGTTGGCGGCCTGATAGAAGTGCTTGATCTTGGCGGTATCCGGGCTCGCGCAATTCTGCAGTGTCGCCTGGGCATTCTCCTCGTTGAGATCGAAACCGATGGTGAAGATTTCGATGCCCTTGTCGCGCATGGCGGTACACAGCGTCTTGGCTGCCGTGCGAGTCGGTTCCTTGCCGGCATCATTGTAGACCTCACCGACAGTGCTGGCGTCGAAATAGGACAGGTTAAACTCGCCGTCGGTCATCAGGATCGCGATTTTGGCGACCTTTTTCGGATCCGCCTTGGCCGGCCGCTGCGAAGCATTCATCACGCTGCCCCAGTTTTCCGAAAGCATGTACCAGGTCCACTGCACGCCGATATGGCCCGCGGTGCCGCCCGACGCGACAAAGTTCTTGATGACGTTCTTGAGCGCCGTGGCGTCCGCCGTCAGCGGCTTCAACGCGGCGGCCGGGCAGGCAGCCGTGCCGGTCTGCCAGGCGAAGGACGACAACAGGTAGTCGCGATTGACCATGCTGACATCGGGACCGGCATCCGAATATTGATAGGTGCCCTTGCGCTCGGTGGCGCAATTGTCCGGACGCGTTAAGCCGGAGACGTACTGTACGGCGCCATTGCCGGGCGCCTGCTTGCGCTGGCTGGTCGAGGTTTCGACATAGACGCTGCTGCCGGCAAGCGCGCCGGCATTCACCGAATTGGCGTAGGGCACGATGGAGACTCGCACCCGTGGCTTGGCGGGGTCCTGACCGCTCAGGAAGCTGTCGACCGCGTTCGCCGCAGCCGTCCTCAGATCGATGATTTTCTGGCCCGCCATCGACCCTGTGACGTCGAGCATCATCGCCACTTCGATCGTCTTGTCCGAATAGACCGCCGTCGTCGATGCGGCAACGCGCTTCATATCACCCATGCTGAAAATCGGAAAATAAAGGCCGACATCGACATAGACGTCCGCCTGGACCGTCTTGGCGATTTTGTCGACTGTCAATTTGTCGAGGACGATCTGGTCAGCGCTCAGGATGCCCGCTTGGCTGTTGGCGTTGAGAAAGGCCTGCACCGATGTGTTGGCATCGGCCTCCTTGATAACGCCGGTCGTCAGGTCGCGCGCCGTCGAGGTCACCGCCGCATCGACCACGCCTTGCAGGCTCGACTTGGCGTTGGAGAGCTGGGAGACGTTGACGGCAAAGCCGGCGCCCAGTGCCAGCACCGACGCGACGATGCCGAACAGAACCGCAAAATTTCCGCTGCGATCCTTGGCAAAGCCGCCGATCGCGTCAACAAGACCCCCAAAATGCCGCATGCTTCCGCCTCCATTCGCCAACGACATCGAGGTCGTGTGAAGGCGCATTGCAGGAATCCGGCCGGATGGCACCGCCAAGGGACCAACAGCCAACGGCTCATTGTCAAACCATTGTTTCTGCTTGGTTTGGGAATGCGACAGGGTGAACAACCGGTAAACGACAAGCCGCTGCGGCAGTTTCGTTTACGAAATGCTTACCATGATCCCGCCGTGTGCCGTGGAGCACAAGAACTCGGTCCCGATCCGGCACAGACGGGCTGTGCCGAAGCGGATCAGGCTCACCAGATCTGTAGGACAGCCCCGGATGATAGTAACAGCGGGACGCACGCCGTTCGCCTGCGCTTCTATGCCAGCATCTGCGCGCTGACGGTCCTGTCGACGCCGCGATGGGGCGGGTTGAACAAGTTGCTTTCCTGCTCGTAGGTCCAGACCTTGAACAGCCCAAGCCGGTGCGGGCCGAAACTGTGCAGCAGCGGCACGTCTGTCGCGTCGCGGCCGCGCGCGATGACGATGCGGCCGATCCTCGGCATGTTGTGGCGGGGGTCGAACGCGTACCATTTGCCATCGAGGAACACTTCCAGCCACGCCGAAAAATCCATCGGTGCCGGGTCGAGCGGCACGCCGATGTCGCCGAGATAACCGTTCACATAGCGGGCGGGGATGTTCATGCAGCGGCAGAGCGTGATCGCCAGATGAGCGAAGTCGCGGCAGACGCCGACGCGCTCTTCATGCGCCTGCGCCGCCGTGCGTGTCGGGCGCGCATAGCCGTAGCCGAACGACAGACGGTTGTGGACATAGTCGACGATCGCCTGCACCCGCGCCCAACCGGAGGGAACAGGGCCGAAAACCTGCCAGGCCAATCCGCCGAGGTGGTCGGTCTCGCAATAGCGGCTGCCGAGCAGATAGCAGAGCACGTCGTCGGGCAACTCCGCCACCGGCACTTCCCTGGCCAGTAGGTTGACCTCGTCGGCCTCGCCGCTATCCTCGACGACGGCGTCGTAGAGAATGCGAAAGCCGCCGCCAGGCGCCGTGAAGCGACGGCAGGTGTTGCCATAAAGGTCGTGATAGAGCCTGGTTGGGACGGCCGGCGAGGTCAGCACGCGCGTCTGCCGCTTGATGTCTGCCTGCCGCTCCTTGTGGATCTCGAGCAGCGAAATCACCGGGGTGGCTTCCGCACAGTCGATGGCGATTTCGTAGCCGAGCCGAATCAGCATCGCGGTTCCACCCCTTTTTGAGCATCGCGGAAGACAGTCTGGTGAACGCGAGACGGCTCGCCGTGGTTCCCTGGCATTGTCGAAAACGCGGCCTCGCGCCTTCCCATGCAGCCGACGCGACGTTACGGTCGATCGACAGGCTTTGATCTCTCCGAAACAACCTCCCGGGATAGCAGATGTTCGCAGGCAAAAAATTCGCAGCCTTCCTGTTCGACATGGACGGCACAGTGGTCAATTCGATTGCCGCGGCAGAAAGGGTATGGGCAGATTGGGCACACCGGCAAGGTCTCGACGTTGCTGCATTCCTGCCGACGATCCACGGCGTGCGGGCGATTGAGACCATAGCTCGGCTGGCGCTTCCAGGCGTCGACCCGATGCGCGAAGCCGATGCGCTTCTGAAGGCCGAGGTGGCCGATATCGACGGCATCCTTCCGATCGCCGGCGCCGCGGCGTTTCTGGCGTCGCTGCCGCCCGAGCGCTGGGCCATCGTCACCTCTGCGCCGCGCGAGCTGGCTCTCCTGCGCATCGCGGCCGCCGGCATCCCGCTTCCCGCTGTCCTTGTCGCGGCCGAGGACGTTTCCCACGGCAAGCCGGCGCCCGATTGCTTCCGGCTGGCGGCCGAGCGGCTGGGCGTCGATGCGCGCGACTGCCTCGTTTTCGAAGATGCGCCCGCCGGAATATCGGCGGCCGAGGCGGCAGGTGCTGCGGTCATGGTGATCAGCGCCACGCACCAGCATCCGCTGCAAACGCCGCATGCCGCAATCGCCGGTTACGACGCGATCGGCATCGCTGTTGACGACCGCGGCTGGATCGCCCTCGAGCCGGAGCGCGCCGCCGAGGTCTGCTAAGCCTCAAGTATCAGGGTCGTGCCTAGAAATCGCTGGTCAGGCCCTTGACCTCCCAATCGCCATAGCGGCCGGGCTCCTTGCCGCCACGACCGCCGATCTCCCGGGGCATCGCGGCTTCCTGCTGGCGGTAGTGTTCGCGCCGTGCTTCCGCTTCCGCCAAGGCGCGGCGGGCTGCCGGCGTCAGCGTCTTTTGCAGCGCACGGTGACCGGGGCCGGCATTTGTATTACCGGTTTTGCCTGTTTTACTGGTTTCGTCGATCATGCGATATTCCCGGATTGAAACAGGGCCAAGCGTTTCCCATCATATAGCGATGAGCCGACAAGGATCGACCCCTTTTACGCAGCGCCGGCAGAAACGGAGCAGACGATGAACACACTTCGCACCGCCATGCTTTTGGCCGCGATGACCGCGCTGTTCATGGGCGTCGGCTATCTGATCGGCGGATCGGGCGGCATGGTGATCGCCTTGCTGATTGCCGCCGGCATGAACCTGTTCAGCTATTGGAACGCCGACAAGATGGTGCTGTCGATGCACCGCGCGGTCGAGGTCGACGAAAGGAATGCGCCGGAATATTACGCCATCGTGCAGAGCCTCGCCAGACAGGCCGGCCTGCCGATGCCGAAAACCTATCTGATCGACAACCCGCAGCCCAACGCCTTCGCCACCGGCCGCAACCCGCAGAACGCCGCGGTCGCCGCCACCACCGGACTGTTGCAGCAACTGTCGCCTGAAGAAGTCGCCGCGGTGATGGCGCACGAGCTCGCCCATGTGCAGCACCGCGACACGCTGACCATGACGATCGTCGCCACGCTTGCCGGCGCGATCTCGATGCTCGGCAATTTCGCCTTCTTTTTCGGCGGCAACCGCGACAGCAACAATCCGTTCGGCTTTGTCGGCGTGCTGGTGGCGATGATCGTGGCGCCCTTTGCTGCGATGATCGTGCAGATGGCGATCAGTCGTACCCGCGAATACGAGGCCGACCGGCGCGGCGCCGAAATAGCCGGAAACCCGCTTTGGCTTGCCTCGGCCCTTGACAAGATCGCCCGTGGCGCCGAACGCATCCGCAACCCGGATGCCGAGCGCAATCCGGCGACCGCCCACCTCTTCATCATCAATCCTCTTTCCGGCGAGCGCATGGACAGTCTGTTTTCCACCCACCCGAATACCGATAACCGCATCGCGGCCCTGCAGGCGATGGCGCGGGACATGGCGGTCGGTGGCGGATCCGCCCAGTCGCGGCCGCAAGCTCCGATGCCAGATCAGGCCGGCGATCAGCAGCCTTCGGGCCCGTGGGAGCAGGCAGCACAGCAGCCTGAGCAGCCGGCGGCGCAACCGGCCCGGCCGAAATCCAATCCCTGGGGCCGCAATCCGACCGGACCCAAGGGTCCGTGGTCGTGAGCGAAGCGAAACGCCGGCACCGAATTTCAGGCGATCATGAAAACAATGCGGTGAGCCCCGGCGAGCCCGTTGCCGGCCTTGCCGCGCGCAAGGCGGCCGCACGGCTGCTTGCTGCCGTCATCGACGCGAGGACGCCGCTTGACGGGCTGACCGACCATGAGAACGGCCATCCGCAATACAAGGCGCTGGATCTGCGCGACCGGGCGCTGGTGCGCGCCATACTGGTCACCGCGCTGCGCTTCCGCATGACCATATCGGGGCTGCTGGCCCGCCGCCTGGAAAAGCCGCTGCCGCCCAATGCCACCGCGCTTTCGCATATTCTGCATGTGGCGGCTGCACAGATCCTGTTCCTCGACATTCCCGACAGCGCCGCCGTCGACCTTGCCGTGACCCACGCCAAGTCCGATCCGCGCACGGTGCGCTTCTCTGGTCTCGTCAACGGCGTGCTGCGCACGCTGGCGCGGTCCAAGCAGGCCGAGCTGGCTGCAGCGCTTGCCGCCACCGATGAAGCGCCGAAATGGTTTTCCGACCGGCTGAAGGCCGCCTATGGCGTCGACAAGGCCAGGCAGATTCTCGCCGCTCATCGGCACGAGGCGCCGGTCGATTTCACCGTCAAGTCCGATCCCGCGTTGTGGGCCGAGCGGCTTGGCGGCATCGCGCTGCCGACTGGCACAGTGCGGGTGGAAAAGCTCAGCGCCTCCGTCACCGAGTTGCCAGGCTTCGAAGATGGCGCCTGGTGGGTTCAGGATGCCGCGGCAAGCCTTCCGGCCCGGCTCTTCGGCGACATAAAGGGTTTGCGCGTCGCCGATCTCTGTGCCGCCCCAGGCGGCAAGACCGCCCAGCTGATACTTGGCGGCGCCAAGGTCACCGCGATCGATTCCTCAAAAAACCGGTTGGCGCGGCTCTCGCAGAATCTCGAGCGGCTCGGCCTGTCCGCAGAGATCGTTCAGGCCGATCTGCTCAAATATGAGCCGAAGGAACTGTTCGACGCCGTCCTCCTCGACGCGCCCTGCTCTTCGACCGGCACGGTGCGGCGGCATCCCGACGTGCCTTGGACGAAGACCGCGGCCGACGTCGAAAAGCTCGCCGATCTGCAGCGAAGGCTACTCGCCCGCGCCGTCACCCTGGTCAGGCCCGGCGGGCGCATCGTCTTTTCCAACTGTTCGCTCGACCCGCTCGAAGGCGAGGCGCTTCACCGCGCGTTCCTCGCCGGGACGGCTGATATCGTCGACGATCCGCTCCGCCCGGGAGAGATCGCCGGCATCGATCCGTTCCTGACGCCGCAAGGCACGCTGCGCACCACGCCCGCCGATCTCGATCTCGGCTCACCGGAACGGTCCGGCCTAGACGGCTTCTTCGCCGCCCGGATGCGCAGAGCCGGCTAATGCTAAAAATTTGACGACTATTTAGGTTGAATCCTGCGGAAAACAGGCTGAACTCCAAAGCTTCCGATGAATTCGCCTTCGCATAAGTTCTTGAATCATATAAACTTGTCTTCGGCTTGAGGGCTATGAGGAGGGCTTTTGGCGATCGCTGCCGGCAGCACGACACGTCTATGGACGCTTGTCGCGAAGGAGTTTTGGCGCAAGACGCGCCGGCGCCTGCGCGCCGGGCCGGTCTATCGCTGGCGCTACTCCGGCCGCACGCCGGAACGCGTTTTGATCGCTCCGCCGGACCTGCGCCTGGCCGACCCCCAGATCGCGCTGGAGATCTACTATGGCCGCTATCCGCTGTCGGGACATCTGGTCGAGACCGGCGGCAAATCGCCCTTCCAGATCGCCGTGCCCAATCCCGGATGGCAAAAGGCCCTGCACGGTTTTCGCTGGCTGCGCCATATGCGCGCCGCCGGCACCGAGCTTGCCGCCGCCAACGCGCGCGCGCTGGTCTCCGACTGGATCACTATCCATGGCAGCCAAATTTCCGGTGTCGCCTGGGAGCCCGGCACGACGGCCAAGCGCGTCATCGCCTGGCTGCAGCATTCCTCGGTGGTGCTGCAGGGCGCTGAATTTCCCTTTTACCGGGCATTCCTGAAATCGCTGGCCGTGCAGATCCGCTATCTCAGGGCGATGGCACGCGAGATGCCGGACGGCAAGGACAGGCTGCGCGCCCGCATCGCGCTTGCCTTTGCCGCTTTGTCGCTACCGGCGCCGGCATCGGCTTTGCGCGGCGCGACCCGCAACCTGGCCGAAGAGCTTGACCGTCAGATTCTGCCGGATGGCGGCCATATTTCCCGCAATCCGATGACCGTGCTTGAAATCCTCGCCGACCTTCTGCCGTTGCGCCAGACTTATGCCAATCAAGCCGAGACGCCGCCGGCGGCGCTGATGGGCGCCATCGACCGTATGCTGCCGGCGCTGCGCTTCTTTCGCCACCAGGACGGCAGCCTCGCTCGCTTCAACGGCATGGGCGCGACCATCCACGACCGCATCGCCACCATTCTGCGCCACGACGACACCGCCGGCGCGCCGTTGCTGCACGCGCCACATTCGGGCTACGAACGCCTCTCCATGGGCGGCGTCACCGTGGTCGCCGATACCGGCCTGCCACCGCCCATCGACGTTTCCAACGCGGCGCACGCCGGATGCCTGGCCTTCGAGCTGTCGTCCGGCCGCCAGCATTATGTCGTCAACGCTGGCGTCGACACCTATGGCGCCGCCGAATTCAGGCCGCTTGCCCGCGCCACGGCCGCCCACTCGACCGCCACCATCAACGACACCTCGTCGGCGCGTTTCAGCCATTCGCTGCGCGTCAACGATCTCCTCGGCACGCCGTTGATCGGCGGCCCGCAGCATGTGCCTTGCAAACGCACCGACCAGCCGGGCAGCCAGGGTTTCCTGGCCCGTCACGACGGCTATGTCGCGCGCTTCGGCTTGCTGCATGAGCGCGAGCTGAAATTGTCGACGAACGGCAACGTGCTCGCCGGCAGGGACCGTTTTCAGCGGCCCGGCAATGCCGCGATCCGCAACAATGGCCGCGATTTCGTCACGGTGCGCTTCCACATCCATCCCGACATAGGCATGCTTCAGGACGAGCACGACCGCCTGGTGCTGGCCGCTGACCAGGCCGACACCTGGGTGTTCACCTGTACCGAGGTGGCGCCCGAGGTCGAGGAATCCATCTATTTCGCCGGTCTTGGCGGCCCGCGCCGCAGCCGGCAGATCGTGCTGGCCTTCAGGGCATCGGAGGTTTCCGAAGTCCATTGGCAACTGACGCGAACGGTCATCGCCGGTCATCCGGAAAAAAGCTGAGACTGCGGCTAGCCTCGCAGTTTGATTTCCAGGTCTCATGTGCTACGGCGCGCGGACACTTTCCCAACCAGCCGTGAAAGGCCGCCAGCCCATGGCCGTCGCCGCCAAGAACATTCCCGCGCCCGATCTCGTTCCCGTGCGTCGCGCGCTGCTCTCCGTTTTCGACAAGACCGGGCTCCTCGATCTCGCGCGGGCGCTGGCCGCGGCGGGTGTCGAGCTGGTCTCCACCGGCGGCACGGCAAAGGCGATCGCTGAAGCAGGCATGGCCGTCCGCGACGTCTCTGAGCTTACCGGCTTTCCAGAGATCATGGACGGCCGCGTCAAGACGCTGCATCCGTCGGTGCATGGCGCGCTGCTTGGCGTGCGCGACGATCCCGAACACGCGGCGGCGATGCGCGATCATGGCATCGAGCCTATCGATCTCGTCGTCTCCAATCTCTACCCTTTCGAGGACGTCCGCCGCTCCGGCGCCGCTTACGCCTCGATTGTCGAGAACATCGACATAGGCGGCCCGGCGATGATCCGCGCTTCGGCCAAGAACCACGCTTATGTCGCCATCGTCACCGATCCCGAGGACTATGCCTCGGTGCTCAACGCTCTGGAGATGAATTTCGGCTCGCTCTCGCTGGATTTCCGCAAGAAGCTGGCGGCCAAGGCCTTTGCCCGCACTGCCAGCTATGATGCGGCGATCTCCGGCTGGTTCGCCGAGGCGCTGGAGATCGAGCATCCCACCTGGCGTGCCTTCGGCGGCAGGCTGGACCAGGTGATGCGCTACGGCGAGAACCCGCATCAGGGCGCCGGCTTCTACATCGATGGCGACAAGCGGCCGGGCGTCGCGACGGCGCGCCAGCTTCAGGGCAAGCAGCTTTCCTACAACAACATTAACGACACCGACGCCGCCTTCGAGCTGGTTGGCGAGTTCGATCCGGCCCGCTCCGCCACCGTCGCCATCATCAAGCACGCCAACCCGTGCGGCGTCGCCGAGGGCACTTCGCTGAAGGCGGCCTACGCCAAGGCGCTTGCCTGCGATCCGGTCTCGGCCTTTGGCGGCATTGTCGCGATGAACCGTATTCTCGATGCCGAGGCCGCCGAGGAGGTCGTGAAAACCTTCACCGAGGTCATCATCGCGCCGGGCGCCTCGGAAGAAGCTATCCGCATCGTCGCCGCCAAGAAGAATCTACGCTTGCTTGTCACCGGCGGCCTGCCCGATCCGCGCTCGGCCGGCACCACCGTGAAATCCGTTTCCGGCGGGTTGCTCGTCCAGGGCCGCGACAATGCGGTGGTCGACGACCTCGACCTGAAAGTGGTGACCAAGCGCGCGCCGACGCCGGCCGAAATGGCCGATCTCAAATTCGCTTTCCGCGTCGCAAAGCACGTCAAGTCGAACGCCATCGTCTATGTCAGAGATGGCGCCACCGTCGGCATCGGCGCGGGCCAGATGAGCCGGGTCGATTCCTCGCGCATCGCCGCCCGCAAGGCGCTCGACGCGGCCGAGGCTGCCGGCCTGGCCGAGCCGCTGACCAAAGGTTCTGTTGTCGCGTCAGACGCGTTCTTTCCCTTCGCCGACGGGCTCCTGTCGGCGATCGAAGCCGGCGCTACGGCCGTCATCCAGCCGGGCGGCTCGATGCGCGACGACGATGTCATCGCCGCCGCCGACGCGCACGGTATCGCCATGGTGTTTACGGGCGTCAGGCATTTCAGGCACTGAGCCCTTCTTCCCTTCTCCCCCTGTGGGAGAAGGTGGCCGAGCGAAGCTCGGTCGGATGAGGGGTGCTGGCAGGATCGCTGCGACGAAGACGTAAGCGCTTCAAATCCCTTGATGTTTCAGGTTGAGTTTCTTCCAACACCCCTCATCCGTCTCGGCGCTATCGCGCCGATCCACCTTCTCCCACAAGGGGAGAAGGGAAGAACAGTTCACTCCGCCGGCTGGTCCGCCGGATACGGCGTGCGGACAAGGATCGCCAGACCGACGCCGAGGAACAGCACAATTGCAGCCATACCGAGCCTGTCCGAACCGCTGACCCAGCTGATCGTCGCCACCGTGAACGGGGCGAGGAAACTGGTCGCCCGCCCGGCCAGCGCATAGATGCCGAAATAGCGGCCAGCCTCGGCAGCGGTGACGCTGCGCGCCATGTAGGAGCGCGACGATGCCTGCACCGGCCCGAAGGCAAGCCCGATCAGCAGACCGAAGAAGATGTAGGCTTTTTCCGCCGGTGTACCGAACAAACCGCCGCTATCGGCTCCGGGCATCATCCAGGCACGGAACAGCGTATAGCCCGGTCCGGTCGAAACGATACCGATCGTCGCGATGCTGAGCAGGACAAGCGAAATCATCACTATGGTCTTGGAGCCAAGCGCCACGTCGAGGCGTGCGGCAACCAGGCAGCCGACGATGGCGACGACGTTCAGGATAATGCCGAACAGGCCGATCTCGGTGATCGACCAGTTGAACATCGCCGCCGCAAAAGCACCGCCCAGCGTAAGAAGTGCAATGACGCCGTCCTGGTAGATCATGCGGGCGACGAGAAAGCGGAAGATGCCGCTGCGTTGGCGCACTTCGGCCATTGTCGATTTCAATTCCGACAGGCCCTCGCGCACCGCCGGGCCAAGGGGAATGCCCCTGGCCGCATCCGGTGTAAAAAAGAACATTGGCAGGATGAACAGGAGATACCAGGCAGCCGACAGGGGCCCGGTCGCCCGAGCGTCCTCGCCGAGTTTCGGGTCGAGGCCGAGGACCGGATCTAGGCCGACGATCGTCTTGCCGGTTTCCGGCGAACTGGCCATGAAGACGACGACAAAGATCAGCGCGATCATGCCGCCGAGATAGCCGAGCCCCCAGGCGATGTTGGAGATCCTGCCGATTTCGCCCTTGGGCACCAGGCGCGGCATCATCGAATCGTTGAAGACGGTCGAGAATTCCGCCGCGACCGAAGCCAGCGAGAAGAACAGCACGACCAGGAAGACGTTCGAGCCGGGCGCTGCGAACCACAGCAGGCAGAGACTGGTGATCTTAATCGCGGCGAAGAACGCGATCCACGGCTTTCGCGGGCCGGTCTGGTCGGCGATCGATCCGAGGATCGGCGACAGCACGGCGATGGCCAGACCCGCAGCGGCGATACCGTAACCCCACACCGCCAGGCCCGTGGCCGGATCGCTCGCCATGCGCGAGACGAAATAGGGTCCGAAGATGAAGGTGGTGATGACCGTGAAGAACGGCTGCGCCGCCCAGTCGAACAGCATCCACCCCCAGATGCCGCGTCCCGATGCCCGCTGCACTGCTATTTCGGCCATATCCCCTCCCGCAAACGGCGCCCCGGAGCGGTCGCCGCTTCGCTCTATAGCGCAGTTTTTGCCGGCAATCCCGCGCGATGTGGAAGACTTCTCACATCCCCGTCAGGTCGCTGATCAGGCCCGATGCCACCGACAGCCGCGACACGGTGATGTCGCCGCCCTCGGTCAGCGCCTGCAGCCGCTCGCGGATACGCGCGACCCGTTCCCCGCCCGCCTCCAGCCATGCCGCTACCGGATCCGCCGCCTCGGCATGACCGGTCAGCGCCGCCACCGCGATGCCGCGCCTGGCCGCGCCGATCGTGTCGGTGGCGCGGGAGAGAGCCAATTGATCGTAGTAGTCGGATGGCGCGATCGAGCGCGCTGCGTCCTCGACACGCGGAATGCGGAACGCATCGCTGACAGCGAAAAACGCCTTCGCGGCGACGACAATGTCGGCATTCGCCGTTCGGGCCGTCAGCGCGATGTCAGGGACGACGCCTGCCACATCGGTCAGCGCCAGTTGTTCGGCAAGCCTTTCGGGCGCGCCGCCCTTGGCTAGACCATGCCGCCGCTCCTCGATCCACTCGCGCGAGAAGGCTGGCAACAGCGAAACGAGCTTCGGCTCCAGTGCCTTGCGCGCGTCCTGCAATTCGGCGATCCTTTGGCCGGGCGGTGCGGTGCCGGTATCGTTCTTGAGATACCAGCCGCTGGCCACATAGATAAGCCGGCTAACGGTCTGATAGAGGTCGAGCTGCACCTGTCCGTCGATCTGATTGTCGAGCGCGTCGATCTGGCGATAGAGCGCCGGCAATCCGAAGCCGTCGCGCACCAAGGCGAAGGTCCGGACCACGTCGGCCGCGCTGCGGCCGGTCGCTTCCTGCAGCCTGTTGACGAAGGATGGACCGCCGCGATTGACCAGGTCGTTGGCGACGACACGGGCGATGATTTCGCGGCGCAGGCGATGGCCATGGATCTCGGCCGCGTATTTCTTCGCCATACGGTCCGGAAAATAACCCATCAGGTCACGGTCGAAATGCAGATCGTCCGGCACGTCGCTGGCGACGATGTCGGAAAACAGCACGATCTTGGCATAGGCCAACAGCACGCCGAGCTCGGCCCTGGTCAACGGCTCACCGCGCGCCTCGCGCTCGGCAAGGGCAGCCGGCGACGGCAGCGTCTCCACCGCGCGGTCGAGCAGGCCGCGCGCCTCGAGCGCTGCCATGAAGCGGCTCTGATGGGCGATGTCGGCGAGGCCGCGCTTGCGGGCAAGGGACAGCGCCAGCGTCTGCTCGTAATTGTTGGACAGCACCAGCGCGCTTACCTCGTCGGTCATCTCGGCAAGCAGCTTGTTGCGCACTGGGCGGGTAAGCGCCCCCTTGCGCATGGCGGAAGCCAGCGCGATCTTGATGTTGACCTCGACATCGGAGCAGTTGACGCCGCCCGAATTGTCGATGGCGTCGGAATTGCAGCGACCGCCATTCAGCCCGAACTCAATGCGGGCCCGCTGCGTCACGCCGAGATTGGCGCCCTCGCCGATGACCTTGGCGCGCACGTCGAGCGCGGTCACCCGAATAGCATCGTTGGCGCGATCGCCGACATCTTGGTTGGTTTCCGTTGATGCCCTCAGATACGTGCCGATGCCGCCGAACCATAAAAGGTCGACCGGCGCCTTGAGGATGGCGTTCATGATCTCGACCGTCGAGGCGGTCGTCTTGCCGAGACCGATCGCCGCGGCTGCGGCCGGCGGCAGCGTGATCGACTTCTGGCCGCGCGAGACGATGACGCCGCCTTCGGACAGTTTTGTCTTGTCGTAGTCCTGCCAGCTCGAACGAGCGAGGGCGAACATGCGCCGGCGCTCGGCCATCGAAGCCGCCATGTCGGGATCGGGATCGATGAAGATGTCGCGATGGTCGAAGGCGGCGATCAGCCGGGTCTTCTCGGACAGGAGCATGCCGTTGCCGAACACGTCGCCCGACATGTCGCCGACGCCGACAACGGTGAAGGGTGTGGTCTGGATATCGCGGTTCATCTCGCGGAAATGCCGCTTGACCGCTTCCCAGGCGCCCTTGGCGGTGATGCCCATCTTCTTATGGTCGTAGCCGGCCGAGCCGCCGCTGGCGAAGGCGTCGTCGAGCCAGAAGCCATGCTTCTCGCTGATGGCATTGGCGGTGTCGGAGAAGGTCGCCGTGCCCTTGTCGGCGGCAACGACGAAATAGGGATCGTCCTCGTCGCGCCTGATCACACCGGCAGGCGGGATAACCTCGTCGATGCCGATATTGTCGGTGATCGACAACAGGCTGGAGACGTAATTCTTGTAGGCGGACGCGCCGGCTTCGAAGATGGCGTCGCGGCCGGCGCCCATCGGCAACTTCTTCGGATAGAAGCCGCCCTTGGCGCCAACCGGCACGATTACCGCATTCTTGACCTGCTGCGCCTTGACCAGGCCGAGCACCTCGGTGCGATAGTCCTGGGCGCGGTCCGACCAACGCAGACCGCCGCGGGCGACCGGGCCGAAGCGCAGGTGCACGCCCTCGACCTCGGAACCGTAGACGAAGATCTCCCGCCACGGCCGCGGCGCCGGCAGGCCGTCGACTGCCTGCGAATCGAGCTTGATCGCCAGCGACTGGCCCTTCTCTTTCATATCGGGGACGAAATGATTGGTGCGTAGCGAGGCTTCGATCAGGTTGAGGTAGCGACGGATGATGGTGTCGTCATCGATGTTGGGAACCTCCTCCAACGCATCCCTGATCTTGGCCTTGAGGTGCTTGGCCGCGACCAACCCTTCCGTCTCGGCGGTCGGTCCGAGGCGGGCGACGAACAGCTCGTGCAGGCCACGCGCGATTTCCGGATAGCGGTTGAGCGCGGCGGCAATGAAATCCTGGCTCTGCGGGATCCCGGCCTGCTGCAGATAGCGGCCATAGGCACGCAGGATGGTGACCTCGCCCGACCACAGGCCCGCGGTCTGGGCAAGGCCGTTATAGCCGTCATTGTCGATGTCGCCGCGCCAGACGGAAAGGAACGCGTCCTCGAACAGCGCGCCGCGGTCGTCAAGGTCGATCGGCTTGCCGTAGCTGTTTTCGAGCTCCATGTCGTGGATGAAGACCATGCCCGGCTGATCACTATTGATCATGCCCGGCTGATCACTATTGATCATGCCGGAAGCATCGTCGCCGACCTCGAAGGTGCGCTCGCTGATAACGCGGAAACCGATGTTCTCCAGCACCGGCACCCGTCGCGACAGCGCCACCGGGCTGCCATGGTGATAGATCTTCAGCGCCGCCTGATGCGGTTCCTGGTCGACATGGCGGTAGTAGTCGATGGCGATCGGATTGGCCGCGCTGATCCTGGCGATGCGCCCGGCATCGGCCAATGCCTCAGCCGGCGAGAAGCTGTCGCGATAGCTTCCCGAGAAGCGCGCGGCGATCGCCGTGAGCGTCGCATCGGCGCCGGTCTCGGCCGCGGTCTCGCGCAGAATGTCGTCCCAGGTCCGCACGATGGCGCGGATCGCTGCCTCGATCGTCGCCTGGTCGATCTTCGGCGTTCTGCCGCCGGAACGGCCGATGATGAAATGGACGCGCGCCAGTCCGCCTTCCGGAAAGGCGGGATAGTAGGCCGACAGCCGGCCTTCGAACACCGTCTTCAGATAGGTGCCGATCTTCTCGCGCACGATGCTATCGTAGCGGTCGCGCGGCACGAAGACGAGGATCGAGACGAAGCGGTCGAACTGGTCGACGCGCACCAGCGCCCTGACGCGCGGCCGCTCGATCAGCCCCAGAAGCGCTTCGGCGTGCTTGCGCAGGACCGGCACCGGAACTTGGAACAACTCGTCGCGCGGATAGCTCTCCAGCACGTTGATCAGTGCCTTGCCGGAGTGATCTTCAGGGTTGAAACCGGATTTGGCGATGATCGTTTCGGCTTTCGACCTGAGATAGGGGATTTTCATCACCGAGCGCGTATAGGCCGTCGAGGTGAACAGGCCGACGATGCGCAGCTCGCCCGAAAGCACGCCCTTGGCGGTGTAGGTCTTGACGCCGATGTAGTCGAGATAGATGCGGCGGTGCACCGACGATTTGGCGTTGGCCTTGGTGACGATCAGCGGTTCCGGCCCATGCAGGAAGGCGCGGATTTCCGGCGTCGTCGTCACCGCTTCGGTGCCGCGCCGCAGCACCAGCACGTCGGGATCGGAGAGGATGCCGAGGCCAGGCTTTTCGGTGCGCTCCAGCGTGCCGCTCTTCTCGCCGCCGGTGTATTTGAACTCGCGCATGCCGAGAAAGGTGAAATTGTCGTCGCGCAACCATTCGAGGAGGGCGATCGCTTCGGTGACGTGGGCCTTGTCGAGCGGCACCGGAGCGTAGCGGAACTCCGAGATTGCCTGGTCGAGGCGGGCCAGCATCGGCTTCCAGTCGGTGACAGCGGCGCGCACCTGGTCCAATATTTTCTTCAGCCGTCCGGCCAATGCCTCGGCCTGCTCGGCCGAAAGACGGCCGATATGGACGTGGATGACGCTCAAGCGTTCATGGCTGTGATCGCCCTTGGCAAAGCCACCATCACCGAGGATTTCGTCGACGCCGCTCTTGCCGTGCCTGACGACGATGACCGGATGGGTAACCAGCAGCGGTTCGCCGGCGCTCTCGGAGATCTCGCCGAGGATGGAATCGAACAGGAACGGCATGTTGTCATTGACGACAGTGATCACGGTCATTGGCCTGCCCTGGCGGACGACACCGGAATCGACCTCTATGGCGACGACGCAATCGCCCTTCTTGTGCCTGGCGACGGCGCGGCCGGCGAGATCGGCGGCGCGCTCGAGGTCGGCGACATCATAGGCGGCGACATCTTCGGCCGGCGCGCGGGCCAGCAGGTAATCGGCAAGCCTGCCGGGCTTTTCGCTGCCCTTGGCCGTGCTCAACTTTTTCAACTGGCTTGCGGATTTCAGGCCGGCCATGTCGCTAATCCCTCCCGTCATATGTTTTGCAACTATGGTAGCAGATGACCGGTACTTGGCGACAAAGGTTTGACGGCTTGCGACGAAATGTCGGAATTCGCCGGTGGGTCACCGAAAATAAGGAGAAAATCCGCCATGACTGACAAAATCACTGCACTCGATCTCGCACCCGCGGAGCGGAGCGAAGCGACAAAAGCCTATTTCGCCAAATGCGAGGAGAAGCTCGGCCTCGTTCCCAATGTGCTTTTGGCCTACGCCTTCGACGAGACGAAGCTGCGTGCCTTCACCGACATGTACAACGAGTTGATGCTGGGCCAATCCGGCCTGTCGAAGCTGGAGCGCGAGATGATCGCGGTGGCCGTCTCCTCCATCAACCACTGCTATTATTGCCTCGCCGCCCATGGCGCGGCGGTGCGCCAGCTTTCAGGGGACCCGGCCTTCGGCGAGATGATGGTGATGAATTTCCGCGCCGCCGACCTTTCCGCGAGACAGAAGGCGATGCTCGAATTCGCGGTGAAGCTGACCGAGCAGCCGGCGAAGATCGTCGAAGCCGACCGGGCAGCGCTGCGTGAAGCTGGCTTTTCCGACCGCGACATCTGGGACATCGCCTCGACCGCCGCCTTCTTCAACATGTCGAACCGGGTGGCAGCGGCAGTCGACATGCGGCCGAACGATGAATACCACGCGATGGCGCGGTGATGTGCGAGTCATCTGTATATTAGCTATCGCGCATTCTCGTTGCGTCTTTGCCGGTTTGGTCCGATGATCGCTCCTGCGGCGTGACCGCATGCCGGTTCGATGCCGCGATCAAGGGAGGAGACCATGGCGAAGTTTCTCTACGTCTATCACGGCTCGGGCAAGATGCCGACCGACGAGGCCGAGCGGAAAGCAGCGATGGATGCCTGGAACGGCTGGTACGGCAAGCTTGGCTCGGCCGTTGTCGACGGCGGCAATCCGGTCGGCATGTCGAAGACCGTGCTGCCCGGCGGCAAGGTCGAGAACAATGGCGGCAGCAATCCGACCGCCGGCTATACAATCATCGAAGCGAAAGACATCGACGATGCCGTCGCCAAAGCCAAGGATTGTCCTATCCTGACGGACCCGGGTTTCAGCGTCGAGATCGCGCCGATCATCGAAATGAGTTGACGCGCCGGCTCAGGACCGCGCCGCGATCGCCGCCGCAGCGCCGGCCATGGTGCCAGCGCTGACGCGGTTGGCGATCTTCATCGCCCGCTTGCTCTTCAACAGCTTTCGCGCCTGCGCCGCCGCGAGCACCCAGGCGAGATCGATGGCGACCAGAACCACGGCCATGGTCAGCGTCAGCTCGACCCAGCCGACGACCGTCACCGAGGCGAGATCGATGATGGTCGGCAGCAGCGCCAGATAGAACATCATGATCTTGGGATTGCCGAGTGTCACCGCCATCCCGGCAAAGAACAGTTTGATGGCCGACTCCTCGCGCGGCATCTCGCCCTCACGCGCCTCGACCGGGGCAGTCCACATCTTCCAGGCGAGGTAGGCGAGATAGGCGACGCCGACCCATTTCAGCACGACGAAGGCAAGATGGAAGGTCTGCGCCACCACCGCCAGTCCGAACACCGCCAGCGACAGCCAGATGCCCTCACCGATCCACATGGCGAGCAGGAACGGGAACACGTCGCGAAAGCCCTTTGCGATGACCCGCGCCACCAGAGCGGCAATCGACGGGCCGGGCGAGCCAGCGGCGACGAAAAGGGCGGCGGCGAAGATCAGAAGCGAGGTGAAGTGCATGACCGGGATCTTTGCTTGGGACGTTGATTGCTCGATATTAGCGCAAGTGCCCCCGCGGCGGTAGCATCGATAATAGAAGGGGCTTGTCGACCCGACGCGTCGCAGCTAGAAGTTTCGTCCCGACACATTTTTGAGCTTCACTTTGCCTACGTAACCGCCGGTCTCGTCAACTCCCCCGACACAATGCATGGCGCCGCTTTTCGCGGCGTCTGTTTCATATCATGTGTTCCTCAGGGTGGCGGTTCGAGACCGGTTTGGCACTGCTGAACCGCTGTCGCGCACAATCACCCGCGACACCTGATTTCCGACCACCGCAGCCTCTCGCCACGCCGTGCCCGCATGGGCATCTCGACATCGCCGATCTGACGAACTTCCCGACGGGAAGGGCTTTTCGGCATGTTCTCGATACTGCGTATCCGCTGGGCGATCGCACCCAAAACCGCGCCTCGACCTCACATCAACTGCAATCGCTGCAGTGGCCTGAAGGCGTACCACAGCAGCGGGAAATTCCGCGTCAACGCCAATGGCAAACGCATCGATGCGTGGTTGATCTACCGCTGCGTCGATTGCGACAATTCCTGGAATTTCGGCATTCTGGAGCGATGCTATCGCCGCAACATCGAGCCTGCGCTGCTGCAGGCGCTCGAAAGCAACGACCCGGCCCTGGCGCGTCGCCATGCCTTCGATATTGTCGCACTGCGAAGCAGGATCGGGCGCGTCGAGGAATTTCCCGAAGCCGCCGTTCATAAGGAGGTGCTTGGGGACAGACCGGAAAACACCACCGCTCTCGAACTCCAGCTCGGGCTGGAGATGCCGACAGCGCTGCGGCTCGACCGGTTGCTCGCCGGTGAACTCGGCATCTCGCGATCGCGGCTTCAGGCCTGGGACGAGAAGCGATTGCTGGTCGTTGGTCCGGACGGGGCCAAAGCCTTACGCAAGCCGGCACGCGCGGGAACGGCGATCCGCATCGATCTGGCCGGCGAAACCGACCGCGACGCCATCATCTCGGCCGCCGGCGGGTAAAAAAGGGAGGGAGCAACACTCCCTCCCTCGATAATTGTTTCCGGAGAAAAAAGCTTACGCCGCGCCGACCACTTTCGCCGACTTCTCAAAACGCTTGCGCTCGTTCGGGTCGAGATAGAGCTTGCGCAGGCGGATGGTCTTCGGCGTCACCTCGACCAGCTCGTCGTCCTGGATCCAGGCCAGCGCGCGTTCCAGCGTCATGCGGATCGGCGGCGTCAGTTTCACGGCTTCGTCCTTGCCGGCGGCGCGGATGTTGGTCAGCTTCTTGCCCTTCAGCACGTTCACTTCGAGGTCGTTGTCGCGTGAATGGATGCCGATGATCATGCCCTGATAGACTTTGACGCCCGGATCGATGACCATCGGGCCGCGGTCTTCCAGGTTCCACATGGCATAGGCGACCGATTCACCCTGTTCATTGGAGATCAGCACGCCGTTGGTGCGGCCCGGCAGCTCGCCCTTGTAGGGCTCGTAGGCATGGAACAGCCGGTTCATGACAGCGGTGCCGCGCGTGTCGGTCAACAGCTCCGACTGGTAGCCGATCAGGCCGCGCGTCGGCGC
Organism: Mesorhizobium sp. M6A.T.Ce.TU.016.01.1.1; assembly: GCF_003997065.1. NCBI lineage: Bacteria > Pseudomonadati > Pseudomonadota > Alphaproteobacteria > Hyphomicrobiales > Phyllobacteriaceae > Mesorhizobium > Mesorhizobium sp. M6A.T.Ce.TU.016.01.1.1. Next base: position 147,077 of record NZ_RZTJ01000001.1, on the reverse strand, counting down.
GTGGAAGACGATGCGCTGGCGGTTGCCGCCTGACGGGCGCAGCTCGACCATCTCGGCCTTGCGCTCCGACATCTTCTGCACGACGACACCGGCGTGCTCCTCGTCGACGTCGATAACGACTTCCTCGACCGGCTCCAGCAATTCGCCATTGTCGCCTTTCTGCATGACGACGCGCGGACGCGACACGGCAACCTCAAAACCTTCGCGGCGCATCGTCTCGATCAGCACGGCAAGCTGCAATTCGCCTCGCCCGGAGACGAAGAACGAATCCTTATCAGGCGATTCCTCGATCTTCAGCGCGACATTGCCTTCGGCCTCGCGCAGCAGGCGGTCGCGGATGACGCGGCTGGTCACCTTGTCGCCTTCGGTGCCAGCCAACGGGCTGTCGTTGACGAGGAACGACATCGTCACGGTCGGCGGATCGATCGGCTGCGCATGCAGCGGCTCGGTCACCGACAGGTCGCAGAACGTGTCGGCGACGGTTCCTTTCGACAGGCCGGCAATGGCGACGATGTCGCCCGCCTGCGCCTCGTCGATCGGCTGGCGCTCGAGCCCGCGGAAAGCCAGGATCTTCGAGATGCGGCCGGTTTCGACCTGGGTGCCGTCATGGTGCAGCACCTTGACCGCCTGGTTGGATTTCAGCGTGCCGGATTCGATGCGGCCGGTGATGATGCGGCCGAGGAACGGATTGGCCTCCAGGATGGTGCCGATCATCCGGAACGGGCCGGGATGAACGGTCGGCGCCGGCACGTGCTTGATGACGAGGTCGAACAGTGGCGAGAGGCCCTGGTCCTTCGGCCCTTCGGGGTTTTCCGAGACCCAGCCGTCGCGGCCTGAACCGTAAAGGATCGGGAAGTCGAGTTGCTCGTCGGTCGCGTCGAGCGCTGCAAACAGGTCGAACACTTCGTTGACCACCTCGACATGGCGGGCGTCCGGCCGGTCGATCTTGTTGATGACGACGATCGGCTTCAACCCGACCTTGAGCGCCTTGCCGACGACGAATTTGGTCTGTGGCATCGGCCCTTCGGCGGCGTCGACCAGCACGATGGCCGAATCCACCATCGACAGGATGCGCTCCACCTCGCCGCCGAAATCGGCGTGGCCGGGGGTGTCGACGATGTTGATGCGGGTATCCTTCCAGTCGACCGACGTCGCCTTGGCCAGGATGGTGATGCCGCGTTCTTTTTCGAGATCGTTCGAATCCATGGCGCGTTCGGCGACGCGCTGGTTGTCGCGGAACGAGCCGGACTGCTTCAGAAGCTGGTCGACGAGGGTGGTTTTTCCATGGTCGACGTGCGCGATGATCGCGATATTACGAATTTTCATGTTGTGGTCTCGGGAGCGTTGCAGGCAGCAGGCCAAAAGGCGCTGCCTCTTTCGGTTGGGCGGCTCATACAGGGTTTTTCGCAATTGCGAAAGAGGAGGCGTGCCACCAAATACATGGTCACCAAATCTTAAGCGTCTTGGTGTGAAATGAAATTATTAACCAAAGCGGAACCTTTCAGGGTCGGGACAGTTCAAATTTCATGACCAATACGGGCATCAGATACCGGCCAATCCTTGCATGGGCAGCCCTCGCCGTTCTGCTTGCGGCAGGCGCGGCGCAGTCGGCCGCGACGCTGAAGGAGACGCCGCCTGCCCTGCCGTCCGATACGCGTTCGGCGGAGCAGTTGTTTGCCGATGCGCCCGATGGCGTCGACCCGGTAGTGACCGGGCCGGTTAGCGCCGCCTTCAAGCAGAGACAGGAAAATGCCGGCTGCGACAGCGCGGTCTGGCCTAAGATTCCAACCGTCTGCTATCCGGACTAGAGCCTGATCCATCCCGACAGAATCGGGATGGGGCTCTATCTTCTTGTTTGACCATGATCTTCTCCGAAAACCGATTCCCACTTTTTCGGGATCATGGTTTGGCTCACGCCGATCGCACCGGATCGAGCGCGACCTTGTAGAGTTCATTGTCGTCGCGGTCCATAAGCCGCACAGTCATCTGTTCAGTGGCGCCGTCGATATCGACGAGGCCGAAGAACTGCAGGCCGGCCGACGGTGGCAGGTTCTGCCCCTGCTCGGCAGTTGGCGCCTTGATGAATTTCAGCTCCGGGCCGAAGGTCATGTCGAAATCATTGGGTCCATACGTGCCGGCATGGAGCGGACCCGAGACGAACTCCCAGAACGGATTGAAGTCCTGGAACTGCGCCTTGTCTGGATTGTAGTAGTGGGCCGCCGTGTAGTGCACGTCGGCGGTCAGCCAGACGGTGTTGCTGATACCAGCGTTCTTTATGTAGCGAAGGAGGTCGGCAATTTCCAGCTCGCGGCCCTTGGCCGGGCCATTGTCGCCATTGCTGACGGTCTCGGCGCCGGCCTTCTTGGTGGCGTCGTTCCAGACGACGAGACCGAGCGGCATGTCGGCGGCGATGATTTTCCAGGTTGCGTTGGAGTTTGCCAGTTCGCGCTTCAGCCATTTGGTCTGCTGTTCGCCGAGAATGCGCGATTGCGGGGTCATCGTATCCTGCATGCCAAGGCCATTGGAGCCGCGATAGGAACGCATGTCGAGGAAGAACACGTCGAGCAGCGGCCCGTAGGCGATCTTGCGATAGACGCGGCCCGGTTCCGACGGCTCGTAGCGGATCGTCGTCATCTCGTGGAAGGCGCGTGCCGCGCGTGCCGCCAGCACATGGATGTTTTTTTCCGAGTAGCGGTCGTCGGCGCTCAGGTCCTTCGAATCCGACCAGTTGTTCACCACCTCGTGGTCGTCCCACTGGTAGAAGGTCGGGCAGATGGCGTTGAGCCCCAGCACATGTCCGTCCATCAAATTGTACTTCCACTGGCCCCGGTACTCGTCCAGCGTCTCGGCAACCTTGCGCTTTTCGTCGATGAGGACGGTGTTCTTCCACTTGCCGCCACCGGGAATGTCGACCTCGTCCTTCATCGCGCCGTCGGCGTAGATGGTGTCGCCGGAATGCAGGAAGAAGTCGGGCGTGTGCTTGCCGATCGTGGCATAGGTCTTCATGCCGGTGTCGTCGATGCCCCAACCCTGGCCGGCGGTATCGCCCGACCAGGCGAACCGGATGTCACGCTTCGAGGCCGGCGCCGTGCGGAAGCGGCCGACGATCGGCTCGGAGACGGCGTTGATGTCGGCGAGATCGGCCGCTGTCATGCGGTAGAATATATCCTGATCCGAGGCGAGGTCGGTGAGCAGCCGTTTTACCGTGTAATCGCTGGCCGGCGACGTATCGAGCGGCGCAAGGCGGACGGCGTTGGCGAAATTCTCCGTCGAGGAGACTTCAAACACGACGCGCGACGGGCGATCGGTGCGCGTCCAGACCATGCCACTGGTGGCGTCGACGTCGCCTGACTGGACACCATGGGTGAAGGCCGGCCGCTGATTGGCGCGGGAATAGTAGGGCAGCGCGAGGCCCGAGGCGCCGATGAGGCCAACGGCGCTCGCCGACGTGACGAAAGCGCGCCGCGTCATCGAAATTTTGTTCATGGCTGTCTCCTGGATGGCGTTGAACGTCGCCGCCAAGGTCCAGGGTCAATGTTTCAGGCACATCTCGAAACCATGAAGGTTTGATAACAATGGACAGGTGATCTCCCCCCTTGAGGGGGAGATGTCGCCGAAGGCGACAGAGGGGGTCGTCTCGCGTGAAGCGCCAACCTCCTGCGTCTGCGATAAGGGGCCGAGCCCGGTCGGACCGACCCCCTCTGGCCGCGTCGCGGCCATCTCCCCCTCAAGGGGGGAGATTAGCGCTCGGCCGTCGCAGCTCAAGCCGCCTGCGGTTCCGGGTCGAAGGCCGGACGGCTGGTGTTGATCAACAGCGAGATGCAGGCTGCGGCTATTGCCGTCATGCCGGCGATGAGGAAGGCGAGCTCGTAATTGCCCTGCAATTCGCGCATCGTGCCGCCGAAGAAGGCGGCGGTCGCCGCACCCACCTGATGGCCGGCGACGATCCAACCAAAGACGATCGGTCCACTACGATCACCGAACGCCTCGTTCGACAGCCTGAGCGTCGGCGGCACGGTGGCGATCCAGTCCAATCCATAGAGCACGGCGAAAATGATCAGGCTGGTCGACGAGAAGCCGGAATAAGGCAGATAGATCAGCGACAAGCCGCGAATGCCATAATAGACGCCGAGCAGCTTGCGCGGGTCGAAGCGGTCGGTGAGCCAGCCCGACAGCGTCGTGCCGATCAGGTCGAAGATGCCCATCAGCGACAGCAGGCCGGCAGCTTGCACTTGGCCGATGCCCATGTCGCCGCAAAACGCGATCAGGTGCGTGCCGACCAGGCCATTGGTGGTGAAACCGCAGATGAAGAAGGTCGCGAACAGATACCAGAACACGCGAGTGCCGGCGGCACGGCGCAGCGTGCTGAGCGTGTGCGTGAGAAAATTGCCCTGCGAGGCCGGTGGAACCGGCGGCACGTCGTCGGCGTCAGCACCGTAGCGCACCATGCCGATCGAAGCTGGACGCTCCGGCACCAGCAGCCAGACCAGCGGCACCAGGCAAGCGGTGGCCACCGCAATGGCGATGGCGACCGGCTTCCAGCCGCCCGACTGGGCGAGCGCGGCGAGCAGTGGCAGGAACACCAGCAGGCCGGTGGCGGCGGAGGCCGACATCAGTCCCATCACCAGGCCGCGATTGGTTTTGAACCAGCGGTTGACGATGGTGGCGCCAAGCACCGTGGCGACCGCGCCCGAACCGACGCCGGAGAATACGCCCCAGGTGAGAAGCAGGTGCCACGGCTCGGTCATCAACAGGCTGAGCGCCGTCGAGCCCGACATCACCACCAGCGATGCCAGCAGCGTGCGGCGCAGCCCGACCCGTTCCATCAGTGCCGCGGCAAACGGCCCGGTCAGGCCGTAGAGGAAGATGCCGATGGCCGCGGCGAGCGAGACGACATCGCGCCGCCAGCCGAAACTCTCCTCCAGCGGCAGCATCATGACGGCCGGCGCCGACCGCAGGCCCGCCGCGATCAGCAGGCAAAGGAAAATGACGGCAACCACGACGAAAGCGTAGCGCTGGCCAAACGGGCGGGATTGAGCTATCATGTTACTGACCGGTACGTTGCAGTTACACCGAGGTATACGTACCGATCGGTAACATTGTCAAGCAGGCCACGGCACGTCCTAGATGAAAAGCATTGAACCAACGATCAAAGCGGATGAAGTGACACCGCCCCGCGCCGGCGAGAAAATCCTTCGCGTTGCCCGCGACCTATTCTACCGGCAAGGCATCAGGGCGATCGGCGTCGACGAGATCGTGCGGCGTGCCGGCGTCACCAAGCCCAGCCTCTATCGCAGCTTTCCCTCCAAGGACGAATTGGCCGCGTCCTATCTCCGGCAATACGACCTCGAGTTCTGGGCCCGCTTCGACGAGGCAGTGGCTGCCCATCCCGGCGATCCGCGCGCGCAGATCGCCGCATTCCTGACCCGCATCGGCAAGCGCACGCAAAGACCAGACTATCGCGGCTGCGGCATGACCAATGCGGCGGTCGAGTATCCCGAGCACGGCCATCCGGCCCGCGTGGTGAGCGAGGCCAACAAGCAGGAACTGCGACGACGCCTGCGCGCCATGGCGGCGGCAATGGGTGCCGGCGACGCCGACACGCTGGGCGACGGGCTGCTGCTCCTGATCGAGGGCGCCTATATCAGCGGCCAGCTGTTCGGTGCCGGCGGACCGGCAAAATCGGTGGCCCGGAACGCCGACCTGCTGATCGAAGCGAGCTTGCAGAAATAGCGTTTGACGATACGCTACGGCAGCCCGAAACGGAGTTGCCTGCGATGCGAGCCCTTTTGATGATTTCGCTAGCCCTCGCCGGCCTCTGCCAGACCGCCCAGGCCGGCGACATTTCCAGTGCCTACACCGATCTCGACTCGAAGAAGGACTGCGTGACTTATGCGCAGGCCGAGGAAGGCGATGGCGACTGGGCCAGTCTCACCTGTTCGGGCTATCGCGGCTACCCGGTGTTGATCGCTTACGACGATGCCCGCGAATCGCTTTTCTACGGGTTTCCATCCAGCGACATGACCACGGTCTGGGAGAGCTTCGTCGGCTTCAATTCGGCTGGACCAAAGCTCGAGTGGCGCATCGAGACGAACGGCGACCTCGCCATTCCCTTCGCGGTCATCCACCGTCGCTCGATCAGCGATCCCGAGGGGGAGAACAAACCGACCGAGGTGCTGGTCGTCGCCAAGGTCTCCCAGCCGGAGAAGTACGAGGGCTGCACCGTCGGACTGGTGCTGGCCACCGGCAATCCCGCAGCCAACGATGAGGCGCGCAAGCTCGCCGACGAGAAGGCACGGACCTTTGCCTGCGGCAAGGACAAGCGCGCGATGATCGGCGACGTGCCCGCTTTTGGCCGCGTCGACAATTAGTGGGGGTGAGGAAGAGCGTAGCAATGGCCGCCCTTCGGCGATCCTTCACGCCCCCTCTGTCCTGCCGGACATCTCCCCCACAAGGAGGGAGATCGGCTACCATCTTGGCTTTCGCCAATTCCAACGCTGAAAGAGAGACGGGGCGGCGAAGCTGCCAATCTCCCCCCAAGTAGGGGAGATGCCCGGTAGGGCAGAGGGGGCGCTGTCCCGCCGACGTCTCGCAATTTTGAAAGCGCTGGGCCTACTTGCTTGCCTTGGCCCGCTCGATCGCCTCGACGATCATCTTCTTGGCGTAGGCGGCATCGTGCCAGCCCTCGATCTTGACCCATTTGCCGGGTTCGAGATCCTTGTAGTGCTCGAAGAAATGCTGCACCTGCTGGCGGGTGATGTCGGGTAGGTGCGTGTATTCGGTGACGTTCTCGTAGCGCAGCGTCAGCTTGGGCGAAGGCACCGCGATGATCTTTTCGTCCAGACCGGAATTGTCCTCCATCACCAGCACGCCGATCGGCCGCACATTGATGACGCAGCCTGGCACCAGCGCGCGCGTGTTGCAGACCAGCACGTCGATCGGGTCGCCGTCACCCGACAGCGTGTGCGGCACGAAGCCGTAATTGCCGGGATAGCGCATCGAGGTATGCAGGAAGCGGTCGACGAACAGCGTGCCGGCCTCCTTGTCCATCTCATACTTGATCGGCTCGCCGCCGATCGGCACCTCGATGATGACGTTGACGTCCTCCGGCGGGTTCTTTCCGATGGCGATGGCTTCGATACGCATGGCTTTTGTCCCTCTTTCGATTGGAAACCGATAGCGGGCGGGGGCGCATGGTGCAATGCGGCGAATGGTACTGAAAACAGCTGAGGGTGTTAGCGAGAGCAGTGTCGAGCCGTCATTCCCAGACGAAGGCGACCTTCTTCAGCGCCTTCTGCTCGAAGACCTCGACGCCCTCGGCGACGTCGCGGCCGCCGGCGCCGGCATAGAAGGTGAGCGCGTTCTGGTTGTCCTCCAGCGCCCACACCACCATGCCTTTCAGCCCGTGGTCAGCCAGTCGCGCCCGTGCGGCTGAGAATAGCCGGCTGCCGAGCCCGATGCCTTGATACTCCGGGCGCACGTAAAGTTCGTAGATCTCGCCCTGCTGCTTGAGCTCGCGGGCGCGATTCTTGCCGATCGTGGCATAGCCGGCGATCTTGCCGCCGATCTCGACGACCAGAACGGTGGCGGCACGACGGATGGCATTCGCCCACCACTCGGCGCCGCGGCGGTTGATCATCGATGTCAGCGTGCGATGCGGGATGATGCCGGCATAGGCGCCGCGCCAGGCCAGCAGGTGCACGTCGGCGATGGCGCTTGCGTCGCGCGGCTCGGCTTTCCTGATATCGATGCTCAGCGTATTCATGATTGGTTAACCATAAACCCGCATCGCCCGATTGCAAGAGTCCGGTAAGCGGCTCCCCCCGCTTTCGCACAGGCCATCGGAAGACCCGCGAGCCTGTCTGAAAATGCGCTCTGCCGAGGCGGATGGCGTGGTTTTCGAGAACCGAAGCGCAGCGGACATTTGGGTCCGTGAGCATCGGAAGCGCAGAAAACTGCGTCAGGCGTCCGGCAGAGTAGCGTTTACAGGCAGGCTCTCAGATTTCGACCAGATGATCGTCGAGCTCGTTGCTGTCGCCGGCCGAAACCGGGAAATGCTCGGCCAGCACCGCGCCCGTCGCTTCGATTGCCTTGATGAAGCCGTCGGCGAGACGATCGTCGCCGGCATGCGCGGTAAGGTCGCGGACGACGCTGTCCCAGACATCCTGGCCGACACGGCTGTCGATGCCGCTGTCGGCGACCACCTCGGCGTAGCGCTCGGCAATGGAGACGAAGACCAGCACGCCGGTGCGCGCCGTGGTGCGATGGACGTTGCGGGCGAGGAACTGCTTTATCGCATTGGCGTGCGCGGCCTGGTAGCGCAGCCGCCTCGGCACCAGATGGATGCGCAAGCCGGGCAGCGCCCACAACAGGCCAAGCACCGAGGCCAGCGCCAGAAGCTGTGCGATGACGAAATGCGGCAAGCGGATCGACAGCCACCACGCTTCCAGCCCGTAACTGACGGCGAGGCTGACGACGAGCATGGCCAGCGTCGCCATGAACGCGGCCGGAAAGAAATAGCTGTCGCTGGCATAGGCCACGACGCAGTAGATTTCGCCGTCGGTCTTTGTCTCGGCGGCGCGGATCGCTTTGGCGATGCGGTCATGATCCTCGGGGCTGATCGGTCTTGTTGCCATGTTGTGTCTCACCAGCTTCCTGAAGAACCGCCACCACCGGACGAGCCGCCGCCGCCCGAAAAGCCGCCGCCAGCCGACGACCAGCCACTACCGGAACTTCCCGATGACCAGCCGCCGCCGGACGAAGTACTCGTTGTCCAGACGCCGCCGCCCGTGCGCGCATAGCCTGACCTTTGGCCATAGCGAAACGTCATGCCCAGCCATTTATACACGCCCGGCGACAACTTGGTGCCGAAGATCGGCGGCAGGACCGCCATCGCCAGGCCGCCTAAGAACAGCGTCGCCCACACGATGATGAACAGCGCCACGATGGGATCGACGGAACTGTTGTCGGCCGGATTGCGGATCCCGCGCGATTCCAGCTCTTCGGGATTGCCTTCCAGCACCATGACCATGTCGTCGACGGCCTTACTGATGCCGCCGGAGAGGTCACCGGCGCGGAAGGCCGGCACCATGTCGTTTTCGATGATCAGCTTGGTGTGCAGGTCGGTCAGCGTGCCCTCCAGCCCATAACCGACCTCGATGCGCATCTTGCGGTCGTTCGGCGCCACCAGCAAAAGCACGCCATTGTCCTCGCCGGCCTGGCCGAGCTTCCAGGCGCGAAACAGCCGGTTGGCGTAGGGCTCGATCTCCTCGCCGTCGAGACTATTGATTGTCGCGACGACGATCTGGTCAGAGCCCTTGGCCTCGAAGTCCGCAAGCTTCTGGGTCAGCGCCGCCTTGGTCGCGGCATCGATGATGCCGGCATTGTCGACGACCCGACCGGTCAGAATAGGCAATTCGGCGGCGAGCGCGGTGAAGCCGACCAGCAGCACCGCCATGGCCACCAAGGCGGCACCGATCGTCGCGGCAAAACGGCCGGAAGCTGGTGGACGGATGGCGCATCTTGTCATGCCGTCACCAGCTTCCCGAGGAGCCGCCGCCGCCGGACGAGCCACCGCCGCCGGAAAAGCCGCCACCGCCTGAGGACCAGCCTCCCCCGCCCGACGACCAGCCTCCACCACCGGAAGACCGCCGGCTCGGCTCGAAGGTCATGCCCAGCCAGCGATAGCGGCCAGGACCGATCTTCCGGCCGAACATCGGCGGCAAGATGGAGGCGGCGATGCTGCCGAAGAAGATGATCGCCCAGATGGCAATGAAGATCGCGAAGAACAGATCGTCGGTGTTGAATGGCGCCTGCTGGTTGCGGGCCCCGCGCGCTTCCAGCTCCTCCGGATTGCCTTCCAGCACCATGACCATATCGTCGACGGCCTTACTGATGCCGCCGGAGAAGTCGCCGGCGCGGAAGGCCGGCACCATGTCGTTTTCGATGATCAGCTTGGTGTGCAGGTCGGTCAGCGTGCCTTCCAGTCCGTAGCCGACCTCGATGCGCATCTTGCGGTCGTTCGGCGCCACCAGCAAAAGCACGCCATTGTCCTCGCCGGCCTGGCCGAGTTTCCAGGCGCGAAACAGCCGGTTGGCGTAGGGCTCGATCTCCTCGCCGTCGAGACTATTGATTGTCGCGACAACGATCTGGTCAGAGCCCTTGGCCTCGAAATCCGCAAGCTTCCGGGTCAGCGCCGCCTTGGTCGCGGCATCGATGATGCCGGCATTGTCGACGACCCGCCCGGTCAGGGCAGGCAATTCGGCGGCGAGCGCGGTGAGGGGGAGGAAGAGGCTAAGGCAAAGCAGAACTAGAGTGACGCCTAGAAGCGAGAGGTTGCCACTCCGTCGCGCCCCCCTCTGTCCTGCCGGACATCTCCCCCTCAAGGGGGGAGATTGGATGTCATTCCTGCCTTCGCCAATCTCCAACGTTGCAAGATTGGCGGCGGGGTCGAAGCTGCAAATCTCCCCCCTTGAGGGGGAGATGTCCGGCAGGACAGAGGGGGGTGCTACGGAGTGCAAGGCCAATAGGGACCACGCTCACCAGCTGTTCGTCACCCGCCCTGCGTCGTGCCGAAATCGACCTTCGGCGTCTGCATCTTGTCTTCCTCGATGGTGAAGTTGGCGAACGGCTGATTGCCGCGGAACCACAGGGTTGCCCAAATCACCGACGGGAAGGTCTTCAGCGTCAGATTGTACTCCTGCACCGCCTGGATATAGTCGCGGCGGGCGACCGCGATGCGGTTCTCGGTGCCTTCGAGCTGCGCCTGCAGCGCCAGAAAATTCTGGTTGGCCTTGAGGTCGGGATAATTCTCCACCACTGCCAGCAACCGCGACAGCGCGCTGGTCAGGCCGGCCTGGCTGTCCTGAAAATTCTTGACGGCCTCCGGATTGCTCAGCGTTTCCGGCGTCACCGTCACTTGCGTCGCCTTGGCGCGCGCCTCGACCACGGCATCGAGCGTGTCCTTCTCGTGCGCGGCATAGCCCTTGACCGTTTCGACCAGATTGGGAATGAGATCGGCGCGGCGCTGGTACTGGTTCAGCACCTGGCTCCATGCGGCCTTGGCGTTTTCCTCCGCCGTCGGGATGGTGTTGTAGCCACAGCCGGCAAGCAGCGGCAGCACGATCGCCATCATCAGCAAGGCTGGCAGGTTGCGGAAGACGAAAGGGGAGGAAAGACGCTGGGCAAGCATGGTAAGATCCCTCAATAAGACTGACAGGCGAAGCATTACCACAATCCGCGCGCAAGAACATGACCTCCGCCCGGAAGCGTTACTGGTTCTTTATCATTCGCTGCAAGGCCCTGTGATTGGCCGGGCGAACGGGTTAAAGTCGCCGCGAAAACAGGACATCGCCATGGCGGGACGCCAGGACAGCGACGACGAATCGCGCCGCATCATCGAGCGCGTGGCACGTGAAACCGACCCGGGCGGCACCTCGTTCATTGCGCGGACCGCGAAGGGCGCGCGCGATCACGTCACCGCTGCAGACACCGACCAGTCGGACCCGATCGAATATTGGGGCACGCGCATTGGCCGGGCGCTAGGGCTCGTTATCGCCATTGGCCTGTTGATCTGGCTCGTGTTTTTCGTCACCCAAAGTTAGGAACCTCGTGAGCACCGAAGAACACGACGCGCCGCGCGCGGTCATCGTCATCTCCAGCCATGTCGCGCGCGGCTCGGTCGGCAACCGCGCCGCGGTCTTTGCGCTGGAGACGCTGGGCTTTCCGGTGTGGGCGGTGCCGACCGTCCTCCTGCCGTGGCATCCGGGCCATGGACGGGCGACGCGCATCGTGCCGCCGCTCGATCAATTCAAGGCGCTGATGGCCGATCTCGAGCGCGCGCCGTGGCTGGGTGAGGTCGGCGCGGTGCTGTCCGGCTATCTCGGCGAAGGCGGCCAGGCCGACGCCGTCGCCTCGCTGGTCAGCGCGGTCAAGGCGAAGACGCCGGATGCCGTCTATATCTGCGATCCGGTGATGGGCGATTCGGGCGGGCTCTATGTGCCGGAGACCACCGCCATCGCCATGCGCGACCGGCTGATGCCGATCGCCGACATCGCCACGCCCAACCGCTACGAGCTGGAATGGATGGCGGGAGCGCCGCTGCCCGACCTGAAAGCGGTGATAGCGGCGGCCCTTCATGCCGGGCCGTCGACCATGCTGGTCACCTCAGCGCCGGCGATGATGGCCGGCGGCACCGGCAATTTGCTGCTCAACGGCAACCAGGCGCTGCTGGCCGAGCATCGCCTCATCGACAAGCCGCCCAATGGGCTCGGCGACCTGACGGCGGCCGTTTATCTGGCACGCATCCTGTCCGGCCAGCCGGCGATCAAGGCACTGCAGTCGACCACGGCGGCGGTCTACGAGATCCTGGCGCGCACCGCCAAGCGCGGCGGCGACGAATTGCAGCTCGAAACCGACGCTCAGAGCCTGTCGCACCCGATGGCGATGGTGCAGCTTCGCCATCTCCTGCATCCGGGGCGGGACAAAAAAGCGTGACTTCGGACGGCAGCCGCGTCCTTGTCGGTGTCGACGGCTGCAAGGCCGGCTGGATCACCGTCCGCCGCGATCCCGGTTCGACACCTCGTAACCCGGGCGCAGCACCCTCGGTAGCCGTTTTTCCTAGCTTCGCAGCACTGCTCGACGCATTGCCGGCCGATGCGACGGTCGCCGTCGACATGCCGATCGGCCTGCCCGATCTCTCGCAAAAGGGCGGTCGCGGGCCGGAGGCGCTGGTCCGGCCGTTGCTCGGCGCGCGGCAGTCCAGCGTCTTCGCCATTCCGTCGCGTGCGGCGCTTTACGCGCATAGAGATGGCTTCACCACGATCGAGGCCTGGTATGCCGCGCATCGCCAGGCGAGTGAAGTGGCGAAGGCGACCTCCGATCCGCCGCGCGGCGTCTCGATCCAGGCCTTCGGCATCTTTGCCAAGATCCGCGAGATCGATGCCGTGCTGATCGCGCGTCCCGAACTGCGCAGCCGCGTCTTCGAATCGCACCCGGAAGTCGCCTTCTGCCGGCTGAACGGCGATCAGGCGATGCGTTTGCCGAAGAAGATCAAGGGCGCCGTCAACCCGGCCGGCATGGCGGAACGCAAGGCTCTGCTCTGCCGGCACGGCTATATCAGGGGCTTTCTCGACCGGACGCCGCCGCGAGGCGCTTCTGCCGACGACTTTCTCGACGCCGCAGCGATGATGCTGATCGCCGGCCGTATCGCCAACGGTGAGGCAAGGCCGTTTCCGGATCCGCCGCTCGTCGACCGTTTTGGCATCCCTGTGGCGATCTGGGCATGAATTTCCTCGCCCCATCTATCGGCGAGGCAATGCAGCCATCCGCGATTCTGCATTGCTCGCGACCGGCTTTTGCCGCTAGAGCCTTCCTGACTTAAAAAGAGCTGCCGCCTAACCCGGAAAGGCTCCAGACGCCGCCCATGCCTCATCTCCCTGACCATCTGCTCACCGGCTATCGCAATTTCATGAGCGGCCGCTATCTCGCCGAGAGCGGGCGCTATCGCTCGCTCGCCCGCGAGGGCCAGTCCCCCGAAACGATGATCGTTGCTTGCTGCGACTCCCGCGCGGCTCCCGAGGCGATCTTCGACGCTGGCCCCGGCGAGCTCTTCGTGCTGCGCAATGTCGGCAATCTGGTGCCGCCCTATGCGCCCGACGACCAGTTCCATTCGACCTCGGCGGCGCTCGAGTTTGCCGTGCAGAGCCTCAAGGTGAAGAACATCGTGGTGATGGGCCATGGCCGCTGTGGCGGCATCCGCGCAGCACTCGACAGCACCGCCGCGCCCTTGTCGCCCGGCGACTTCATCGGCAAGTGGATGAGCCTGATTGCGCCGGCGGCCGAGACGGTGTCGTCCAGCACCTTCATGACGGCGACGGAGCGCCAGACCGCGCTGGAGCGCATTTCGATCCGCTATTCGATCGCCAATCTCAGGACCTTTCCCTGCGTCTCGATCCTGGAAGGCAAGGGACGGCTGTCGCTGCACGGCGCCTGGTTCGACATCTCGACCGGCGAGCTCTGGGTGATGAACAAGGAGACCGGTGACTTCGAGAGGCCGGAGACGACATAGGAGGATTGCATGGTATGCCGTTCGATCGCTTTGGCCGCAGCGGCGCTGCTGTTTTCAATCGTATCCGCCCGCGCCGACGACGGCGCGCTCATCGGCCGCTGGTATGCGGCGCTGCTGGTCGCCGATCGCACGGAACTGTCGGATCTGCTTGCCGATGACGTCCGGATAAAACTCGACGACCTCGGCGTCGTCCAGACCAAGCAGGAGTTCATCGCCTCGATCGATGAATGGAAAGGCGCTGTCGCCGGGGCTGAAATCCGGCATCGGATCGAGAAGACCGAGGGCGGCGTCACCACGGTGATCGCCTGCTATGATTTTCCCAAAAACGACATGCTGATGCAGGAAACCTTCGCCATCACCGACAACCAAATCACCGCCAGTTCGCAGGCGGCGATCGCGGAAAACTGCGACGGCTACTGAGCGGGTAGCAGCTGCCATATTGCGTGCGGCAAGCCAGCGCCTTACATCGGTGATGATCCCGCCCTGCCTCTACAGCCACTCAGCGAAAGCCCTCTCACTCAGCGAAAGCCCCCTCTCTCAGCGAAAGACTGTCCATGCCGTCCACGAAAGCCGTCGACCTCGCCGCCCATCCGCTGACCACCTGGCAAGGGCCGCTTGGCCTGCCCGATTTCACCCGCATCGGCGACGGCGATTTTTCTCCGGTGTTCGATGCGGCGCTGAAGGCGCATGAGGCCGAGATCGAGGCGATATCGGGCAATGCCGAGACGCCTACCGTCGAGAATACACTCGCAGCGCTGGAGCTTGGCGGTGAGGCTCTCGACCATGTATCGTCGATCTTCTGGTGCCGGGCCGGCGCCCACACCAACGAAGCGATCCAGGCGCTGGAGCGCGACATCTCGCCAAAGATGTCGCGGCACTTCTCGGCGATCTCAATGAACGAGAGGCTGTTCGCCCGCATCGACGACCTCTACCAGCGCCGGGAAACCCTGAAGCTCGATGCCGAAACGCTGCGGGTGCTGGAAAAGACCTGGAAAGGCTTCGTCCGCTCCGGCGCCAAGCTCAACGCCGAGGGCAAGAAGCGGCTGGCGGCGATCGACGAGGAACTGTCGTCGCTCGGCACCACTTTCGGCCAAAACCTGCTTGCCGACGAGCGCGACTGGGCGCTGTTCCTCGACGAGGCCGACCTTGCCGGCCTGCCACAATTCCTGAAAAGCGCGATGGCCGAGGCCGCCGAGATGCGCGGCCAGAAGGGCCGCTATGCCGTCACCCTGTCGCGCTCGATCTACGAGCCGTTCTCGACCTTCTCCGAGCGCCGTGACCTGCGCGAGATCGCCTTCCGCGCCTTCACCATGCGTGGCCAGAATGGCGGCGCCACCGACAACACCGCCGTGGTGCGTGATATGCTGCGCCTGCGCGCCGAGAAAGCGAATCTGCTCGGCTACGCTTCCTTCGCCGCGCTGAAGCTCGACGACACCATGGCAAAGACGCCGGAGGCGGTGCATACGCTGCTCGACCCGGTCTGGGAAAAAGCCTTGGAAAAGGCCGCAAGCGACCAGACCGAGTTGCAGCGGCTGGCGGCCGAGGCCGGCAGCAACGAGAAATTCGCCGCGTGGGACTGGCGCTTCTATCAGGAGAAGCTGCGCGCCGAGAAATTCGCCTTCGACGAGGCCGAGCTGAAGCCCTATCTGCAGCTCGACCGCATCATCGAAGCCTGCTTCGACGTGGCGACACGATTGTTCGGCATCACCTTCGAGGAAAAGAAGGACATTGCCACGTGGCATCCGGATGCACGCGTTTTCGTCGTCAGGAATGCCGACGGCAGCGAGCGCGGGCTGTTCCTGGCCGACTATTTCGCGCGACCCTCGAAACGCTCCGGCGCCTGGATGAGCGCGCTGAAATCCGGCTATAAGCTCGGCGATGGCTCCAAGCCTGTCATCTACAACATCATGAATTTCGCCAAGCCGCCGGAAGGCGAGGCCGCGCTGTTGTCGGTCGACGAGGCAAAGACCCTGTTCCACGAATTCGGTCATGCCCTGCATGGCATGCTGACCGACGTCACCTGGCCGTCGGTCGCGGGCACCTCGGTCAGCCGCGATTTCGTCGAGCTGCCCTCGCAGCTCTACGAGCACTGGCTGACCGTGCCGGCGGTGCTGGAAAAGCATGCGCTGCATGTGAAGACCGGCAAGCCGATGCCGAAGGCGCTGGTCGACAAGATGCTGGCGGCGCGCACGTTTGGCGCCGGCTTCGCAACGGTCGAATTCACCGCGTCGGCGCTGGTCGACATGGCCTACCATGCGCGACCGAACGCGCCGGACCAGCCGCTTCGTTTCGAAGCCGAAACGCTCGAGAGCCTCAACATGCCCGACACCATCGCCATGCGCCATCGCACCCCGCAATTCGGCCACATATTTTCCGGCGACGGCTATTCGGCCGGCTACTATTCCTACATGTGGTCGGAGGTGCTCGACGCCGACGCCTTCGCCGCCTTCGAGGAGACGGGCGACCCGTTCAATCCGGCGCTGGCCGAGCGGCTCAGAAAGAACATCTATGCTGCCGGCGGCTCGAAGGACCCGGAAGAACTCTACACCGCCTTCCGCGGCAAGATGCCGTCGCCCGAAGCGATGATGGTCAAGCGCGGGCTGGTGTAGAGACGAGTCCGCGACACACGCGGCGCAGACCCTGGGATGACGAAAAGAGGGATGCGTCGCGGAACTAGCCCATCTATCCAGCATTGTCTGGCAGCGTCGTTTTGATGGCTTCAGCGTCGTTCAAGCCAGTTCAAGCGCTGCTGAGCGCCTCGATGCCTTTCGCCAGCGCAGTCGGATCGCCGAGGATACGCAGCGTCTTCAGCCGGGCCGTGCCGCCGGCGACGACCGAAACGGCCGATCGCGGCACTCCCAGCGCCTTGGCGACCAGCCGTTCGAGCGCTTGATTGGCGGCGCCGTTTTCCGGCACGGCGCGGACGCGAGCCTTCAAATGGCTTCGCCCGTCTGCCGAAATCTCGATGCCTTCGAGCTTGTCCATCGCCGCTTTCGGTGTCAGCCGGACGAACAGGTCGACGCCGTCGTTACGCGGGCGAAACGGCCCAGTCATGGAACGGCCGGTCAGACGACCAGCGGCGCCACCGTGGTGAGCAGGAACTGCCGGAGGAAGAACAGGATCAGAAGCAGGATGATCGGCGAAATGTCGATCCCGCCGAGGTCGGGCAAGAAGCGGCGGATCGGCCGCAACGCCGGCTCGGTCAGCCGGAAGAGCATGTTGCTGACGCTATCGACGAACTGGTTGCGCGAGTTGACGACGTTGAAGGCGTAGAGCCAGGAGAAAATCGCCGAAGCGATGATGATCCACCAATAAATGTCAAGCGCCAGGACAATGGTCTGAATGAGGGCTATCATGCCGGTCTCCGATTGTTGCCGACATGTAGCCATTACGGGCGAAAGCGGCAAGAGCCGCTGTCCGCGGCAGGCCACGTCGATGGCTCGCCGCGCGGCTTTTTTGGGCAAAACGCCGTCTTGACAGGAAACCGCCACGCCCGATAAATGCGCCCATCCGCTGGACGGGGCTGTAGCTCAGCTGGGAGAGCGCGTCGTTCGCAATGACGAGGTCAGGAGTTCGATCCTCCTCAGCTCCACCAGCGGGATATCCCAACGATCTAAAGATCTGATATTTACTTGCTGCATACCGCTGACGGGAGACACACCGTCACCCTCAGTCGACGGCTCAATTTCCGCGCGAACGAGTTCATCCTGCAATTCCATCTCGCGGTGCTCGATGAGACGTGCTTTACAACGATGATGCACATTTTGACACGATTCATCGCCCTTGCCGCCGGTGTGGCGTCTTTGCCTTCCGTGTCTTATGCAGATTTGCGCAACAAGCAGCAGATCGAAGGCGCATGTTACCCCATGGCTGCGGCTAACGAAGCGCTCGCCAAGATGCCCGCTTTTCAGGCGACGTGGAGCCGCGTGATCAAGAGCCATAGACACGTCGTGATCCACAGCGAGTCGGTTTACGAAAATGGCATGATATATCAGCGGAGGGCGCCTTACGCGCCTTGGCGGGGCCGGGCGTATAAGGTCGTTGATGACGCTCGGCGTTCGAATTGTCACCAACTGCGCGAAGAGATGCTGGATGGTGTCAACACGGTGGTTATCTCCTATACGAAGCATCACCCCCCATATGATCCGCGATTCTATCGCTGCACTGTCTGGCTTGAAATTCCAGAGTACAGGAACCGGAAATCGGATTGCGTGAGCGTTGGTCCCGCTGACGTTGCAGAGGTAAAGATACGCTGGTTCTACCGGACGGACATCAAGCCACCAGTAGCGCCACCGGACTGAACGTATGGTTGCCGCCTGAATGACTGCGTAGCTACGCCGCCGCTTAGTTCACCGACATTTGTAGCGATCGGGTCTTGCTCGGGCCTCCGGTTTCCCAACGCTGGGCTTGAGGACTACCGGCATAGTCGC
Organism: Mesorhizobium sp. M6A.T.Ce.TU.016.01.1.1; assembly: GCF_003997065.1. Classification (NCBI taxonomy): domain Bacteria; kingdom Pseudomonadati; phylum Pseudomonadota; class Alphaproteobacteria; order Hyphomicrobiales; family Phyllobacteriaceae; genus Mesorhizobium; species Mesorhizobium sp. M6A.T.Ce.TU.016.01.1.1. The sequence continues at coordinate 128,579 of NZ_RZTJ01000001.1, read as the reverse complement.
CAGCAGTGCTGGCCACACGGGTTGCGGAACCTATCCTAACGATCTGAGTTCGACGCCAGCGAACAGTTTCCGTTCGGCTGGGCTGTGGGTCGCACGGCCAGTCATCCCTTGCCCGGTATGGGGGCAGCTTCATTGGGCGGATGACGATGGTCCACGATCGAGGAGACGTGCCGAACCGCATCACAGCGATTCTGCTTCGATCACGGAGCGAATCCGCGACTTGATTCATGGCGAGGCTGATTGATCCCGCTGCTATCGGGAACTTGGCAGGAAGTTGGTCCGGCTCCACGGCTCGGATGCGAAACATCGGCGCCGCTGACGCGTTTAGCGGCAGGAGGGCGGAGGCACTAGGCGAAGTGAAGGAGGCTGGAATGCCCGAAGCGGATGGCCGTTACGCACTGGGCTTCACCACACTCGAACAGGAGGTCGATCAACTGCCGTTGCAGGTGGAAGGCGAATTGCCGGCATGGCTGACCGGCAGTCTGATCCGGACCGGGCCTGCGAAATTCGAGGTGGGTCGGCAAGCCTATACGCATTGGTTCGACGGGCTCGCCATGCTCCACGCCTTCGACTTCAGCGATGGCACGGTCCGCTATTCCAACCGCTTCATCCGCTCGCAATCCTATTGCGAGGCGATGGAGAAGGGCCGCATCGCACGCGGCGAATTCATGACTGATCCGTGCCGCACGATCTTTGGCCGCGTCATGGCGATCTTCAATCCGAAGCTGACCGACAATGCGAATGTCAATGTGTCGGTGTTGGCCGGCGAGATCGTGGCGCTGACCGAGACGCCGATGCCGATCCGCTTCGATCCGCACACGCTCAAAACGCACGGACGGCTCCAATTCAGTCGGGCGATCAGCGGGCAGATCTCGACTGCGCACCCGCACAGCGACGGCGAGCGCGGCTACTCGTACGTCATCGAGATGGGGCGCCGCAGCACGTATCGCCTGTTCGTCGACGAAAGCGGCATGCAGCGTGTCCTGGCCGAATTGCCCGTCGATCGGCCGAGCTACATGCATTCCTTCGGCATGTCGGAACGCTATTTGGTGCTGACGGAGTTTCCGCTTCGGGTGAACCCGCTCAAGCTCGTCTTCTCAGGCAGACCCTTCATCACAAACTATCGCTGGCAACCGGAGTTCGGCACCGTATTCACAGTGATCGATAAGTCGACCGGCGCTGTCGCCGCCCGTGCCAGGGCGTCGTCGTGCTTCTGCTTTCACCACGTCAATGCCTTCGAGGCGGACGGCGCGCTGCTGGTGGACCTCCTCGCCTATCCCGATGCGAGAATCATCGACGAGCTGCGCCTCGACCGGCTGCGCTCCGGAGCGCAGGTCAACCCGACCTCGACCTTGACGCGGTACCGCATTCCGCTCGACAGTAGCCCTTCTGCGGCTGTCGAGATCGAGCCGGAACCGCTCTGCGACACGCGCATCGAGTTGCCGCGCATCGACTATTCCCGCCGCGCCGGCAGATCGTATCGCTGCATATGGGGAGCCGGCCAAAGTGAACCGGACAGCTTCCTCGACACTATAGCCAAGGTCGAGCTTTCAGCCACCGCGCCGGCGACCGTGACGACCTGGGCCGAACCGGGCTGCTATGCTGGCGAGCCTGTTTATGTGGCGCGGCCGACCGGCGCCGAGGAAGACGACGGCGTCCTGTTGTCCGTCGTGCTCGATGTCGGCGCCGGCACGTCATTCCTGCTTGTGCTCGACGCCGCGACGCTCGCCAAACGCGCCCGGGCCTCCGTCCCGCATCACATCCCCTTTGGCTTTCACGGCAACTATTTTGCACCCCTGGATCGATCCGCGCGCTGACCGATGCCAAGTGCCGGCCACTGCACAGAACCCCTTCACCGGTGAAATCGCTGCTGCATGGGGCCCATCGACGATATCGGGCATGGCCCGCGCGCGGCGCGTCGCTTCATCACAATGAAGGGCGACATTCGCAGGCGTCCACGGGATCATCCTGTCCGGGGGGTAAAATAGGGAACACCGCGGATGGCAGCAGTAGGTCTTTACAGATGCTTGTGGAACCCACCTTTGACCTGTGTGCTGGAAGGGGCGAAAGGCAGCTACGTCGCAGAGAACCTTTACCGCGAAGGTGGCTATCAGCCGGACTTTGGCATGTGCCCGTCCCGCTAGGTAGGCGGCGATCTTGAGGAGTCTCCCGTCGTGAAGATTTCGTCCACATTTCATTCAATCGCGGTTGCCGTCATCGCCGCCGCGGGAGTCAGCATTGCCAGCGCCGCGCAACTCAAGGAGGGTGTGCAGACGCCGCCCGGCGAGCATGAAATGGCTTTACGCCGCGAATTGGCCGCAGCACGCGCGGAGCTAGACGTCATGCAGCGCGAGGCACGTGACGCAAGCGCCCATGCACACGCACTGGCGGCTAAGCAAGCACAAATCCTAAAAGAGCAGCAGCAAATAGACGAAGCGCTGGAGACGGCGCAGCGCGTTATCGAAGACTTTAGGGCCGAAGCCATTCTCTGGGACCGCGAGAAGGCCGCCGGAGCGCACCCCTCTATGGAAGCCTCTCAGGTTGCTGCGAAGCAAGCGCTTGATGAGGAGAGGCAAAAGGTTGAACTCCTGGAACAAGAACTCACCACGGCTCGCCAAACTATCGACGCTCTTAAGACAGGCGCAAACCTGGCCGCGGTCGAGAAGACCAACGCCATAAAAGACCGATCGGTGGTCGAGACCGCTCTAAAGCAAGCTGGGGAAGCACTCGAACTGGAACGCGAACGAGCAGATTTAGCTGCACGCGACCTCGATATTGTTCGCAAGGAACGCGACGCTTCAAAGCAGATCTCGGCAGAGTTGAGTGCGGTGCTGGAGAAAGAGCGTGAAAGGGCTATCGGTCTAGGCCGCAGCCTCAGTGCCGCGCGTGAGGCGATCGACATCGTCAAGGATAAGAGTCGCACTGCGGCTTTGGCGCGCGCGCCGAAATCACGTACCCCACTTGCAAGTACGCTATCGCGTTCGGGCGCCCAACCAGCCCGTAAACCGGGCTTGCCGAAAAAACGGAAAGTGAAGGCAAAAAAGTCACCACATCCTGTTCTGCCGGCAACCATCGCTCTTCCCGCCGCATTGCTCCCGACCCGACCACTGTGAAGCTCGACCTATGCCAGTGAAGACTAGTGAGCGAAATGTATGCCGCAGGGGAGTATCACAATGAAAAAGTACGTCGCAGCCGTGTTGACGATCGGGATCGCAATCGGGCCTGCCTCGGCTCTTGACGCAAGTTTAGGCGGTAAGGCCGGCGGCCTCGGGGTCGGTGCCGGAGTGAGCGCCAGCTCGCAAGGCGCATCTGTGGGGGTGGGCACGAGCGTCGACGGTGTGGGTGGAGCAAACGTTGGAGTTTCGGTCGGCGCAGGATCACTCGACGCAGGCGTTAGCCCTTCGACGGGTGTCGGCGTGGGCGACGATCCGTCCGCCGAAAACGGAACGAGTACCGCTCCCGGTAGTCCGGCCGCAGTCACGGCAGCCACTGCCTCTGCCAAGACCGGCAAGCAATCGATCGCCCTGCCACCCGCTCTCAGGCCTTCCAAAGCCGGTGAGGGTGACTCCACCAAGGGGTATCCCTTTGGATCTTTGAGACCACTGAAAGCGAAACCCGGTACGCCAGCTGCGGTCGTGCGAGCCTGCCGCGCGGCGATCATATCCGCTGCGACGCCGCTTGGCGCCGTCCGTGTCCACGCGGTAAGCGCAGGCGCCTTGCGTCAACATCGGGGCGCACTCACGGCGCCGATCGAGGTGCGAATAGACTACGCAAGACAAGGCGGCATCGAAGTTCGGCGGGCGCGGGTCGGCTGTCGCCTCGATGCGGCGGGCAGGGTCACCGCAGTGAAATAACACCAACAGGCATTTTGGGGTCCGAGAACAATGCGCCCGGCCACCAGCGTGATCTGGTCGCCGAGCCGCATGGCCAGCCGGTGCACGGCGCCGATGAAGGCGTTGCGGCCGCCACCCACCATGCCGACCGCCAAGCGTTGGCGTCGATCCGTCAGCGATTGAATAGACCACTATAGGGCGCCCGCCACTATTTTCGAACATTAATTCCAATTTCTGTTTTGCAAAACGATCGTGCCACGCTAGCGTGAAGTTCGGGAGGACATTCGGATGACGAAGCGCGTGGCAGTCGCCCGGGAAAGTCCCTGTGATACTGCCCTAGGAGTACCCCCACCCCTAACCCCTCCCCACAAGGGGGAGGGGAACTCTGTTGCGCGCCATTCGCTTATTTCTCGATCTGAAACAAAGCAATTTGCCGCCGTAAGCGCCTGCGAAAATCCCCCTCCCCCCTGTGGGGAGGGGTTAGGGGTGGGGGTCGCTTCGCACATGCCTCGGCTCACGGCATGAACGCGAGCAAAGCATCCGGACGGTCTATTGCCGACGAGGCGGCGACCCGCAAGCGCGGCCGCTCGCTTGCCGCGCTCGGCTACACCAAGCCGCAGACCTATGAGGAACTGCGCGCCGTATTGTCGTCCGGCACCGTCCATTTTCCGAAACGCCTGCGCCAGGTTGCCATCTTCCTGTGGCAGCATCCGAGCGACGTCGCGCTTGGCACGATCGCGCAGGTCGCCGAGCAGGCCGGTGTGCAGCCCTCGACGCTTGTTCGTTTTGCGCAGATCTTCGGCTACGCCGGCTTTTCCGATTTCCAGGGTCTTTTCAAGGATCACGTCAAAGGCTCCTGGCCCGAGGGACGGGCGCGCGACGGACAGGAACGGGCGGCCACCGAGCCCAACGCCAATCTGCATTTTCTCAATGGCATGGTCGGCGCCTCGCAGGCTTCGCTCGGCCGCATCGACAATAACTTCGACATTGCCAGCTTCGAGCGCATGGTCGATCTGCTGGCTTCCGCCGACCTGATCTATGTGATCGGCAGCAAACGCGCCTTTCCCGTCACCACCTATCTCTCGCTCACTCTGTCGCAACAGGGCGTGCGCAACGTGCTGGTCGACAATGTCGGTTCCACCGCGCTTGACCAGGTCGGCTGCATCGGCAAGCGCGACGTCGTGCTGGCGGTCTCCTTCAGCCCCTACAACTCGATCACGCCGGACCTCGTCGCTGTCGCCCATGAGCGAAAGGCGCGGATCGTCACCATCACCGACAGCACGTTCAGTCCGCTGGTCAAGCTGTCGGACACATGGCTGGAAGTGGTTGAGTCCGACTTTGCCGGCTTCCGCTCGCTTGCCGCTTCGCTCGCCGTCGGCATGGCCCTTGTCCACGGTGTTGTCGCGCGCCGCACGACCTGAGACGGATACGATTGACTATCGGGAATTGGTGTTCCATATCTAGAAAAATAGAAACTTTATTCCGGGAGGAGGAATGGAGCTTCGGCTAGACGACAAGGTGGTGCTGGTCACCGGCGCGACGCAAGGCATTGGCCGGGCGATCGCCGAGACGCTGGCGCACTCAGGCGCCGGCGGCCTGCTGGTCACCGGCCGCGAGCCGGTGCGTGGCGCTGAAGTCGCCGCAGCGCTTTCAGAGATAGGCACGCCGACCGCTTTCGTCGCAGCCGATCTGGCGGACCCCGAGGCGCCGGCGCAACTGGTGAAGGCGTGCATTTCCCGTTTCGGGCGCATCGACGCGCTGGTCAACGCCGCCGGCCTGACCAACCGCGCCTCGTTTCTCGATGCCGGCCTCGACGACTGGGCGGCACTGTTCGCCGTCAACGCGCGGGCGCCATTCTTCCTGATGCAGGCGGCCATCGCGCAGATGATCAAGCAAGGTCAAGGCGGCGCGATCGTCAACATCCTGTCAATCAACGCGCATTGCGGCTCGCCCGAACTCGCCGTCTATTCCGCCACCAAGGGCGCGCTCGCCACCCTCACCCGCAACGCCGCCAACGCGCACCGCTTCGACCGGATCCGCGTCAACGGCATCAATGTCGGCTGGACCGACACGCCGGCCGAACGTATCATGCAGGCCGAGACGCTGGGGCATGGCCCGGGCTGGATCGATGCGGCCAACGCGTCGCAACCTTTCGGACGCCTGCTGGCGGCCGGCGAAGTGGCGAACCTCGCCGTGTTCCTGCTCTCCGACGCCTCCGGGCCGATGACCGGCGCCCTGATCGACCAGGAGCAATGGGTCGTCGGGGCGAACCGGTGAGCGCTTCAACGCCCCCCGAAACGCTCGGCCCAGAACTCATTAGCCGGCTTTCTTCCTCCGTCCAAAAGCCATCCTATGATCGGGCCGCACTTGTCCCGGGGATGGCTCATATCGGTGTCGGCGCCTTCCACCGCTGCCACCAGGCGGAATACACCGACGATCTTCTTTCGCGCCGTTTCGATCGCTGGGGCGTGGTCGGCATCAACATCCGCGCACCATACTTGTCGGAAACGCTGGGCAGGCAGGGCGGCCTCTACACGCGCCTGATCCGCGAAGACAGCCAAGTCGAAGCGCGAATCATCGGCAGCATCGTCAGGGTTGTCGACAGCCAGGAGAGTGCGGCACCCGCGATCGACGTGCTGGCTTCCGCCGGCATCGAGATGGTCACGATGACCGTGACGGAGAAAGGCTATTGCCACATCCCGTCCAGCGGCGCGTTGGATCTGGCGCACCCGGACGTCGTCCACGATCTCGCCAATCCACTGGAACCGCGAAGCGTGCCGGGCATTCTGGCGCGGGCGCTTGAATTGCGCATGGCCTCGCACAGCCGTCCGGTGACGCTGCTCTCCTGCGACAACATCCCGACCAACGGCATCATCCTGGAGAACGTCGTGCAGGCTTTGGCCAGCCGGCGCGGCAATGGCCTGTCGGACTGGATCGCGGCCAACGTCGCCTTTCCCTCGGCCATGGTCGACCGCATCGCGCCAGCGACCTCTGAGGCCGATATCGAGACCGTGGAGCAGCATTTCGGCTACCGCGATGCCGCCGTCGTCGTCGGCGAGCCGTTCCGGCAATGGGTGATCGAGCAGAAATTCGCCGGCCGCGTGCCGCGATGGGACCGGGTTGGCGCGACGTTCGTCGGCGACGTCACCCCCTTCGAGCACCTCAAGATGCGGGTGCTCAACGGCGCCCAGACCACGCTTGCCTATCTCGGAGTGCTGGCGGGCCTGGAGCACACGTCGGATGCCATCGCCGACCCGCTGCTCGCCGCCTTCGTCCGGCGCATGCTGATCGACGAGACGCTGCCGACCTTGATGCCGATGCCCGGCGTCTCGCCGGAAGCCTATGTCGAGCAAAGCCTCGCTCGTCTGCGCAATACAGCGATCCGCCATCGCAACCACCAGATCGCCACCGACGGCTCGCAAAAGATCGTGCAGCGGCTTCTCAACCCGATCCGCGACCGGTTGCGGCGCGGCGAAAGCATCGCGCTCTTGTCGGTCCCGGTCGCAGGCTGGATGGCCTATCTGATCCGCTCCTCGGCACGCTTCGGCGAGCGCTGGCCGGTGTCCGATCCCTATGCCGACAGAATCGCCGGCATTGCCGACGCGGTCGGCGCCGACACGAGGGCTTTGGCAGCCGCGATCCTCGCCATCGACACGATCTTCGATCCGGAGCTTGCCGCAAATGGCGATTTCCGCAGGGCTATCACATCAGCCCTCGACGGCCTGCTCTCAGACAACCCGATGGCAGTCGTCAGGCGAAGTTTGGAACAACCCGAGGTTGCCCGGTTGAAGCGGCCCGCACAATCGGCATAGTAAGGGGAAGGGAGGCAATATGAAGCTTGGACTGCTCACCGCGCCGTTTGCGGACACCTCGCTTGGCGAGGTTTCCGACTGGGCAAGTTCTGCCGGCTTCGAGGCGCTGGAGATCGCCTGCTGGCCGAAATCCTCCGGCGGCGCCCGGCGCTATGCCGGCACCAGCCATATCGATGCGGCTTCGACGTCAGCCGCGCAGGCCAAGGAGATCGTCGCCTCGTTGGCGGAGAAGAACCTGACTGTGTCGGGCCTCGGCTATTACCCCAATCCGCTGCACCCCGATGCCGCGCATCGCGCGGCGATCATCGACCATCTGAAGAAGGTGATCGTGCTGGCGAGCCATATGGGCGTGCCTGTCGTCAACACCTTCTGCGGCGGTGACGCTTCAAAAACCATCGACGCCAACTGGCAAGAGGCGCTCAAGGTCTGGCCCGCCATAACAGCCCATGCGCGAGACCATGGCGTGAAGCTCGCCTTTGAAAACTGCCCGATGATCTTCAGCTATGACGAGTGGCCGGGCGGGCACAACATCGCCTATTCGCCCTATATCTGGCGCCGCATCCTTGAAGCCTGGGGCGGCGATGTCGGCATGAACTTCGACCCGTCGCACCTGGTCTGGCAGATGATCGACCAGGCCCGCTTCATCAGAGAATTCGGTCCGTACATGCTGCATGTCCATGCCAAGGACCTGATGATCGATCCTGATGGACTTTACGAGCGCGGTATCCTCTCGGCCGGCATAGGCTGGCAGGTGCCGCGCATGCCGGGGCTCGGCGATGTCGACTGGAATGTCATCTTCTCCGGCCTCTATCGCGCCGGCTACGACGGGCCCATCATCATCGAACATGAGGACCGGCGGTTTGAAGGGAGCGATGAAAACGTCAAGCGGGGTTTTCTACTGGCCCGCGACGTGCTGCGCCCCTTCGTGAAATGACGGCGCAAACAGCTTGGCTTTGATCCTGTCGCAGGTCGACAGGATCAGGCTCTGAAACTGAAAACAATGTGGAGGAGGAAGACTGAAATGAAAAAACTTTTGACCATGGTCCCGCTGCTTGCCGGCGCGGCCTTCATGGCTTCGGTGGGCGTCTCGGCCGCTGAAGGCAAATACACGATCGGCATTTCCAACACGGTGCAAGGCAATGGCTGGCGTGAGGAGATGATCTGCGCGATGAAGGCGCAGGCGCTGGCCTCGGGCGAGGTGACCAAGCTGAACATCGCCCATCGCAACACCGATGCCGCCGGCCAGCTTGAGGACATCCGCAACCTGATCAGCGCCAAGGTCAACGCCATCGTCGTCAACCCGGCCGATCCAGCCGGCATCAAGTCAGCCCTGGAAGAAGCCACCAAGGCCGGCATCGTTGTCGTCGCCGTCGACCAGGCGGTCACCGAGCCCTCGGCCTACATCATCTCCAACAACCAGGAACAATACGCCTATCTCGGCGCCAAATGGCTGTTCCAGCAGATGGGCGGCAAGGGCGACGTGGTCTATATGCGCGGCGCCGCCGGCGCCTCGGCCGACAGCGATCGCGACAAGGGCTTCAAGAAGGCGCTTGCCGAATTCCCCGATGTGAAGGTCGTGCACGAAGTCTTCACCGGCTGGCAGCAGGATCAGGGCAAGCAGCAGATCCTCGATTTCATCGCCACCGGATCGCCGTTCAACGGCATCTGGACCTCGGGCATCGACAATGTGATCGTCGATGCGCTGGTCGAGTCGCAGACGCCGCTGGTGCCGGTGGTCGGCGCCGACAATGCCGGCTTCGTCGGCCAACTGAACTCGGTCGAGGGCCTGGTCGGCGCGGCGGTGACCAACCCCGGTTCGATCGGCGGCGCCGGCGTGACGCTGGCTCTTCAGATCCTGAACGGCAAGAAACCAGCGGAGCAGACCGTGCTGGTTGAGCCGCAGCTCTGGGAGAACGCCACCGAGGAGGGCAAGGCCAAGCTGAAGGGCGCGGCCGATCCGTCGCTGAGCCCGGAATGGCCAGTCTCGATCTCCATTCCGGACTGGACCACCTACACCAAGGACCAGATCGTCGCCTGCAAGGGCCCGGGCGAGTAGTTGCTGCTTTGAATTGCGTAGCGAGGACGGCGGGCTGCCGTCCTCGCTACGCAAAGATTTGATAGACTGGCGCTCTACGGCGCCCCCCTCTGTCCTGCCGGACATCTCCCCCTCAAGGGGGGAGATTGGGCAGTTGCGGTGTCAGCCCTCGTCTTGCGCCGTTTAAAATTGGCGAAAGCCGAGGTGACAGCCAATCTCCCCCCTTGAGGGGGAGATGTCCGGCAGGACAGAGGGGGGCGCCGTAGAGCGCCAGCAAGAGAGTTTCTGAATCGAGAGCAACGCGATTTTGACCACCAATCCCCTCCTGGACGCCACCGGCGTCGTGAAGACCTACGGCGCCGTGGTGGCGCTGCGCAACGCGTCGCTGTCGATTCTGCCGGGTGAGGTTCACGCCCTGATGGGCGCCAATGGCGCCGGCAAATCGACGCTCGTAAAAATCCTGACCGGCGCCATCCGCGCCGATGCCGGGCATATCCTGATCCGCGGCGAGGCCCGCGACGTGCGCTCGCCCGCCGATGCGCGCCGCGCCGGCCTGCTTCCCGTCTATCAGGAACCATCGCTCATCCCGGATCTCGACGTCGCCTCCAACCTTCGCCTGACCGACACGCCGGTCGAGCCGTTCCGCGCCTGGGTGCGCGAACTCGGCATTCCCGACCTCGACATACGCGACATCGCGCGCGACATCCCGCTTGCCGTGCTGCGCGTGCTCGATCTGGCGCGCGCGCTGGCGGTCGAGCCCGATGTTCTGCTGCTCGACGAGATGACCGCAGCACTGCCGGCAAACCTTGCGGAAAAGGTGCTTGAAGTCGTTCGCCGGCAGGGCGACAGCGGCCGTTCGGTGATCTTCATTTCCCACCGTTTTGTCGAGATATCGGCACTTTGCGACCGCGCCACGGTGCTGCGCGACGGCGAGACCGTTGGCGTCGTCGACATCGAGCCGGGCGTCGAGGAGCGCATCGTCGAGATGATGCTCGGCGCCAGGATTGAAAAAACACGCGTGGCGGCGCGCCAGGCGAGCCAGGCCGCTCCGCCAAGGGATAGCCGTCCGCGCCTCGGCGTGGCGAACCTTCGTGTCGGCACCAAGCTCAACGACGTGTCGTTCGACCTGGCAAACGGCGAGGTCGCGGGCGTCGTCGCGCTTGAGGGCCAAGGCCAGGACGAGCTCTTCGCCGCCCTCGCCGGCTCCATCCGGCCGTCCGGCGGCACCATCGAGGTGGACGGGCAGCCGGTCAGGTTCGCGCATCCGGCGGATGCGATTCGCGCCGGCATCGCCTATGTGCCCGGCGACCGCACCGAAGCTTTGACCATGCAGCGCTCGGTGCGCGAAAACATCGCGCTCCCGTTCAGCGCCGCCTTGCGCAATTGGGGGCCGATCAACATGCGGCAGGAAGGCTCCAGGGTCGTCAGTGCGATCGAGCGTCTGCAGATCGACACGCGCGCCCAGCGCGAGGTGCAGCGCCTGTCCGGTGGCAACCAGCAGAAGGTGACGATCGCCCGCTGGATCGCCGCTGAGGCACAGACCATCCTCTGCTTCGACCCGACGCGCGGCATCGATGTCGGCACCAAGCAGGAGATCTACAAGCTGCTGCGCGAACTCGCCGACCAGGGCAAGTCGGTGCTGTTCTATACATCCGAGCTCGAGGAGGTGCAGCGTGTCTGCGATCGTGTCATCGTCATCTTTGGGGGGCGCGTCGTCGATGTCTTCCCCGTCGAGCTCGCCGACGAGCCGGCACTGATGCGCGCCGCTTACGGCTTGCCGCGCGGCGCCAAGGAAGATGTCGGCATCCTTGCCGATATCCATTCAAGCCCGGTGGCGAAACCGTGAGCCGCCTTATCCGCCGCCAGGGCTGGGTCGCCGGCCTGCTTGTCCTGTTCGTGGTCCTGTTGGTGATCACCAGGCTGATCCAGCCGGGCTATGGCAGCGGCGATTTCGGCTCGCTGGTGCGCGCGGTGCTGCCTTACGCCTTTGCCGTGGCCGCCCAGACAATTGTCGTCATCGCCGGCGGCATCGATCTTTCCGTCGGCGCCATGATGGCGCTGACCAGCGTCACCGCCGCCTCGATGATGGACGGCGCCAGCGAGGAGTACGCGCTGTTCGTCGTGCCGTTCGTGCTGGCCATGGGGCTGGTGCTGGGCGCCGTCAACGGCATGCTGATCGTCGTCACCCGCGTGCCCGATATCGTGGTCACGCTGGCCACCCTCTTCGTTCTGCAGGGCGCGGCGCTGCTGGTCCTCGGTGCGCCCGGCGGCGCGGTGGCAGAATGGCTGAGGGCGACCATCATCGGCACCGTCCCGATTCCGGGGCTGCCCGGGATCTCTGCCTGGATACCGAAGGCGCTGGTCCTGCTTGTCGTCTGCCTTTGCATCATCTGGATACCGCTCAAGCGCTCGAAGCTCGGCCTCTCGATCTACGCCATCGGCAGCAGCGAGCTGGCGGCATTTCGCAGCGGCGTGCCCGTCGCGCGCACCAAGATCATCGCCTACGCCCTGTCGGGGCTTTTCGGCGCTATGGGCGGGCTGGCGCTGACCATGAGCACTGGCATCGGCGCCCCCATTCCCGGCCCTTATCTTCTTGCCAGCGTGGCTGCGGTGGTGCTCGGCGGCGTCGCACTTGGCGGCGGCAAGGGCGGACTGCTCGGCCCGATCGTCGCCGTCTTCGTGCTGCGCCTGGTGCGCACCGACCTGACGCTTCTCGCCATCGATCCCAACGTCACGGCAATCATCGAAGGCGCGATCATGGTCGCCGTGGTGATGTTCGGCGCATTTATTACGATGAGGGGGCGGCAATGATGAGCAATGCCGTGACGCTGGCAGATCGGCATGAGCGTAGCGATCCTTCGCGCCCCCCTCTGTCCTGCCGGACATCTCCCCCTCTTGGGGGGAGATTGGCCGTCGCTACGGTTTTCGCCAATCTCCGAAGGTGCAAGAAGGGCGCCGAGTGTGAAGCTGCCAATCTCCCCCCAAGAGGGGGAGATGTCCGGCAGGACAGAGGGGGGCGCCGTAGAGCACCATCCTCTCCCGGCACCAACATCGCGCCACCCCAATCGCGAGCAATCTCATGAGCATATCAGCGATCCAACCCGTCCCCTTCGGCCGCCGCCTCAAGCGCTTCATGGCCGACCGGCCGCTGATCCCGCTGATCATCCTGCTGGTCATGCTGGTGGTGATCCTGCAGATCCTGCGCCCCGGCATCGTCAACGAGCGCTGGCTCGCCAACACGGTCAAGTTCGCCATCCCGCTGGCAATCCTCGCCGGCTGCCAGACCATGACCATGCTGACCGGCGGCATCGACCTGTCGGTCGGCACCGTGGCGACGATGAGCGCCTTCATCATGGCGACGCAGGTCGTCAATCATGACCCGGCGGTGGCGATCCTCATCGCCTTGGTGCCGGCGGTGCTCATCGGCCTGGTCAACGGCATCGGCGTCGGCGTCTTTCGCGTGCACCCGCTGATCATGACGCTCGGCACCAGCCTGATCGGCACCGGCTGCCTGCAGGTCTACCAGCGAACCGTCATCGCTTCGGGCGCCAAGATTCCGCCCTTCCTGGCCTGGCTGGGCACTGGCCTGACCTATGGCGTGCCCAACGCGCTGCTGCTGTTCGTGCCCATCGCCGTCCTCATCGTCTTCACCTTGAACCGCACCGGCTTTGGCCGCCTGCTTTACGCGGTCGGCGACAATGAAGGGGCGGCACGCCTGTCCGGCGTCCGCTATTGGCAGGTGATCACAGCGCTCTACGTCATCTCGAGCGTGCTCGCCGGCATCACCGGTCTGCTCTATATCGGCTTGATCAAGGCGCCGTCGCTGTCGCTGGCCGAGCCGCTGGTGCTGCCTTCGGTGGCAGCGGCCGTGATCGGCGGAACCTCGATCTTCGGCGGCCGCGGCGGCTACACCGGCACGATCATCGGCGCGCTGATCCTCACCGTGCTGACGACGCTGCTGACCATCCTGCAGATGCCCGAAGGCGCGCGGCGGATTCTGTTCGGGCTGATCGTGTTGTTCGTGACGGCGGCTTATTTGCGGATTATCGAGGATCGGTAGGGGGAGGCGCTTAAGCCGGGGCTGCTTTTGACCGAAGCAGACTCTCGCAAACGGAGCCGTGCATGAAAGCTTTGCGCCTATGTCGGTCGTTTTGGGCTGGCTTCAACAGATCCTGAAAGCGGACACGCCAACGATAAAGCCAAGATGCAGGAGATGCTCTCGTTGCCTGCTGCGTGTGACCGGAAGCAGCGGCATGGCGTTGAAAGCGGCCGGCTTCCCATCGGCGCGTTGCGGACGAGGGTGATGACGCTTCGCTCCACGCGTCCTAACCTTCAACCTTCTGCCAGACGGAGACATGTTTATCGCTGACCTGCGTGAACAGCTCCTTTTTCCAGTCGCCCCAACGCTCTTTGAGCCTTAAACCAGCCAGTCGCGCCATAAGATCGAATTCAGCTGGCCAGGCATAACGAAACGGTACTGAGAATCGCTCATAGCTTCCGTCACGGAGCCAGATGTGATGGGACGAGAAATTCTGGTTCACCACGTCGTACTCGTCGACGCCCCAATGCGTTTCGCCGTGGTCGAACGCCAGGATCGTCTCGCCGACCGGCAGCCGCTGAAGCGGTGGCACGCCGACCTCAATCAGGAAGCGTCCACCAGGTTCGAGATGCGCGGCTGCGTTCCGGAAGCAGGCGAGCTGAGCGTCCTGCGATGTCAGGTTGTTTATCGTATTGAAAACCAGATAGACGAGTGAGAACCGTCTCGCGACATTCGTCGTTACCATATCGCCGATCGCTACCGAGATCTCCGCGCCTCCTTCTTTAGCGCGAAGGCGAGACACCATCGGCCTCGAAAGCTCGATGCCCTCCACCGGCACCCCTTTCCGCGCGAGAGGAAGTGCGATGCGTCCGGTTCCGATCGCGAATTCCAAGGCGCGCCCGCCTCCTGCGAGCTCGGCCAGGAGATCAACGGCCGGCTCGATCACCTCTGGCGCAGAGATGCCTTTATCATCATCGTAGGTCGCAGCGATCTTCTCGTCGAAAAGCCCGTCATCATGCATTCTGTCTGCCTCTCTGGTAACGCTTGTTTCAAGACCGGCGGCGCTATCGCGTTGACCGCGGCTTCGTGGGCATCGCATTAATTCGTGAGCCGTCGCGAAAGGGATCAGCTTCCACCCATCCGCTCGGGGCATGGGATTCCCCGCAGGCAAGCGCATCCATGGCAGCGGCCGGTGATCTGTTTCGTCGCTCGCTGGCTGCGACGGTGCCAGTCCAAGCGAACTCGCGAATATCGCGACGCGCAATACCTATGTCCGCCAGATCACGATCCGATAGTCGGTGTAGTGCGTGTTCGGTCTCGCTCCGTTGCCACCAGCCCACAACGACGGAGGCTCCGAACCTCAAAGCTGGTAGCTTCGTCAGAAGGCCGCGGGCAAGGCGATCCGGGATTTCGGCTATTTGGAATTCCAGTGTCATGACTTTCGTCCAGGTTGTGCTGAGTTAATGCCAACCTAGTGAATTGCCGTCAGACGTGTTATCGGCAGTCTGACAAATTATGTCTCTGAGCCGCCATGATTGCCCGCGACAACCTGATCAACGTTCATTTGCCGGAAGACGGGTTCGGAGATTATCCGCATACCGCTGTCGCTCAGGGCGGAGCAGAGCCCGCCGGGCGGACCTACGCTTTTCATACGCACCACCGGGCGCAGCTTTTCCAGATCGTGCGGGGTTCGCTAAGGCTGGAGACCGAGCGGGGTTACTTCATCATCCCGCCCGAACGCGCCGTGTTCGTGCCGTCCGGGGTCCTCCACGAGGTGACCTACCTGCAGGAGACGGAGCGCAGCTATCTCTTTTTCCGCCCCGACGCGGTGGCGAGCCTGTCACCGGAAGTCTCCGTGATCGGTACGACGCGGCTCCTGCGCGAGCTAATCCTGGCGTTTCTGGAAATACCTCGCGCGGACGCGGGCAGCCTCCCCGCCGAACGACTTGTGGCAGTCATTCTCGACCAGCTCCAGACGAGTCCGGTCGCACCGTTGTCTCTCCCGTTGCCGGCATCCGAACGCCTCCGGGACATCGCCGCAGACATGCGGAATGAGCCGGGCGCAGATTGGCCCCTCGATGAGCTTGCGTCACGTGCGGCCATGTCCCCACGTAGCTTCCAGCGCCACTTCCAATCTGAGACAGGGATGAGTTTCCGCGCCTGGCGACAGCAGGCGAAACTGCTGAAATCGGTGGAGTGGCTCGCCGGTGGCCGAAGCGTCGGCGACATCGCTTTTGCACTCGGCTACTCAGGCCCCAGCGCCTTCATCGCGGTTTTTCGGGCGGCCTTCGGTGCCTCTCCCGGAAAATACTTCCAAGACACGCCTCTGGAGCTGTGATTCACCGGATGCCCGGCGCGGCTAAGTGCGGAAAGCAGGGCGGCAGGTGGCACAAACCGCCGAAACCTCCGGCGGAAGTCCGTCACCCGAAATCATAGCCACCACGGCCTTGGCCGCATGGATACCTACGCCGCCTGAACGATCTCGACCAGTTCAACGTCGAACACCAGATCCTTTCCGGCTAGCGGATGATTGCCGTCGAGCTTGACGCTGGCGTCGTCGACGCCGACGACCGTCACCTGCATGGGGCGCCCTTCGGTGGTTCTGGCCTGCAATCGAGTACCGATATCGACATTGATGTTGTCCGGCACCCTGGCGCGGTCGACGGTCATGACCGCTTCGGGGCGGTGGGGGCCATAAGCGGCGTCGGCGGGAATGGTGACGGTGCTTTTCGCGCCGACCTCCATGCCCTCGACATGGGTCTCAAGGCCGGGGATCACTTGCCCTTCACCGAGCTTGAATTGCAGCGGTTCGCTGCCGGAAGAATCGAATTGAGTGCCGTCGGCTAGACGTCCAGTATAATTGATGCGCACGGTGTCGCCATTCTTGGCCTGTGTCATGGCAGTCATCCTTTGGGAGTTTTTGAGGGACCGGCCAGAGTTCACGGGTCCCGTTTTCGATCATTCACGCACTAAGGTGCGCGGCGCGAAACTCTAAAACTAGGGACTTGGCGGCCGATGTAAACCCACATTGCCGATTGAGCCACCTGCGTTAAAGACAGGTCGCGGAGACAGACTGGGATCTGTTCGCCAAGGGCGGGCATTTTTCGAGCATGTCGTGGCGACAGAGATTGCGAAGACTCTGATCGACCACCCACCCGGGCGGCTTTTAGCGTTTTGCTGATGTTGAGCGACGTCAGCTTTCGCCCAACCGCACCCCACCTCACACAGCCAAACTCCCCTGCTCCGCCTCCGCAGCACCGGGATCGCCCGGTGCCGTCGCCCATGCCAATTCCACCAGCGTCACCGTCCGCCGGCCAACCCCGTCAAGCTGGCAGACGATGGGGGCCCTGTTCCTCGATATAGGTCAGCAGGCGCCGGGCGCGGCGCAGCGAGTGCGAGCCATAGGCGCGGGCGTTTCTCCGCGACCGCCTGGTCGTCGTGGCGAGCCCGAATGTTCCTCGCACGACCGGTGGACGCGCCGCTCCTGCCGTTGGACGCGGCGCAGGCGATCGGCAAACATGGCACGTGAAGACACCCGGTGGCCGGTCAACAATTAGAATCGAGCCGGTCCTCGCTTTGTCAACGCTCATCATGGTCCGGGATGCGGTGCGAGCCGGCGTCGGTGCAGGACGTCTTCCCATTTCGTTGGTGAGCCACGGCTTGGCTGACGGCACACTGGTAAATTGGGGGATATCGACGGCCCCGAGATCGCTCTCTGGACGCTCTACCCATCTCGGCGGCTGCTCAGCGCGCGGGTGTCGGCGTGCTTGGACTTTCTAAAACAAGCCTTCCCAAATGGAACGCCGGACGAACTAGCCGCCTATATTGGCAGGTGATGACCGAACTCGCTTTCGGGCGTAGAGAGTCCTCTGCAACAAAAAACGACGGAAGCTGAGAAGCGCTTTGCCAGCGTCATGGATGAGCCCCACGTCACATGCCGGCCTGCTTAGCAAAATGTTCTGGAACTATGCCTGTCGTCTCGCGCACGATGTCGAGGAATGCCTTTAGCACAGGCGAAGGCTGTTCGCGCCGATAGATGACTGACGTATCGATCGACAGGTTTCGGCCCCGAATAGGTCGATAGACGACGCCGGATCGCTGCAGATTCTCGAGACAGGCAGGCAGCAGCGAGACGCCAAGCCCAACGGATACAAGTCCGATGATCGTTTGCTTGGGCGTTGCTTCCCGCACGATCCTCGGGCTGAAGCCGGATGAACGGCACAGCCCGACAATCTCGTCATAGAGGGACGGATTGATGCTGCGCGGGAACTGGATCAGCGCTTCCTGAGCCAAGTCAGCCAGCGCGATCTCGGTCTCTGAAGCTAACCAATGTGTTTCCGGCAAGGCCACGATCAGCGGTTCGACCAATATGCTTTCGGCTTGAAGAGCGTTGTGAACCACGGGAGGGTGGACAAAGCCAATGTCGAGCTGCCGTTCGGCTACCAGTTTTATCTGATTGGGAATGCGCAGATCGGTCAGGCTCAACTCGACCTCGGGATAACATTCGGTGAACCGCTGAACGACAGCTGGCACCACACTGTAGATGGCGGCATCGATAAATCCGACTGACAGATGGCCGGTTTCGCCACGACCGGCTTTGCGGGCAAGCTCGACGGCTTGCCCTGTCTGATGAAGGACTGCTCTCGCTTCTTCGAGAAACACCCGGCCGGCCTCGGTCAGTTCGACCTTGCGTTTGGTGCGCTCCAGCAGGCGCACGCCTATGACCTGTTCCAGGTGCTGGATCTGCTTGGTGAGAGGGGGTTGGGAGATATGGAGGCGCGCTGCGGCGCGCCCGAAATGCAACTCTTCGGCGACAGCCACGAAGGACTGCATCAGCTTGTGATCCATCTCTTAATTTCCAGAATCGAATTAATCGCTCTCCAATCAATATTGGACAGAAATATTGAAAATCGCAAAGCTTAGGCAGTCACAAATCTGGGAGATATGCTCTTGAGGAATGCCGAGATTTCCCGCCGCCAGATGTTGAAAGCTCCACTTGTTGGTGCGGCGATTGCCACCGCATCTCAATCCGGTCTTGTCTGTGAGGCGCTTGCACAGCCAGTTCCTGCTGCCTCGCCGGCGCCCCCTGGCGCCTTCGCCCATCATGTCGAAGCAATCGGCTATACCGACCTCGATCATCGGCCTGCCTTCAAGATGGCGATCCGGCAGGTCGGCGAGCGCTGGTATCTTTATACCGGACACTTCTGGCACACTGGCTGGAGCATCATCGACGTGACCGATCCGGCGAAGCCGGAGGTCGTCAAGTTCGTGCCCTATGCCGGCACGAACACCTGGACGCTGCAGATCGATTTGTCCGGCGACACGATGGTGACGGCCCTCGAAAAGCCTTTCGCGAATTTCGGCGGTGACCCCGACGCGCCTTTTGGCGAAGGGGTCCTGATCTGGGATATCGCTGATCCCGTCAATCCGAAACAACTCGGTCATTACCGGACCGGAGGCAACGGCACGCACCGCAACCTCTATCCCGGCGGGCGTTATGTTCATCTTGCCGCCGGCATGCCCGGTTACAAGGGTAACATCTACGTCATTCTCGATATCTCGGACCGCGCCAATCCACGCGAGGCCGGACGCTGGTGGGTGCCGGGCCAGCACGAGGCCGGCGGGGAGAGCTTCCCATCGGCCGAACCCGTAGCAGCATCACAGGAGGCGTCGGACCGCTACCGGCTACGACTGCGGCCGCAATGCATGTGCGGCGGCTTCTGCGCCAGCACGGGCAAGGACGTCTCGCTGCATGGCCCGCCCTATGTCGTCGGCGATCTTGTCTATCTGCCTTATGGTGCGGCTGGGATCATCGTGCTCGACATCCGTGACGTCTCGCAGCCGAAGCAGATCAGCAGCCTGAGCTTCAGTCCGCCCTTCCATTCCCGTTTCGGTGTGCACGGCGTGCTGCCGATACCCGAACGGGGCATCGCCTTCGCCAATTCGGAGAACGTCACTTATGGACGCGGCCCTATGCATCACGCGTCGATCGTCGATATTTCCGATCCTGCCGAACCGTTCTTGCTGTCGCTGTTGCCGGAGCCCGTGCCGCCCGAAGGCGCTCCCTATTCGGACTTCACCACGCGCGGCGGCTGGCGCGGGCCGCACAACATCAACCACCACCAACATCATCCCGACGTCGAGAAACAGGGCGATTTGTTCTACATCGCGCATTTCAACGCCGGGCTCAGAATTTACGACGTTTCGAACACACGGCTCCCGCGTGAGGTCGGCTATTTCATTCCACCGGAACCCACCCGGCGCTACGGGCCAATGCCTGAGGATAAGCTGGTGCTGCA
Organism: Mesorhizobium sp. M6A.T.Ce.TU.016.01.1.1; assembly: GCF_003997065.1. Classification (NCBI taxonomy): domain Bacteria; kingdom Pseudomonadati; phylum Pseudomonadota; class Alphaproteobacteria; order Hyphomicrobiales; family Phyllobacteriaceae; genus Mesorhizobium; species Mesorhizobium sp. M6A.T.Ce.TU.016.01.1.1. The sequence continues at coordinate 108,561 of NZ_RZTJ01000001.1, read as the reverse complement.
GACCGAGGATGTCGTCGTGGATCGTCGCGGCTTCATCTACATCAGCGACAAGAACCAGGGCCTCTGGATACTCCGCTATACCGGCCCAAAGCCGGAGGGGGCCGCGCCATGAAGCAGCGCGAAAATCAGCGTGGAGCGATCTCTGCGACGAGATCGTTCGTCGTCTTGACCCCAGCCATGAAGCCGGCGGCATTGAATTCGTTCATGACGAAGAAAGCGCCGACGCCGCGTGTCGGTGCAATCGCAACATAGAGAAACATCCCTTGCAGGCCGCCGCTCTTCTGGAGGATGAGCGGGCGATGCTCGTTGGGGAGCATGATGACCCATCCGAGACCCATGGCGTCCATCGGGCCGCCGTCATCCAGCCCCACCACCGACGCGAGCCCGTCCCGGTACAAAAAAGCCGCGTGGTTCAAAAGCCGCAACTCGGCGTCGGCCGCGGAAGGCTTGTTGTCCACATGCCAGTTCATCCAGCGCAGCAGATCGTCCGCGGTCGAGTACAATCCACCGGCGCACTCCATGGCTGTGCTCGTCGGCACGATGGGCAGGGGGCTGCCGCCGAAGTTGTGGCCCTGCATCAGGCGCGGCTCGTCCGCCGGTCTTGGGTTGAAAACCGTGTCTTTCATGCCGAGTGGATCGAGGACACGCTCCCGCAGGACCTCGGCATAGGGCTTTCCAGAGACATTCGCGAGCGCCGCCCCGAGGAGGTCGTATCCGAAGTTCGAATAGAGAACGGCGGTGCCCGGCGCGAATAGCAGCGGATTGTCCTTGAGGGCGGCAATCTGCGCCTCTTTGGTGTTCGTCGAGAAGGGGTCGGAGGGGGGCGCCTCGGCCACTGGCACCTCCCGCGGAAGGCCGGAAGCTTGCGCGACGAGATCGATCAGGCGGAGGGCGCGGCCATCCTTCTCAGGGAGCGTGACGTCCCAGCCAAGGCGATCCTGCAGCCGGTCGGTGAGCTGTACCTTGCCGTCGATCGCCAGCGAGGAAAGCACGCTGCCGCAGAACACTTTGCTCACGGACGCGATGCGGAACATTGTGTCGCCGTCCGGCACTTTTTCACTCCCGTCGGCAATCTTGCCGAAACCGGCCAAGGCCGTCTCGCCGTTGCGCACGGCGCCGAAGATCAGGCCAGGCACCTCGGTGGAGAGATACAGGATCGTGCCGTTGAACTGCACCGCTTCTGTCAGCAGTCTGTCCTCGGCATGTCCATAAGAGGGAACGGCTGCGATTGCCGTCAAAGCGACGGCCATAAGTCGGCGCGATCGAGACAAACGCATTGCCGAAATCCTTTGATAAAGCTGCAGAATAAAATCTTCGGAAAAAGGGCCGCCGCGTAGTATCTTACCATCTCTCCAGAAGCAGGAGATGTCAACAGAATGAACCGAAGGGGTAATCGGCGGCGGCAGCGTAGTTTCGGCAGATATTTGCGCTACAGTCCTGCCGTATTTCTTGTACTTCGTCAGTTGATCGGGGCTGATCTCTAAAAGACTCGCCGCTGTACCTACCGCTTGGTCATACATCGCCTTGACGCGTGGCATTCCCCTTGCACGCTAGACCACCCCCTCACACAGCCAAGCTCCCCTGCTCCGCTTCCGCGGCACCGGGATCCCCCGGTGCCGTCGCCCAGGCCAATTCCACCAGCGTCACCGTCCGCCGGCCAACCCCGTCAAGCTGGCAGACGATCAGCCCCTGCTCCTCGATATAGGTCAGCAGGCGCCGGGCGCGGCGCAGCGAGTGCGAGCCATAGGCGCGGGCGATCGCCGCGTCGCTCGGGCAGGGCCAGCCCTCCTTCGCGGCGCGGGCGATCATCATGAACACGCCTTGCATGTCCTCGGGCAGCAGCGAGGCGCGCACCGAGACATCCTGCCACGCATCATCCCCTGCCATGTCGGAGCCCAGCCCGGCGCGGGCGCGCGTCAGCATGCGGCGGAAGGCGGGCAGGTCCGGCACAACCGAGGCGAGACCCTCGATCCGGCAGCGGACCACGAATTCCTGGTAAAGCACGCCGATGACACGGAAGCCCGCATCGGGTTGCGCCAGCACGGCGCGCAGGACACGGTCCACGCGCTCCCGCCGCTCCGCCAAATCCTCGGCGCTGATCGGCGGCTCCACCGGTTCGGGGCGGATTTCCAGCGCCGCCGATTTCGCCGCCATCAGCTGATCGAGCAGGTCCGGCGACGACCGGCGCTGCGGCCGGACAGTTTCCGGCGGCGGGGCTGCCAGGATGATCGCGCGGGCATCCGCCAACGCCGATTCCGGCAGCGGCATCAGGCGCGGGGTGCCATTGCGCGGGCTTGTGTCGGTCGGGCCGATGCGCAGCCCCAGCGGACGGCGCGACAGCGCCGGGCCCAGCGCCATGAATTGCCCGCGCTCCAGGTCGCGAAAAGCCTCCGCCTGTCGCCGCTCCATGCCGAGAAGGTCGGCGGCGCGCGCCATGTCGATATCGAGAAAAGTTCGACCCATGAGGAAATTGGAAGCCTCGGCGGCGACGTTCTTGGCGAGCTTGGCCAGTCGCTGGGTGGCGATGATGCCGGCAAGCCCGCGTTTGCGGCCACGGCACATCAGATTAGTCATGGCGCCGAGCGAGAGTTTGCGCGCCTCGTCCGACACCTCGCCCGCCACGGCCGGTGCGAACAGCTGCGCCTCGTCCACCACCACCAGCATCGGATACCAGTGGTCGCGGGCGACCTCGAAAAGCCCGCCGAGGAAGGCGGCGGCGCGGCGCATCTGGTTCTCGGCGTCGAGCCCCTCGAGATTGAGCACCGTGGAGACGCGGTGGATGCGCGCGCGCTCGCCGGCGCTCTGCAGGCCGCGCTCGGTATGCTCCTCGGCATCGATCACCAGATGACCGAAACGGTCGCCCAGCGACACGAAGTCGCCTTCAGGGTCGATGATGGTCTGCTGCACCCAGGGCGCGCTCTGCTCCAGCAGCCGGCGCAGCAGATGCGATTTGCCGGAGCCCGAATTGCCCTGCACCAAAAGGCGGGTCGCCAGCAGCTCCTCAAGATCCAGCGCCGCCGGGGCGCCTGCGGTCGTGTGGCCCATCTCGATCGCAACGGTCATGTCTCGACTCTCCTTGGGGAGAGGGCTTATCAACCGCATCGCGGCCCGTCGAGCGCGCATGGCCGACCGCTCGCTGTTGCGCACAAGCTGGACGAATGCGGATGGAGCGCAACCATCAGGCGCCGGCTAGCTGGCCTTCTAGGCGCCAACCGATGCAGGCCGCGTAACCGGCGGCAATTCAGCGCTTGCCAGTCGCGCGGCGACATAGTCCTTGACTTGGCGCAGTGCATAGTCGCGCGAAACGCTGCCGGGTTGCAGGCCAAGCCGCAGCCATAGCCCGTCGATCAGCGTGGTGATGCCGAAAGCGATATCGTTTGCGTCAGCTTCGACAACAAGGCCACGCAGGCCGGACAGCAAATTCGACCGCATACGGCTGTGGATCACGCGCTGAATGCGTTTCAATTTTTCGTCGCGCGGCACCTCCGCGCATAGCGAGAGCCACGCATGACAAAGCGACGGCTGGAAGAAATGCGGCTCGAAATTGCCGTCGATTACAGCGTCGAGCCTTTCCATAGGCGTATGCGCGCCTTTCAGCCGTGCCACCACCGCATCCCGCAGCACCAGGTTCGACTCGCGCATCGCGTGTTCGAACAGCTCTCGCTTATCCCTAAAATAATGCAGGACGATGCCCTTCGACGCGCCGGCCTGCGCCGCGACCTTCTCGATCGTCGCCCCGGCTATGCCTTCCCGCTGAAGCACGGCGAATGCTGCCTGGCGCAGCTCCTTGCGGCGGATGTCGCTGAGGCGAGTGAGTTTCATGATTGTTCCCGATGCAAAAGCACATTGACATTCCAGTCCGCCGAGATCAACAATTGACCGGTGGGACAATAATCAGACTAAATGGTCAACACGGGAGATATCACAATGCTTCGCACCTTTCTTCTCAGCATGCCCCTGTGTGCTCCGGCGCTTGCGCCGCAGGTGAGCCAGGCCGCGGAACCGGAACAATGCAGAACCGTCCGGATGGCCGAGCCTGGCTGGAACGATCTCGCCTTCACCACCGGTGTCGCCTCCGTCCTGTTCGACGCCCTCGGCTACAAGCCGCAGAGCACCCTGCTTGGCATAGACGTCATCTATGCCGCTCTGAAGAACAATGATCTCGACGTCTTCCTCGGCTATTGGGACCCGGCCATGGTCGCCAATTTTGGCCCGTACAAGCAGGATGGACCGGTCGAGACTGTGCGCATCAATCTCGAAGGCGCCAAATACACATTTGCCGTTCCAACCTATGTCTGGGAAGCAGGCGTCAAGGACGTGGCCGACCTCAAGAAGTTCGCCGACAAATTCGGAAACAAGATGTACGGCATCGAACCTGGATCGAACCAGTTGATGATGGACGCCATCGCCGATCCGAGCCTGGGTCTGAACGGATGGGAAGTCGTCGAGTCGAGCGAAGCCGGCATGTTGTCGGAGGTCGGATATCGGATAAAGGAAAAGAATTTTGTCGTCTTTCAGGGGTGGGCGCCGCATCCGATGAACACGATGTACGACTTCAAATATCTGACCGGCGGCGACAAATTCTACGGGCCCAATTTTGGCGCGGCGACCGTCAGCACCCAGGTGCGCAAGGGCTATCTGGAAGCCTGTCGGAACGCAGCGCAGCTCTTGAAGAACCTCAGCTTCGACATCGAATTCGAGAATACCGGCATGGGCTACCTGATCAATGACGGCATGGCGCCGCTCGATGCCGCCCAGAAGGCAATATCGGAAAATGAGGGAAGGCTCGACGCCTGGCTGCAAGGCGTTACCACCTTCGACGGCAAGCCGGCGCTCGACGCCGTGAAGGCAAAGCTCGGCCTGTGAACTCAGTAACGCAGGAGGGATGGGCCGGCCGCAAGCGAAGTGTCGCTATCGGCGGGACCGCCATGGCCTATATCGAGATCGGCGGCGCCGAGCCGCCGCTTGTCCTCATTCACGGCTTTACCGATACGAGCCGCAGTTTTTCCCTGCTCGTGCCCTATCTGGAAGGCCGCCGCCTGATCATCCCGGACCTGCGCGGGCACGGCGCCTCGCAGGCCGGGACGAGCGGCCTCGGGCCGGCCGATTTCGCCGACGATCTTGCCGCACTCATTGCCAGGCTGCAGCTCGTGCAGCCGGTTCTGGTGGGCCACTCTCTGGGCAGCATGATTGCGATCGAGATGGTTGCACGGCATCCGGCTTTGGCCGGTGGACTGGTGCTGCTTGCGGGCACGCTGCAGCCCGCAATCCCCGATGCCCATCCGATGGTCGTCGGGGTGCAATCGCTGCGCGACCCGATATCGCCGACGGACCCGTTCTATGCCTATTGGCACGCCTGCGAGGCGGATGTTCCACGCGACTTCCTCGCAATGGCGGCGGCGGAGGCGTCGACCATGCCCGCGCCACGCTGGCGCGCCATACTGGAGCAGGTGCGCCGCACCGATCTCACGGCGGCTGCGCGAAGGGTCAAGGTCGATACGTTGATCGTAAACGGCGGGCGCGACCCGCTGTTCGACAGCATGCATCGGCAGCGGCTGGTGGAAGCCTTTCGCACCGCCGCAGTCGTCGAAGCCGCCGATTGTGGCCACAACCCGCACTGGGAGGATCCGGCCCTGATCGCCGAGCTGATCTCTGCACATTTTCCGGCACACAAAGAGCCGAGGCAAATGAGCCAGCCATGAAGCTGCAGGAATATGCGGCGCTCGATGCCGTTGCGCTGTCCGAACATGTTCGCTCCGGCGACCTGTCCGCTACCGAGGTCGTCGAGGCGGCAATCGAGGCGATCGCAAAGATCAATCCTGTCCTCAATGCAGTGACACTGGTCGATGCCGAAGGCGCTCGCTCCAGCGCAAGGAGCCTGGACCAGAACTCACGTTTAGCCGGCGTTCCTTTTCTCATAAAGGATACCGGTATCCACACGGCGGACTGGCCGACAACGCATTCCTCCGCCTATTTCAGGGATGCCGCGCCCAAGCCCGATAGCGAGATCGTTCGGCGATGGCGGACGGCCGGCCTGGTCTTCCTGGGAAAAACGAACACGCCGGAATATGCCAACGACTTCGTGACCGAGCCGGCCTTCCGCGGGCCGACACTCAATCCCTGGAATCTGACGATCGCGGCTGGCGGGTCAAGCGGCGGGGCTGCTGCCGCCGTCGCGAGCGGCATGGTGCCGGTAGCGCATGGCTCCGATATCGGCGGATCGATCCGCGTGCCGGCGGCCTGCTGCGGCTTGTTCGGCCTAAAACCTTCCCGCGCCCTTAATCCTGTCGGCCCTTACCGCAGCGAGGTCGGAGCCGGGCTCCATGCCGAAAACGTGCTTTCGCGTACGGTCCGCGACAGCGCCGCCATGCTGGATATGACCGCCGGCCCGGAACTGGGGGCGCCTTACCGCGTGTCCAGATCCGTGCCCTCCTATTTCGACTGGCTGCGCACGCCGAGCGAACGCCTGCGCATCGCCTGCTTGGGACGGCGACCAGACGGCACTGACATCGCGCCCGAAATCAAGGCCCGGTTTCTGGAAGCCATGGCGCTGCTCGAGGAGCTGGGGCACGACATGGAGGAAGCATCGTTCCCAACCGAGGTCGATTGCGGCGACGGCTGGAGCCTCCTTTGGATGTCGGAGATTGGCCTGACCATCCGGGAACGAGCCGGTGAGATCGGCCGCATGCCGGAAAACGGTGAAATCGAGCGACTGAGCCGCCACGCGCTGGAACGCTTCGAACAAGCCTCGGCGGCCGATTACCTCGATGCGCAGAGTTGCGCCCATCGGGCATCCTTCGCCATGGCGAGGAAATTCGATCGGTTCGATCTGATCATGACGCCGACCACGGCCGAATTGCCGCCCCGCCTCGGCGAAATCAACGGCAACGGCGCGCATTTCGACTATGAGGAATGGGCAAACAGGGCCTACGGATTCGCGCCCTTTACCGAGATCTTCAACGTCACCGGGCAGCCCGCCGCCAGTCTTCCGCTCTTTCAGTCCGAGGGCGGCGTGCCGATCGGCATCCAGCTCGTTGCCCGCCAGAATGAGGATCACCGGCTGCTTCGCATTGCCCATGAGCTGGAGCAGGTAACGCAATGGCCGACGCGGCATCCGCCGATCTGGGCGGGGGAGTGTTAGGATCAGCTGCTATTGGCGTTCACAAGAGGGATCGCAGCCCCAAGAGGCTGCCGCCTGATCAGAATGATTGCCGAGAAAGCCAGTATGCCGAGCATGCCGACCGCTGCGGCCAGCCAGAGCGATGGTTGGACGCCCATGCCTGCCATCGCCATGGCGAGGGCAAAGGGTGCAAGTGCCGACGAGAACTGACGCGCCGCCGTCACCCAGCCGAGCCGGGCGCCGTAACGCTCCCGCCCGAACAATTCCAGGGGCAGCGTGCCGCCGACGATGCTGGCGAGGCCCGAGCCCAATCCAAACAGGATGACGAAGGCGATGGCTCCAGGCACCGATGGTGTCGTCGCCAGCAGCACGACAAGGCCGAGCGGCAGCAAGGTCGCGCCGATGACCGCGAGCCAGGTCTGCGCCAGCCGGCCGCCGAACAGCATGTTGATGAGCCGGCTCGCCACCTGGGACGGCCCGAAAAGCGTGGTGACGACGAGCCCGGCGGAGCCAAGCCCGAGCGCCGTCGTCAGCGGCACCATGTGAACGAGGATCGAGGACAGCACGAAGCCCTCGAGCGCGAAGCCGCCAAGCATGAGCAGAAACACTCTGCTGCGGTCGCCCGAGGCAATCGCACCGCCTGCCGGCCCGATCGCCGCAGGTGTCGCCGAAGCGCTTTCATCTGTCCGATGCGACAGCCGCGCCAGCCAGGCATGGATGGGCAGGCAGATGGCGACATTGATGCCGGCAAAGACCAGGTAGACCTCGCGCCAGGTCAGGTATTCGTGCAGTGCCGCCGTCAACGGCCAGAACAGCGTGGAGGCGAAGCCGGCGATCAGCGTCAGATGGGTGATGCTGCGCTGCGCCCTGGCTCCGCCGATCTGGACGATCGCCACGAAAGCCGCGCTATAGAGCACGAAGGCGGACGCCAGTTCCATCGCCATCAGGGCCAGGACGAAAGCCGCTCGGCCGGGTGCTACCGCGCAAGCGACAAGCGCTGCCGCCGCGGCTGCCGAGCCAAAGGTCATCACCCGGCCGGCGCCGAAACGATCGGCCCAGCGCCCGGCTGTCGGCGCAAACAGGCCACCCACCAGCAGCGACGCCGACAAGGCGCCGAAAACCCATTGCTCCGGCCAGGCGAACTCGAGCGCGATCGACGGCACCAGGATGCTGAAACTGTAATAGAGCGTGCCGTAGCCGATGATCTGCGTCAGCCCCAACGCCCAGAGTGCCGCAGCCGGGATCTTCCGGTCGTTCATTGAGCGGCATCCGCGATCTCGAGGTCGCCGCTGCGCGCGGCGATCTCTTGCGTGCTGCCGCAGCCGCACCCAGACTTGCCGCTCGCTTTTGCCTTGGCGTCGTCGACACAGCAGGCGTCGACAGAAGCCGGCGCCGGTCCGCCGCAGCAGCCCTGGGACGACGTGCCTGAAAGTGATACCGGCACGGTGCAGACGCCGGTCTCGGGCAACACCAGCTGCACGGCATCGGCCGCAGCCATATCGCCGGCGAGCGCCGCGGCGACCGAGCGGACCTGCTCGTAGCCAGTCAGCAGCAGGAACGTCGGCGCCCGGCCATAGCTTTTGACGCCGACCGTGTAGAAATCGGGCTCGGGGTGGCTGAGCTCCCGGTGACCATGCGGCGGGACATCGCCGCAGGAGTGTTCATTGGGGTCGATGAGCGGCCCCAGCGCCTTGACGCCTTCGAGCCACGGGTCGAGGTCCAGCCGGAGCTCCCGGGTCAGTGCAAGGTCGGGGCGCTGACCGGTCGCGGCGATGACCCTGTCGACGGGTCCGAGCGTGCGCGATCCATCCTTTGTCTTGCCTTCGACAACCAGCCGGCCGTCGATCTCGCGAATGGCAACCGTGGCAAAGCCCGTCACCAGCCGCACGCGTCCGCTCTCGGCGAGATGCCGGACATCCGAACCAAGCTCGCCCCGCGCCGGCAGGGCGTCGGCATCGCCGCCGCCATAGGTACGGACAAGGTCGGTGCTGCGCGTCACCCATAGTGCCGACGTGCCCGGCTCGGTTTGCGCAAGCCTGTCCAATTCCAGCAAGGCGTTGGCGGCGGAATGGCCGGCGCCCACCACCAATGTCGTGCGGCCTGCATAGAGATGACGGTCGCGGCCGAGAACATCCGGGATGCCGTAGGCGATGCGATCTCCGAATTCCCTCTCGCCTTCGGCCGGCAAGCCGCCGGCACCGAGCGGATTCGGCGTCTGCCATGTGCCGGACGCGTCGATGACGGCACGAGCGCTGTCCCGGCGCGTGCCCGCACCCGTTTCGACCAGAAGCATAAACGGCCGCGTCTCCCGCGCCTTGCTCAGAACCTTGTCGGCTCCCCACCGGGAAATGGCGACGACACGGGCATTGGTCTCGATCGACGGCGCCAATTCGGGGAGCCTTGCGAGCGGCGCGAGATACTGGCCGACGATCTCGTCGGCCGTAGGGAATGCCTCCGACTCCGGCATTTGCCAGCCGTGGCTCTCGAGAAGTTTTCGGGCGACCGCATCGACACAATAGCGCCACGGCGTGAAAACCCGCACATGGCCCCAATCCAGAAGGTTCGAGCCCACCGCGGATCCGGCCTCGTAAACCTTAACCGAAAGGCCGCGGCTGACAAGTTGGGCCGCTGCGGCCAGACCGACAGGTCCGCCGCCGATGATGGCGACCGGGAGATCGTTATCAGAAACCATGGCTCACCTTCTATGTTTCTAGGATTATAGAAATACTAGTCAAAAAAGAGTTACGCAGCCGCCTCGCCGACAGCCGGGCCGCACGCGGCATCGGCACAACATTCGTCGGCAAGAAAGCCGAGGAGATCGTTCATGACAGGATAATTGGCACGGCAGATCAGCGTCGTTGCCTGGCGCTCCTGGGTGACCAGGCCGGTCAGGATAAGCCGGTGCAGATGATGAGACAGGGTCGACGCAGCGATGCCGAGCGTTTCCTGCAGATAACCGACCGGTCGTCCGGTTTCGCCTGCCCTCACCAGCGTTCGATAGAGGTTGAGCCGCGTTGGATTGCCGAGCGCCTCGAGCTGTTTTGCTGCTTGTTCGAGTTTCATGGAAATAAGGTAGCTCCCGCCGGCGCGTGCCGTCAAGTGCTATTTCCAAGATTCCCGAAATATCCGATTGCCCTCAGACGATGCGCCGCCCCGATGCATCGACCACCACTTCGCCGTCTTCCTTGGTGAACGGCCCGATACCCGGATTGGGCAGGATATCGAGAACCGCTTCGGACGGCCGTGCGAGCATGGTGCCGAGCGGCGTGACGACAATCGGCCGGTTGATCAGGATCGGATGCTTCAGCATGAAATCGACGATCTCGTCGTCGGTCCATTTGGGATCGCCGAGATTGAGCTCGGCGTACGGCGTACCCTTCTCGCGCAGCAATTCGCGCGGTGTCATTCCCATCGCCGCGATCAGCTCGACCAGCCGTTGGCGCGACGGCGGGTTCTTCAGATACTCGATCACCTCAGGCTCTTCACCCGACTGCCTGACGATGGCGAGCGTGTTGCGCGAGGTGCCGCAGTCGGGGTTGTGATAGATGGTGATAGTCATTTCGCGGCTCTCATCTGTCTGATTGGTTTAGGCTCGGTGAGCAGCCATCCTGCCAAGGCCATGGCAAGCAGTGCGCCCAGAAGTTCGGCGACGATAAACGCCGGCAAATCCATCGGCCGGATGCCCGCGAATGTGTTGGAAACCGCCCGCGCAATGGCGACTGCTGGATTGGCAAACGACGTCGAAGCCGTGAACCAATAGGCCGCCGTGATGTAGAGGCCGACGAGCCAGGGAATGGACTCCGAACGGAAGCGAAGTCCTGCCAGAATGGTGAAAACCAGACCAAAGGCGGCCACCAACTCCGCAATCCATTGTCCGTTTCCGGTCCGCACGGTTTGGGAGATCTGAAGAATCGGCAGTTCGAACATGGCGTGCGCCAGCAACGTTCCAGCGACGCCGCCGACAATCTGGGCCACGATATAGGCCAAAGCCGTGGTCGCGTCGATTTCGCGCCTCAGCGCAAAAACCAGCGTCACCGCCGGATTGAAATGCGCCCCGGAAATCGGTCCGAGTATGGTGATCAGCACCACCAGGATCGCTCCAGTCGGCAGCGTGTTGCCGAGCAGGGAAACAGCGACATCGTCCGTCAGTCTGTCGGCCATGATGCCCGAGCCAACCACCGTCGCGACGAGCATTGCCGTGCCGAGCGCTTCCGCGACGATGCGACGGGACATGTCAGCCGCCATGGTTAGCCCACTTTCGGAAGATCGCGACCGATCTCATCCAGTCGTTTCTGCAGGGCGAGCTTGTCGATCGTGTTCATCGGCAGGCTGACGAAGATCGAGATCCGATTGTTGAGCATGCGGTAGGCTTCGGCAAAGGCCAGGTGCTTTTCGGCGTCCGTGCCGTCCACGGCGGCCGGGTCGGGCACGCCCCAATGCGCCGTCATCGGCTGTCCCGGCCAGACCGGGCAGGATTCATTGGCCGCGTTGTCGCAGACGGTGAAGACGAAGTTCATCTCGGGCGCGCCGGGAGCTGCGAATTCCTGCCAGTCTTTCGAACGGGCGAAGGACGTGTCGTGGTTGAGGGTTTTCAAAAGCTGGAGTGCGTAGGGATGGACCTCTCCCTTCGGGTGCGATCCGGCCGAATAGGCCCTGAACTTGCCGGCACCGACACGGTTCAGGATCGCCTCGGCGAGGATCGACCGTGCCGAATTGCCGGTGCACAGGAAAAGAACGTTGTATGGCTCACTCATGGCGTCGTCCTCCCTTCTAACAGTTGCAAGTCACCGCCTGAATGACCGGCTGGCAGAGCTCCGGCGCGCCGTTGCAGCAATCCTCCATGAGATAGGCAAGCAGATCGCGAAAGCCGGTCATGTCGGCGACGTAGCGGATTGTCCGGCCGTCGCGCTCTGCGCGCACGAGGCCGGCATGGTCGAGAACCTTCAGATGCGCCGACATTGTGTTCTGCACCGTGCCGAGGCGCGAGGCGATCTCGCCAGCGGGAACACCATCTGCGCCCGCCCGGACCAGCAGGCGAAACACCTCGAGCCTGGTGTCCTGGCCAAGCGCTGCCAATGCGAGAAGAGCGGTGTTCTTGTCCATGTATCGTAGAATCCGGAATTATGGATGTATATGGCGGGCATATGACAGTGAGATGACGATCGTCAACGCCGCCACGTATGGCAGGTGCAGCAGTACCGGCCCAGACACGCGGACGATATCTATCATCTTCCGGCGATGTCCTCGAAGTTCAGATCGAAGCGCATGAGATACTTGCGCAGCCGGTCGGCATCGTTGCCGCTGGTCTTTTGCAGTCGAGAGACCGCGAACAATTTTCGCCCCGCCGCGCTGATGGACTTGCTGTTGCGGCAAACCTCAAGCACTGCCGCAAGCTGCGCCCGGTCGAACATATCGATCTGGCTTTGCCGGTCGGGGCCGAGAACGTCCAGCAGGATCGCTTCCCGGTCGCTGGCGTCGCCGGCACGCCATAGTATCATCAGGCGGTCGATCTCGTCGCGCACGGCCTCTTCGTTGATGCGGCCAAGCGGCGCCAGAGTAGCCATCCGCGTGACGGAAGCCGAGAGGTCGCGGAAATTGGCCCGCCACATGGCATCAGGCGCCATGGCAAATTTCAGGTAAAGCTCGCGTGCTTCCTTGTTGAAGGTAAGCATTCTGTCCCTCGCGCTCGCTGAACCGGCGGAGCTCGAATTCGAGGTTCGGCTCGATGTCCTCCTTGCGGTCGCGCAGGGCCGGCAGCTGGAAGGTCCACAGGTTTAGGCGTGCAAAAAGATCCTCGCGAAACTTGCCCTCCTTCACGCCGATCGACAGATCGCGATTGGTGCCCGCCAGTAGCTGAAAATCCGACATGACATCCTGATCGGCGCCGACCGGCAGGAAGCGCTTTTCCTCGATGGCGCGCAGGCACATGGCTTGTTCATCGAGACCGAGTTCGCCGATCTCGTCGAGAAACAGGACGCCCTTGTTGGCCGATTTCATCAACCCTGCGCGCTCGTTCTGGGCGCCGGTGAAGGCGCCCTTGACGTGGCCGAACAGCGTCGACATCGCCTGGTCGCCGCGCAACGTGGCGCAATTGACCTCGATGAAAGCACCGGAGATCTGCCGCTGCGCCTTCTTGAGTTCATAGATGCGCCTAGCCAGCTGCGACTTGCCGGCACCCGTCGGCCCAGTCAGCAGCACCGGCGCGCGCGACCTGATCGTCACCTTCTCGATCTGGTCGATCATCTGGTTGAAGGCGGGATTGCGGGTGGCGATGCCCGACTTCAGAAAGGACGTCGCCTCGTCACGTTCGGCGGCAAAGCGAGTGGCGATCGCATCATAGCGGGACAGGTCGAGATCGATGATCGAATGGCTGCCGGAAACCTCATCGCTGCCCTCGCGTCTGCGTGGCGAAAGCTGAAGCAAGCGCGCCGGGATGAAGCGCGCCTCGGTGAGCAGGAACCAGCATATCTGGGCGACATGCGTGCCGGTCGTGATATTGACGAGATAATCTTCCTTCTCAGGATCGAACGCATAGGCGCGGGCGAAATCACGCAACTCGGTATAGACCTCGCTGAAATCCCAGGGGTCCTTCATGCCGATGATGTGCGACCTGACTTCGGTTGCTGGCGAGACCTCCTCGATGTCGGCTATGACTTGCATGGCCAGCCGCTGCGACTGCACGTCGTGGATGAGTTCCAGCCGATCGATGAACAGCCCCGGTTGCTGGCAAAGCGCAACCGTTGGCCGCCATCGTTTCCAGCGGTCGTCTCGGCCGTTTGCATCGAGCGTCGTGCCAAGAATGCCGATCGCAACGCGTCTTTTCATATTATCCCAAAATATAAATGCCGAGATTTTTAGATCACAATACAGGCACTCGTCTGCGAAGTGCCAGAGGCAAAGGTTTCGATCCTGATTTTTTCTTTCTCAACAAAATCAAGTGGTTATTCGAAATTAAGTGGGCCAGAGCCGCGCTACCCTTCAAACTGGCACGTCACTTGTACTGCTGGTGGTGTGAAAATGAAGGATAAGAACAATGGCGAACAAATCCGTGTTTGCGACGATTGCAGGAAAGCTGCTCCCGCCAGCTGACACCAGGAACCATGAGGGCGCCCAGGCTTACCGCCTGTCGCCTCACCAGGCTCTGGCGCAGCTGGCGGCGACGGGAACGTCCAACGCGACCTTCTATGCCGAGCCGCGCGAGCAGCTGGACGAAGTGCTCAAGCTGGCCTGGCAGGTCGAGCCGGGATTTTTGGCGCGCACCGCCGTCCACGCCTTCGAGCAGGGCTACATGAAGGATATGCCGGCATTGCTGCTGGCGGTTCTCTCCTGCATGCCGGGCGACGAGTTCAACCGGGCGTTTGGAAGGATCGTCAGGAATGGCAAGATGCTGCGCAATTTCGTGCAGGTCATGCGGTCCGGCGCCACCGGGCGCAAGTCGCTCGGCACGCGGCCGAAGCGCCTTGTCCAGGTCTGGCTCGAACAGGCACCCGATTACGAGATCATGCGGGCTGCGGTCGGCAACGATCCGTCGCTGGCCGATGTCATCAAGATGGTTCACCCGAAGCCGAAATCAGCTTCGCGTGAAGCGCTTTATGGCTATCTGATCGGCAAGCCGCATGAATTTGCGGCCTTGCCGGACGCGGTCAAAGCTTTCGAGGCGTTCAAGCGCGACCCGTCGCTGCCTGTGCCGGAAGTGCCGTTCCAGATGCTGACCTCGATGCCGCTGACATCAGTGCATTGGGTGCAGATCGCGGAGACAGCCGGTTGGCAGATGCTGCGGCAGAACCTGAACACTTTCGCCCGCAACGGCGTGTTCGAAGTGTCTGGGTTCGCGGAGAAGCTGGCGGCGCGCTTGCGCGATCCGGAAGAGGTCCGGCGCGCGCGGGTGTTCCCGTATCAGCTCATGGTGGCCTTCACCATGGCCGATGCGAAAGTGCCTGGCGTGGTCCGGGATGCGTTGCAGGATGCGATGGAAATAGCGCTCGGCAACGTTCCTAGCATCAAGGCCAACGTGGTCGTATGCCCGGACGTTTCGGGCTCCATGGCCTCGCCGGCGACCGGTTACCGCAAGGGCGCGACGTCGGCTGTCCGCTGCATCGACGTGGCTGCTCTGGTGGCCGCTGCGCTGCTGCGCCGCAACCCCACGGCCAGGGTCCTGCCGTTCGAGAACGATGTGGTTGATATCAGCCTCAACGCGCGTGACACGGTGATTACCAATGCCGCAAAGCTTGCCGCCATCGGTGGTGGCGGAACCAACTGTTCGGCTCCGCTGGCACGGCTGGTCCGGGAAAAGGCGAAGGTCGACCTGGTGGTGTTCGTGTCGGACAACCAGTCCTGGGTGGATGCCTCTGCGCATGCGCATCAGGGCACGGCGACGATGCAGGAATGGCAGAAGCTGAAGGGATTGAACCCGGCAGCCAAGCTGGTCTGCATCGACATCCAGTCGCATCTGACGACGCAGGTCAAGTCGCAGGTCGACATCCTGAATGTCGGTGGTTTCTCCGACCGGGTCTTCGATGTGGTCGGCACCATGCTGTCTTCGAGCGGCGACCCGGACCATTGGGTGCGCACGATCGAGGCGGTCGAACTGTAAAACAATGGCCCCGGCGGCGCGTCCGGCGGGACCACCGGGACAAAAAGCAGGGCATGACGAATGCCGATGGAACTACAGGCTGTTACCCTCCAGGTCGCGGGTTCGAATCCCGTCGGGTCCGCCACTATGGACCCGTAGCTCAGCGGTTAGAGCGGGACGTTTCGTCAATCTTGTCGTCATGCCCGACGGCTTTTTGCGCGGCTCCGGCCGCAACTGAACAAAGGAACTGAACATAAGGCATGACGGATGCCGGTGGAACTACAGCTTCAGGTGCTCCTTACGCAGGTTCGATTCCTGCTGTGCTCGATCGAGCATGTGGCCGAGTGGTCAGGCGGGAAACGTTTCACCAATACTTGCCGTCATGACTTGAAAAAGCCGCGGCGAATGCCGGATGGAACTACAGCACACGATGGGATGCTCCGTGAGGTTCGACTCCTCACCTCGCAGGCGCTCTCTGGCACGAGCGGGACTCCCGGGTTTCATCTTCTCTTGTCGCCGCGGCGACCAATAAATGGCGAATGCAGGCAGGACTACAGGTAGAAGCGTCCGCGTCGAAAGGCGCGGAAGGTCGGGTGTTCAAATCACCCCTTCCGTCTTCGGACGGGAGTGGCTCAGAACGGTCCTGCCGATCCTTGTCGCCAGATCGAAATGAAGGGACGAATGCCTGCGAGACTACAGGTAGACGCAGCCCGCTGCGGAGCAAACAAGCATGCGGGTGCCGAAAGGCGTGAGGGTTCGTGTCCCTCCTTCGCATCTTAGCGAAGTGGCGGAAAAGATGTCTCGCATTCCCTTGTCGTCCGTCCGCAATACACAGTGCTGCCCAGGCAATCATACCGAATGTGGCAGTCATACCGAAAGTGAAAGACATGGCCGAGATTTTGAGTGGACAGGATTTGATCGACGCCGGCATGCCGCAGGGCAAGTGGTTCGGCAAGGCGCTCGCCGCCGCAAACGCGGTGCTGGGGAATGGCGGATCGCAGGGCGATGCGCTGGAGGCCGCGCGTGCTTTCGCGCCGCCGCCGGCTCTGCCGCTGCATGCGGTTGCCTCCATGCCGCTGCATCTGAACATCCGGGCCGAAACACCTGAGGAAGCCGCCAATGTCGAATCGGTCACGCGCAGCATGACCGAGTTGATGCGCACGCCGGTGATCCGCGCCGGCGCCATCATGCCGGACGCCTGCCCGACCGGTCCGTCGGGCACCATCCCGGTCGGCGGTGTCGCCGTGTCCGAGGCGATCCATCCCGGCATGCATTCGGCCGACATCTGCTGCTCGATGGCGATCTCGGTATTCCCTGGCGTGGCGCCTGCCGCGCTGCTCGATGCCGTCCATGCGGTTACCCATTTCGGGCCGGGCGGACGTCCGCGCGGCCAGCAGATCCGGCCGGCCAAGGATGTCTTCGAGCGTTTCGAGGCCAACCCCTTGCTGCGCGACCTGACCAGTGCCGCGATCGAGCATTTCGGCACCCAGGGCGACGGCAACCATTTCGCCTATGTCGGCACGCTGAAGTCGAGCGGCGAGACGGCGCTGGTCACCCACCATGGCTCGCGCTCTCCGGGCGCCCGGCTCTACAGCAAGGGGATGAAGATCGCCGAGGGCGTTCGCAAGATCCTGTCGCCGGAGACCTTGCCGCAGAATGCCTGGATCCCAGCCGACACCAGGGAGGGCGATGAGTATTGGGATGCCCTGCAGACGATCCGCGAATGGACCAAGGGCAACCACATGCTCATCCACGATATGGCGGCCGAGCGTCTGTCGGCGAAGGTGTCGGACCGGTTCTGGAACGAGCACAACTTCGTTTTCCGCCGCTCGGACGGGCTGTTCTACCACGGCAAGGGCGCCACCCCGGCTTTCGACAACTGGGCCGAGGACGCGACCGATCTGACGCTGATCCCGCTCAACATGGCGGAACCGGTGCTGATCGTGCGCGGCAAGAATGCTGCCCATGGACTCGGTTTCTCGCCGCACGGCGCCGGGCGCAATTTTTCGCGCAGCCAGCACCGGCGCATGCAGGCCGGGCGCAGCGACGCCGATATCTTCGCGGAAGAGACGAAGGGCATCGATGCCCGCTTCTTCTCGGGCGTGACGGATATTTCGGAGCTGCCGAGCGCCTACAAGAACGCGGCTTCGATGCGCCGCCAGATCGAGCATTTTGGCCTGGCGGAGATCGTCGACGAGGTCATGCCCTATGGCTGCATCATGGCCGGTGACTGGGAAGCCAACGCCCCCTGGCGCAAGAAAAGGGAAGCGCGCTCGCAAGAGGGGCGTCGGCCGTAGCGAAGACGTCGCCGGATGCGGACTGCATTGGTCCGCATCCGGCAAAACACGACTTGGAGCCGGAAGAACCTAGTCCTCGGTCGTGCTGCCTAGTTGCGCAGGTTGAACACGAAAGGCGCCGTGCGGCTTATCCGCGAGCCGAGTTCCGGCGGCGGCGTCGGCACTTTGGCACCTTGCAGCGCGCTGAGCGCCGCATGATCGAGGTCGGCATCGCCGGAGGAACGAGCCAGCCGGGCGGATAGGACTCGGCCGGATCCGTCGACCGTAAAGGTGACTTGCGGACTACCCTCCGCGCGCCGGGCTTTCGCCGCCCTCGGATAATCCGTGTGCCGCCTGATCCATGCACCCAAGCGCGAGTCCCACTTGGATGAGTCGCCGCGTCTCGAAGCCGCCGCCTTGGCCGATTTCGGCGCGGCCGCCCTGGCTGCGGGTTTCGCAGCGACACTGGCCGTTGTCCGGGGCGGTGCGGCTTTCTCCTTTTTCGGACGCTGTTTGGCCTCTTTGACCGGCTTCTTCGCCTTGACCTCAGCCGGCTCCTTCACCTTGGCCTTCGCCTGCTTCTTTGGCTTGGCCTCGACGGGTTTGTCGACCGGTTTCGGCTGAGGCAACGGAATGACCACGTCCGGCGTGACGGCCTCGGCAATATCAGGCACGACCTCCTCGAGCGGCGGCTGGTCGACCCGTTCCGCCATGGTCGGCGGGGTGGGCTCGACTGCGTCGGCCGGAGCGGTTTCCGACGGTTCTTCGACCGGCTCTGCCTGCTCGACGGGCGGTT
This sequence comes from Mesorhizobium sp. M6A.T.Ce.TU.016.01.1.1, assembly GCF_003997065.1. Classification (NCBI taxonomy): domain Bacteria; kingdom Pseudomonadati; phylum Pseudomonadota; class Alphaproteobacteria; order Hyphomicrobiales; family Phyllobacteriaceae; genus Mesorhizobium; species Mesorhizobium sp. M6A.T.Ce.TU.016.01.1.1. Next base: position 89,797 of record NZ_RZTJ01000001.1, on the reverse strand, counting down.
CGGGCGGAGGCTCCGTTTCGGCTATCTCGGGCTCCTCGGCCGGATCCGGCTGATCGGGCGTCACCTCGTCTGGTATCGGAGCCGGCATGGCCGGCGTGAACGCCATCGGCGACAACTCGATCACCTGCGCCTGCGGCGGCCCGCCATCGGGCGCGGCCGGGCGCCAGCCCTGCATGGCATAGCCGATCGCGGCATGCGTCACCAGAACCAGCGCAGCCGCGCCCGCCCACCACGCCATCTCGCGCACGCCGAAACGGCGCTCATCGGCCATAGGCAGGGCGGCCGCCGGCGACATTATTGACCTGTTCCGTTTTGCGGCGCCGCGGGATCGCCGGGCATCGTCTCGAGGCCGACCAGCGCGATCTTCAGATAGCCGGCGCCGCGCAAAAGATTCATCACCTCCATCAGATCGCCATAGCCGACCGCCTTGTCGGCACGCAGGAAGATGCGCGTCTGCCTGTCGCCTTTTGTCCTGCCGACGAGCGTGGCGGCGAAGGCTTCGCGCGGCACGGCATCGTTGCCGACCGCCAGGCTGAGATCGTTTTTCAAGGTCAGGAACAGCGGCGTCTCCGGCCGGGGAGCCGGCGTCGCGGTCGAGCCCGGCAGGTCGACATTGACATCCACCGTCGCCAGCGGTGCCGCGACCATGAAGATGATCAGCAGGACCAGGATCACGTCGATGAACGGCGTGACGTTGATCTCGTGGTTTTCCTCGAGATCGCCGTCGATGTTCTCTCGAATTCTAGCCGCCATGGCGTCGCTCCGTGTTCATTCCGCGGCCATCGACTTTGCCGGCGCGACCGTGCGGAAATCGAGATCCCGGCTGACCAGCCGTTCGACCCCCGCCGACGCATCGGCAAGGATCTGCCTGTAGCCGGCTATCGATCGCGCAAAGACGTTGTAGATGACCACCGCCGGGATAGCCGCGACAAGGCCCATCGCGGTGGCCAGCAAGGCCTCTGCAATGCCCGGGGCAACGACCGCGAGATTGGTGGTCTGCGCCTGCGAGATGCCGATGAAGGCGTTCATGATGCCCCAGACGGTGCCGAAAAGGCCGACAAACGGCGCGGTCGAGCCGATCGTCGCCAGCACGCCCGTGCCGCGCGACATGCGCCGCGCCGCCGCCGCCTCGATGCGTGACAGTCGCGAGGTGACCCGTTCCTTCAGCCCGTCGCCGGACACATGGTCGAGCGAGCCGGCCGAAAGCGCTGCCTCTTCCTCCGCCGCCCGCACCAGCAGGGCGCCGGGACCACCATTGTGGCCAAGCGCGCGCCCGGCCTGGTTCAGCGTGGCGGCATTGCCGATGGCTTGTGCCGCGCGGCGGGCGCGCAGCTTGCCGCCAAGGATCTCCAGCGACTTGGCCAGCCATATCGTCCAGGTGACGAAGGACGCGAAAGCCAGCCCGATCATCACCGCTTTCACGACGATATCGGCTGCCATGAACATGCCCCATGGCGACAGATCATGCGGCAGGGTCAGGGACGTCGCCGCCGAAGGACCAGTCTCGATGGGCGTGGTCTGGGTGGGCGTGGTCACGCCGGGCTGCGTCGCCTGCGGCACGACGGCGTTTGGCGCGGCCTCCGCCGGCGGCGCGGGAGCCGGCGCCTCAATCGCCGGAGCCGCGCCCGGTTGCTCCTGGGCGGCAGCGCCGCCAGTCGACAGGATGACGGATGCGACCAACGCCGCGAACAAACCATGTCTGGACAAGGGCTTCTTCCTCATTCTCACAGTGGCCTCATTGCACATAGCCGATGGGCTGGCCGGTGACGGGGTGCGCGAACACACCCATCTCGACACCGAAAATTCCTTTGAGCACTTCGCCCTGCATGATCTGGTCCGGCGTGCCGCGCGTCAGCAGCCTGCCATCCTTCAGTGCAATCAGTTCGTCGCAGTAGCGTGCCGCCATATTGGGATCGTGCAGCACGACGACGACGCACAGATCGCGTTTGCGGCTAAGATCCTTGACCAGCCCCAGCACCTCGACCTGATGGGCGATGTCGAGCGCCGAGATCGGCTCGTCGAGCAGCATGACGCCGGCATTCTGCGCCACCAGCATGGCCAGCCATGCGCGCTGGCGCTCGCCGCCGGACAATTCGTCCACCAGCCGGTCGGTGAAGTCCGCCATGTCGGTCAGGACCAGCGCCTCGTCGACATGGCGCCTGTCCTCGTGCCCGAAGCGGCCGAGCGCGCCATGCCAGGGATAGCGCCCGAGCGTCGCCAATTCGCGCACGGTAAGACCGGTCGCCGCCGGCGTCGTCTGCGGCAGATAGGCGAGCGCGCGGGCGAGCTCGCGCGCGCCCCACTGCACCAGCGGCCGCTGCGCGAAGGTGATGCCGCCCGAGCTTGCCGGCTGCTGGCGCGCCAAGAGCTTGATCAGCGTCGACTTGCCCGAGCCATTGTGCCCGATCAGCCCATAGACGCGCGAGCGTTGCAGCTCGAGTGTGACAGGACCGAGCAGCGTCCGCTCGCCGACAGCAAAGCGCACCGCTTCGACATGGAAGGCAGTCTGGGCATGTGTTCCAGCCACGGTGTTGGCCTCTCTTTGGCTCGCGCGCGCATTTCCATAATCAATCGGTTCGGCAATCCGGTTTTCGGCGCCGATGCCCGGTTGACTATGAAACATGACTTTACTAGTCAACAATGAAGATGACTTTTTGAGTCAACAAAATGTCGTGACGCGCCGGATTTGCTTCGAAATTCGAAAAAAGTGGGGCTGGCCGAGATGGTGAGTGGTTCTGGTCGCGGAAGAATCCGAGATGAAATGACTGCGCGCCGAAACCTGCTGATCGCAGCGATGTCGTTGTCTGTGCTGCTTGGCGGCGGCCAAGCCGTCGCGCAGGAGGCGACCACCACTCTCGACCCGATCAACGTCCAGGAACGCGTCGAAAGCGCCTTTGGCACGGTCGACGGCTATGTCGCCACCCAGGGCTCCACCGCCACCAAGACCGACACCCCGCTGATCGAGACGCCGCAGTCGATATCGGTCATCACCAGAGACCAGATGGAAGCGCAGGCGGTGGACAGCCTGAACAGCGCGCTGCGTTATACTCCAGGCGCCAGCGGCAATCTCTACGGCACCGACAATCGTGGCCACGGCTTGCAGATGCGCGGCATTTCGAACTCCAGCGGCGTCTTCTACAAGGACGGGCTGCAGCTCAAAGAAAGCAATTTCACGCTGTTCACCGCGCTCGATTCCTACGGCGCCGAACGCTACGAAATCCTGCGCGGGCCGGCGTCGGTTCTTTACGGCCAAGCAAGTCCTGGCGGCATCATCAATTATGTCAGCAAACGCCCGACCGAGGAGAACCTCCGCGAGGTCGAGCTCGGCGCCGGGAGCTTCAACCGCTATGAAGGAAAGTTCGATTTCAGCGGCGCAGTCAACGCCGACAAGTCGCTGCTGTTCCGCCTCACCGGCGCCGCCCATATGGGCGACACCCAGACAGATTTCGTCAAGGAGGACCGCATCTTCATCGCCCCGGCGCTGACCTGGCAGCCGGATGCCGATACCAGCCTGACGATACTCGCTAATTATCAGCGCGATCGCTCCGGCTGGGCGATGCAGTACCTACCGGCATACGGCACGATCAGGCCGGGTAAGGACGGGAAATATCTGCCGAACAGCATGTTCGTCGGCGAACCGGACTTCGACACCTACAACAATGACCAGGCGTCGATCGGTTACGAGTTCGATCACCGCTTCAACGAGACATGGCAGGTTCGCCAGCATGCCCGCTATGTTTATCTGAAGCACTATGAGGAAGGCGTCTTCGGAGGCGGGCTTCTGAATGATGAGGGCGACTATTCCCGCTATGCCGATGCCGGCGGCACCAGGCTCAGCGGCGTGACCATCGACAACCAAGCGCAGGCCGATTTCGATACCGGGCCGCTCGCCCACACGCTGCTCATTGGCCTCGACTACAAGCGCTACACCTATCGCGACTATGCCTCCAGCAACGATATGATCGGCGACGATTTCAATATTTTCGACCCGGTCTATGGCTACCCGGTCGGCGAAATGACGCCCTATACAGACACCGACACGACTCAATCGCAGGTCGGCCTCTATGCGCAGGACCAGATCAAGCTAGGCAACTGGCGGCTGACGCTGGGCGGCCGCCAGGACTGGGCGGACTCGAAAGTCTACGACAATCTGGCCGGCGCTTTCGATCCCCGCCAGAAGGACGACGCCTTCACCAGCCGCGCCGGCCTGCTTTATCTCGCCGACAACGGCCTTGCCCCTTATGTCAGCTATTCCGAATCGTTCCAGCCGGTGTCCGGCCCCGACAGCAACGGCAATCCCCTCGTCCCCGAAACCGGCAAGCAGTACGAAATCGGCCTGAAATATCAGCCGGTCGGCTGGAACTCCTTCGTCACCGTTTCCGCCTTCGACCTGACCCGGCAGAATGTCGTGCGCTATGGCGGCGTTGGCGCGCCCAACGACATCTTCCAGACCGGCGAGATCCGCTCGCGCGGCATCGAGCTGGAAGGCGTTGCGAGCCTTGATTCCGGCTTCGACCTCAGGGCGGCCTACACCTATCTCGACACCGAGATCACCAGTCCGACCAGCATCAACGAGGATGGAACGAGCAACCAGGGCAACACGCCTTTCGGCGTGCCGACACACGCGGCCTCGCTGTGGGCGAACTACACTGTCGGCAGCGGTAGGCTGGAGGGCCTCGGCCTCGGCGCCGGCATCCGCTATGTCGGCTCGACCTACGGCGACGACGCCAATACGTTCAAGGTGCCGGCCGTCACGCTCGTCGATGCCGCGCTCCACTACAAATGGCAGAGCGCCGAGCTGAACCTCAATGTCAGCAATCTGTTCGACAAGCGCTATGTCGCCTCCTGCTTCGCAGAAAGCTTCGGCTGCTTTTATGGCGAGGGTCGCCGGATCAAGGGCTCGGTGAAGTACACATGGTGACCCTCGCGTGCAGGCCCGGACCCAATTGGCATCCCTGACGCGGCGCCGATGCCTTGCCGGCCTGGCCGCGACGAGCCTCGGTCTGCGCGGCGATCTGGCACGTGCGGCGCGGCCGCCGCGGATCGCTTGCCTCGAATGGACCTCGGCCGAGATGGTCATCTCGCTCGGCATCGGGCCAGTCGCGGTCGCCGACATCAAGGGTTACCGCGACTGGGTCGTGGGTCCGGCTCTTCCCGCCGGCTGCATCGATCTCGGCTCGCGCGGCGAGCCCAATCTCGAACTGCTCCTGGAACTCAAGCCCGACCTGATTACCGGCGCCTATGGCTTCGGGCTCGACGAAGCACCATTCAAGCGGATCGCGCCAGTGCACACCGTGCCCTTCTACGACGGTGCCGAGGCGCCTTATCGCCAGGCCGAAATTGAGACGCTGAAACTTGGCCTGCAACTCGGCCGGGAGGCTGAGGCGCAGCGGCTTATCCAGGAGACGGCGGCGGCAATCGCCCAGATCAGGGCACAATTGTCGGGACAGGCACGCCAACCGCTCGCTGTGGTCAGCATGTTCGACGACCGCCACGTCCGTGTTTACGGCAAGGGCGGTCTGTTCCAGGACGTACTCGATAGGCTGAGCCTCACCAATGCCTGGACGGCGCCGACCGATGGCTGGGGGTTTTCCATGCTGGGCATCGAAGAGCTGGTTGCGATCGGCGAGGCTCGCGTGATTTCCCTCGATCCGATCCCGCCGCATGTGAAGATCAGGATCGACCAAAGCAGCCTCTGGGCGAATCTTCCCTGCGTCAAAGCCGGCAACGTAAGGACAATCCCGCCGGTATGGCCGTTTGGCGGACTTGCCGCCGCTGCCCGTTTTGCAAATTTGCTGGTCCGGGCATGACCGTCATGCAGTCCACGGCCGGCCCTCGTGCTCGTTTCGTGGCAGGCGGCTGGATGCTCGTCGCCCTCGTCGGCGTGCCGGCGGTGCTCGCCGCATATCTTACCGCTGCCCAGCTTTTGCGCCTGTTGCCCGCCGACATGTGGTGGCAATCGCTCGGGGCGACGGACTTTGCCGATCCGCGGCAGCTGCTCTATCGCCATGCCTTTCTGCCGCGTTTGGCGATCGGCCTGCTGGCCGGCGCGGCGCTCGGCCTGACCGGCACGCTGCTCCAGCAGGTGCTGCGCAATCCACTCGCCGAGCCGACGACCATCGGCACGAATGCGGGCGCCACCGTCGCCCTGACGATCGCCACGCTCTACGCGCCGTGGATGCTGGAGCAAGGTCGCGAATGGGTGGCGCTCGCCGGCGGCGCCCTGTCGACGCTGGCGGTTTTGGCTCTGGCTCAGGGCCGGAGTTTCTCGCCGGTCGCGATCATCATTTCGGGCCTGGTGATCAGCCTGACATGCAGTTCGGCGAGCGCCCTGCTGATGGCAGCCAATCGCGAATATTCCGAGGAGCTTTTCATCTGGCAGAGCGGCTCGCTGATCCAGAACGGCGACGCCGTGGTGCTCGGCTTCGCGCCATGGCTCGCGGTGGCCGGCATTGCTGCCTTCGTTCTGCTCCGGCCGCTACGGCTTCTGGACCTGAGCGACGAGGGTGCGGAAAGCCTCGGCACGAAACCCGTGGTGACACGGCTGGCCGGGATGACTGTCGCCGTCGCGCTGAGCAGCATGGTGGTCGCAGCCGTCGGCGTCATCAGCTTCGTGGCGCTTGCGGCGCCGGCGCTGGTCAGGCTCGCCGGCGCACGGACCTTGCGCCAGCGCATGATCTGGGCGCCCCTAGCGGGCGCCGCGCTGTTGTGGCTGACCGATCGACTGGTGCAGGTCGTGCCGTTCACCTCCGAAATCCCGGCAGGCGTGGCGACTGCTTTCCTCGGTGCGCCGCTGCTGTTTCTTCTCCTGCCGAAATTGCGCACCAGCCCGGATCGGGACGGCGCCATGCTGTCTTCCGGGCGCAGGCGAAGAGGGTGGGCCTGTCTGCTGGTCGGGCTCCTCGCGATGGCGCTTCTTCTCTACGCCACGCTTGTTGTCGGGCGAGGCGGGGCCGGCTGGCACGTGGCCTCGGCCGCCGAACTTGCCGACCTCCTGCCGCTCAGGGCGCCTCGCATCGCCGTCGCGGTTTCCGCTGGCATGATGCTGGGTGTGGTCGGCACGCTGATGCAGAGGATGACCGGCAATCCAATGGCGGCGCCCGAGGTGCTGGGCATTTCCGGCGGCGCCTCGCTAGGCATCCTGCTGCTCTTCGTCGCGACTTCTGATGTCAGCCGCCCGGCGATGATCGCGGGCGGCCTCGTCGGGGCTCTGGCCAGCCTGGCGATGGTTTCGCAGACCGGCCGCCGGCAGCCCATCGCGAATGATCGGTTGCTGCTTTCCGGTGTCGCCGTGGCGACGATGGCGTCGGCATTCTCGGCGGTGATGCTCGCCAGCGGCGATCCTCGGCTCGATACGCTCATCGGCTGGCTATCCGGCTCCACCTACCGGGCCACGGCCGTCGATGCGACAATCGCAGCTGTGACGGCAACTGCTCTGCTGGCCATCGTGCCCCTCACCATTCGCTGGCTGGAAATCCTGCCGCTTGGAGAAGCCGCCTCGCGCGGGCTCGGGCTTAGCCTCTTTCGCGTTCGGGTCATCCTGCTGGTGCTTATTGCGGTGCCGACGACAGTAGCCACGCTTGTCATCGGACCGCTGAGCTTCGTCGGATTGATGGCGCCGCACCTGGCCCGCATGCTCGGCTTCCAACGAGCCTTGCCGCCGCTTTTCGCATCCGCGATCGTTGGCGGCATGATCCTTGTTTTGGCCGACTGGGCCGGCCGGATGCTCATTTTCCCATGGCAGATTCCGGCGGGCCTGCTGGCTGCTCTGGTCGGAGGGCCTTACTTCATGGTGCTGATGTGGAAAGGCCGGCAATGAGCGGAGGCCTTCGCACCGCCAAGCGCTACCGGCTGGCGGCCAGATAGCGCCAGAAGATTCCACTGTTAGCCGGCTCGTTAGAGATCAGCATGAACGCCCTGCCGCAGCCATCCTTTTCGCCGGTCGAATGTTCGCGGCGGCACCACGCCATGATCCGGAAGACAGAACGCAATTCACGAAACCGGTTTAGTAAAGCGGTTTACAAACCCGGTTTCCTGTGCTGAACTCTCGGCTGTCGGGAGAAGTCGATATGAGGGCCGCTGACGTTTGCACTGTTGAAGGAATGTGGCCGAGCCTCCGATGAAAAAGCCCGCTGCATCGACGATCAGGAATGTGGCGCACGCGGCCGGCGTCTCGGTCACCACCGTGTCACGTCACCTGAACGGCCGTATCAAGCTGCCCGCGGAAACCAGCGAGCGCATCAGGGCGGCCGTGGCGAAGCTGGAGTATCGCCCCAACGCCATCGCGCGACGCCTCAGCAAGGGCCGCAGCGAAACCATCGGCCTGATCGTTTCCGACATCTCCTACCCGTTTTTCGCCGCCATCGCGAGTTCGGCGGAAGAGGAAGCGAGCCGTCTCGGCTACAGCCTGGTGATGTTCAACAGCCGCAACATCGCCGCCAAGGAACTGGCCTTCCTGTCGCGCATCGACGACGCGCAGGTGGACGGCATTCTGCTGATGACCAACCATCCGGACGATGGCGCGCTGGTCGAGAAGATCAATGCCTGCAGCAACGTCGTCCTGGTCGACGAGGATGTTCCGGGCGCCGTGGCGCCGCGACTGTTTGCCGATAACCGTCTCGGTGCCCAGCTTGCCACCGATCATCTTCTGGCGCATGGGCACGAGGCGATCGCCTTCGTCGGCGGCCCGCCGGCGCTGCTCAGCAGCAGGGAACGGTTCGGCGCCTTCAAGGACAGTCTCAAGAATAGTGGCCTGAGGGTGAATCCCGATCACGTCTTCTTCGGCGACTACGACGAACAGTCAGGCCTGCGTGCCATCCTGCAGTTCGCCGCCCTCGACAGTCCGCCGACCGCCATCTTCGCCTCCGCCGACATGCTGGCGCTGGGGATTTTGCAAGGCTGCCGCAAGCTCGGCATCACCGTGCCGGCCGAGCTGTCGCTGGTCGGGTTCGACGACATCCGCAATGTCGATCTTCTCGATCCGCCGCTGACGGCCATCCACCAATCCGCCGAGGAATTCGGGCGCCGGGCGGTCGGACTGCTGATCGACCACATCAACGGCGCCGAGATTCCGGACGTGGCGCCGGTCGCGGTGAAGCTTGTCGTGCGCCACTCCGTGGCCGCGCCGCGCAAGGCGCATTGGAAACTGGCAGGAAACGCCTCAGCGGAAAATCGACCGCCGGCAAGAGTGGGAATCTAGGCCATGATCCCGAAAAGATCATGGCCCAGAAAGACAACAGAGACGGATCAAATCCGCGAAGACATGCAGTCACCATCAACAATGGGAGAATGAAAAATGACAATCTCGCATTTCGCACAAGACGCGGCGCAGATCGCGCTGGAAAAATTCAACCGCGGTGAGATCGATCGCCGATCTTTCCTCTTTGCCCTCGGCGGCCTCGGACTTGCGGCCGCCTTCAAGCCGGGTGTTGCCCAGGCCGACGCCTCCGAAATCGTCGTCTGCAACTGGGGCGGTGCCGCGGCGGACGCCTTCGCCAAGGCCTATGGCGACCCCTTCACCAAGAAGAGCGGCATGAAAGTGGTGATCGACGGGGCCGGGCCAGCGGTCGGAACAATCAGGGCCATGGTCGAGTCCGGCAAGGTCATCTGGGACGCCACCGACGGCGGCATGATCGACTCGCTGACACTGGGCAAGGGCAATCTGGTCGAGCCGATCGACTACACGATCGTCGACAAATCGCAGGTGCCCGAGAATTTCGCCGGCGAGTTCGGCGTCTCGAACTATGTCTATTCGAACGTGCTCGCCTATGACGCTGAAGCGACCAAGGGCGCAGCACCCACCGGCTGGGCAGATTTCTTCGACACGGCGAAGTTCCCGGGCAAGCGCACCATGTGCAAATGGATCCAGGGCCAGCTCGAATTCGTCCTCCTGGCTGACGGCGTCGCGCCCGCCGACCTTTATCCGCTCGATGTCGACCGGGCGTTCAAGAAGCTGAAGCCGATGCTTGCCGACATCATCTTCTGGGAAGGCGGGGCACAGACGCAGCAGCTGTTCCGCGAGGGCGAAGTCGTGATGGGCAACATCTGGCACACCCGCGCCAACCTGCTCAACAAGGAGACGCCCGACAAGTTCAAATGGATCTGGGAACAGAACATCCTTTCGGCCAGCGCATGGTCGGTTCCCAAGGGCAATCCCGCCGGCAAGAAAGTGTTCGATTTCATCAATTCGACACTCGATCCGGCCGGTCAGCTCGTGCTGCTGCAGATCATGGGCAACGGGCCTTCCAATCCCAAGACCCTGGCCTTGATGACGCCGGCGGACGCCGCCGTGAACCCGACGACGAAGGAGAACGCGGCCTCGCAGATCATGCTCAACCCCGCCTATTACGCGGAACACGAGACCGAACTCCAGAACAAGTATCTGGATTTCATCTCGAGCTGATTGACGAGCCAACAGGGAAGGCTGCCGCCGGCAAGGCGGCGGCCCCTCATCCGATGCGAATTTGATCCGATGCGCAATTTCAAGACAACAGCTCTGCTGCTGACGGTTCCCGCCAGCCTGGTGGCGATCGGCCTCTATGCGGTGCCGATCCTGCAGGTTCTGGCATTGAGCCTGACCGAGCCGAAGTTCGGCCTTGCCAACTACCAGAGCCTGTTCGCCAACGCAGCCGTGGGCCGCGTCGTCATGACGACGCTCAAAGTGTCTCTGATGACGACGGTGCTGACCGTGCTGGCGAGTTATATCGTCGCCTTCGCCATCATCCACATGTCGGCAGGCTGGCGCCGCATCTCACTGTTCCTGGTGCTGGTGCCGTTCTGGATATCGGTGCTGGTCAGGGCATTTTCCTGGATCACCATCCTGCGCCGGCGCGGCGTTCTCAACAGCGCTTTGATGGAGATGGGCGTCATCTCGAACCCGCTCGACCTCGTCTACAATCTCTTTGGCGTCACCATCGGCATGGTGCACTACATGATGCCGTTCGCCATCCTGCTGCTGTATGCCAATTTGTCCGACATCGACCGCCGCATCATGCAGGCGGCGCGCTCGCTGGGCGCGCGCCCGGCCACGATCTTTTGGCGCGTCTGGCTGCCGCTCAGCCTGCCCGGCATTGCGCTGGCGACGTTGTTCGTCTTCGTCTTCTCACTCGGCTTCCTGGTCACGCCTGCTCTGCTCGGCGCCGGCAAAACCTTGATGATCGCCGAATACATCTCGGTGCAGATATCGAGCACCTCGCGCTGGGATCTGGCGACATCGCTGTCGACGATGCTGCTACTCGTGGTCGGCATCGTCGTCTTCGCTGCCATGCGCAGCCCGGCGCTGCGCGCCGCCTTCGTCGCGAGGCCGCAGCAATGAGGCTCCGGCGCATCGTCGAAGTTGGCTTGCCGCGCTTTGTGGCCTGGTGCCTGCTCGGCTTCCTGTTCGTTCCGATCCTGGTGGTGATACCGGTCGCGCTTACCGACCGCGACTACCTGTCCTTGCCGCAGGACGGCATATCGACCGAGCATTTCGCGGCACTGACCGACTGGAGCAAGGGCTGGCTGCCAAGCATGCTGACCAGCGCCGGCATCGCGCTTGCCTGCGCGGCGATCGCCACGGCTCTCGGCGTCGCCTTCGCCGTCGGCGCCTGGGCGGCGGGCGGCTGGTGGCCGTCCCTGATGCGCATCCTCCTGCTGTCGCCGATGATCGTGCCGCCGATCATCTACGCGGTCGGCATGGTCAAGCTCTGGGCGCGGCTGTCGCTGCTCGACAGCTACACCGGCGTCGTCCTGGTGCATGTCGTGCTGGCCCTGCCGCTGACCGTGCTGGCCATCGGCGCGTCGCTCTCCAACCTCGACCAGCGGCTGGTGCAGGCGGCGAGAAGCCTCGGCGCCAGGCCGATGACCGTCTTCGGCAAGGTGATCCTGCCGAATATCGTGCCCGGCGTTGCCGCCGGCGCCCTGCTCGCCTTTGTCGCGTCCTGGGACGAGATCACGGTAACGCTTTTCATCACCGGACGCGCCGTCGTCACGCTGCCGCGCCGAATCTGGACGAGCATCCAGGATGCCGTCGATCCGGCGCTGGCGGCAATCGCCACCGTCCTGCTCGTCGTCACCGTGCTGGCACTGGTCGCAAGAGCGCTGAACGAACGCAGGCAAAGGCAACAGAAATTCTAATTCAAACACCTCGGAAACAATCGAAAGGAAGGAATACCCATGAGCACCGCGATGAGCGACAACGAGTACCGTGAGAACAAGTTCTTCAGCATCTTCGGCTCCGTTCCGGAACCGGGCTTCGACACGGCTGAGGAGCAGATCCCGGTATGGGGCCGCCATTGGGGCTGCTCGAACGATGTCGGCAAGCTGCGCGCCGTCCTGATGCATCGCCCCGGCGACGAGCTTTCCGTTGTCGAGAACAAGCCGATGCCCGAGGTCGGCGGTTTCGGCGATCCGGAAAAGGGCTGGTACTGGATGGGCCGCACGATGCCCGACCTGCCCGCCATGCAGCGCGCCCATGATGAATTCACGGGATTGCTGCGTTCGGAAGGCGTCGACGTCATCCTCGTCGACAAGGCCGCTCCCGGCGCGATGAAGCAGATCTACACGCGCGACAGCGTCATCGGCATTCCCGGCGGCGCCATCGTCACCCGCCTGGCGCGGCGGGTGCGCCGCGGCGAGGAACTGCCGGTGACACGGGCGCTGGCCAAAGCCGGATGCCCGATCCTCGGCACCATCCATGGATCGGCCGTCTTCGAAGGCGGCGGCTTTGCCTTCATCGATGCCAAGACCGCCGTCTGCACGGTCTCCATCGCCTGCAACCCGGAAGGCGTGCGGCAGGTCGAGAGCATCCTCGCAGGCCTCGGTGTCGAGTTGATCAAGGTGCCGATGCCGGGATACCGTATTCACATCGACGGCGCTTTCATTATGGTCGACGTCGAGACGGCGATCGTCAATGTCAACGAACTGCCCTACCCGTTCATCGAATATCTGGAGAAGCGCGGCATCAAGATGATCGAACTGCCTCCCGAGGACAGCGCCATGTCGCTCAACTGCCTGGCCGTCGCGCCCGGCCGGGTGATCATGCATGGCAGCCGCTCGAAGCGCCTGGCCGACAGGCTCGACGCGGCCGGGATCACCGTGCTGACCTGCAATTACGAGACGGTCGAGCTCGGCGGCGGCGGTCTGCATTGCTCGACCGCACCGCTGATCAGGGACCCGATCTGATATGGTCTCGAACTGATGGCATTGCTAGTCATCGACGATCTCGAAAAGACCTATGACAAGGTTACCGCCTTGACCGGGATCAACCTCTCGGTCGAGGCGGGAGAGTTCGTCACCTTGCTCGGACCCTCGGGGTCCGGCAAGACGACGCTTCTGATGTCGCTGGCCGGCTTCACCACGCCGAGCAAGGGCACGATCCGCCTCGACGGCAAGGACATCACCCATGTCGACCCCGAGGACCGCAATTTCGGCTTCGTCTTCCAGGGTTATGCGCTGTTCCCGCATCTCTCGGTCGCCAACAACATCGCCTTCTCCCTCCGCGTCCGCAAATGGGAGAAGCCGAAGATCGCCGCGCGGGTGGCCGAGATGCTGTCGCTGGTCGGCCTCGACAATCTGGCCGAGCGCAAGCCGCGCGAACTGTCCGGCGGTCAGCAGCAGCGCGTTGCCATCGCCCGCGCCTTGGCCTTCGGGCCGCGCATCCTGCTGCTCGACGAGCCGCTTTCGGCGCTCGACCGCATGCTGCGCGAATCCATGCAGAAGGAACTGAAACGGCTGCATCGCGAGACCGGGGTGACCTTCGTCTACGTTACCCACGACCAGGAGGAGGCGATCGCCATGTCCGATCGCATCGCGGTGTTCAATCATGGCCGCATCGTCGAAATCGGGCTGCCCCGCGACCTCTACAAAAAACCGTCGACGCGCTTCGTCGCCGGTTTTCTCGGCGAGAACAATTTCCTGTCCGGCCATCGTGCCGATGATGACGAGACGATGGTCGAGGCGTTCGGCACGCGCTTCGGCTTTCCCTTGGTCAAAGACCGCGAACGGCCCGGCGACAGTCTGACCGTGTGGGTGCGCCCCGAGGACATCTGCATCGGGCAGGCAACGGACGACGAGATCGGCTTTCGCGCGACGGTCGTCGAGAATTCCTTTGTCGGCGCGCTGGAACGCATCCTGCTGCGGACGGCGACCGGCGAACAGATGGTTGCGACGCTGCGCTCGGAAGCAGCCGTCGCGGCCGTTCCCGGACAAGTCATCGACTGCCGGATTGACCCGTCCGCTATCGGCGTCCTGCCGAACGAAACCCGGGGGTCTTGAGCCGGCGAAACATATCTCGCTGGAGAAGAGAGAAAAATGATCAAGGCGACGCCTTTCGATTTTCCTTACGACGGCAGGCTGGTGCCTGGACATACTGCTCTTGTCGTCATCGACATGCAGGAGGATTTCCTGTCGACATCTGGCTATTTCGCCAAGCAGGGATACGATCCGAGCCCGCTGCGAGCCATCCTGCCGACGGTCAACCGCCTGATCGCGGCCGCCCGCGCGGCAGGCCTGAAAATCATCCACACTAGGCAAGGCTACCGGGCCGACATGGCCGACATGACGCCTTATGAGAAATGGCGCCGCAAACGGGCCGGCCTTGAGGGTACCGACATCCTGCTGCGTTCGAGCCCCGGCTTCCAGATCGTTCCCGAGATCGACGTCGCGCCTGAGGACATCATCGTCGACAAGACCTGCAATGGCGCTTTCACCTACACCGATTTCGAGCACGTGCTGCGCGCGCAGGGCATCACGCATCTGCTGTTTTCAGGATGCACGACCGATGTCTGCGTGCACACGACCTTGCGCGAGGCCTGCGACCGGAATTTCCAGTGCCTGACGATCACGGATGCTTGCGCCAGCGGCGACAGATATGCGCATGAGGCCGCACTCCACATGGTGACGGTCGAAAATGGGATTTTCGGCGCGCTGACCGATTCAAGCGCCGTTATCGCTGCGCTGTCGCTACTCTCCGGCAAGGCGCACTGATATGCCCGAAGATACTGCCGACACACCCGCCGCAGCCAAGACCGGCCGGCTTTACGTCTCGCTGATGCGGTTGACCGACAAGGGGCTGGCTGAGCTTGCCGGCAGCCCCGATCGCCGGAAAATCAGCGAGGAGCGGGTTGCCGCACTTGGCGGCAAATCCGTCGCCTTCTATGCCACGCTCGGCGCCTATGACTTCGTTCAGGTTTTTGAAATGCCTGATAACGAGGCCATGATGCAGTATGTGCTGACGGCCCGGCGCGACGGCTTCGTCGAGCCTCTCATTCTGCCGGCGTTCGACCCGCCGACCTTCGGCGACATTGTCGAACGCGTCCTGAAATAACCAGCGTTCAGCCTGCGGCACGTGTTTCCCGGACCACGCGGGATGCAAACGCCTCGGGCTGCGGGGCATCGGCCTCGCGACGCGCCAGCGAGTTGCGCAACAGCGCGATCACCTCGCGGCCAGCCGTCGCGATTTCGCGCGGCCTGTCGACGCCGACGATCATGAATTCCTGGATTCCCAAGGCCGCGTAAGGAAGCAGCGCCAGCGCGACTTGCGCCGGAGGCCCGGCAATTTCGACCGCCTTCTGGCAGGCGGCTTTGTCCTCCGAACGGATCCGGACGGGAAGCGCGAAACGCAGCTTGCCGGCCCGGCCGTGTTCGGCGGCGGCACTGCGCACCCGCTCCATCAGCTGCCGGATCTCGTCGAGCGAACCCGGCGTCAGCTCGAAGACATCGGCATGCCGCCCGGCGACCTTGAGCGCCGTTCCGGACTGTCCGCCCATGCGGATGGTCATGTCGGCGCCATGCGGTCCCTTGCGCGGCACATAGCCGGCCCTGACGCTGTAGAAGGCGCCTTCATGATCGAACGGCCTGTCGTTCGACCATAACCGCTTCAGCAGCACCAGATATTCGTCGATCCGCTGCCAGACGACCGTATGGCCGACCGGACGTGCCTCGGCGTCGTCGTCGCTCAGCGGCTCGCTGAGCATCCTGAGCGACAGCCGACCGCCACTTTCTGCGTCGAGGGCTGCCAATTGCCGCGCCGCCACCGTCGGCTCGATCACACCCGCCCAATGTGCGAGAACGACCTCCAGCGACGAGGTGCGGCTCAGCGCCTGGGCGGCAATATCCATATTGGTTAGCAGCCCAGCCGGATCGTCGACGACGATCTTTTGGAAACCGATGTCCTCGACCAGCGACAGCTTTGTCGCGGTTTCCGCGAAATCGTAGAAAAACGGCACGGTTGAGTCGGCGGGGTGAGCTTTACCGGGAACATGCGTGAACTCGATCGGCATTGCCATCTCCTCCATCACGTTGGGATCACGGGCGCGCAAAAGCGCACCTGAATTCGGTTCATTCAACTCCGGTATTCTGAAAGCGGCAGGTCGCTACCCCTGATCATTCAGGGCCCGACGGCTCGGGACTTCATGGTCAAGGGATAAGGCCCAGAACAACCGCTCCGGTGAACACAAACGCAAGGGCAAAAACGAGGTAGGCAAAGGCGCCTGCATAGGCCGGCCGCCAAGTCTGGTCAGAACCAAGCCTTTGGCCTTTGCGGGCAGTCCGGGCGTTCTGGAAATAGGACATATCGACCTCCGTCTTCGGCGGTTAATCTATAAAATCAGTAGACTTTGTCGAGTGCTATTTTCCAGCGATTCTTAGAATGTTTTTCTCAATTATGATGATAATTTGGTTTGTTTTCTGCTTAGAGCTATGCTTCGAGCCTGATCGGCCAAGTGATAAAAACCCCGGGCTCCTGCAGGCGGAGGGACGGGGATGGGCGGAGCGGCCTCCTATCTGCTGGGCGGCCTGTAAGCTTCCAGACCGAACAGCATCAGCACGAGCGACACCAGGAAGAAGCCGACCGCAACGCCGAGCGCGATCCGGGCGTAGAGTTTGTAAACGTCGCTCATGATGGTGCCAAACACCCGTCGCGCCGGGCCATCGGCTGGGCGCGACTTCTCGTCGAGATAGAGCCAGACTTCGGTGTGCTTGGGATTCTTGCTGCCTGCGGTCGTGGCTTTCCACATCAACGCCAGAACCATGGTCAGCGTGAGGAACGCGCCGGCGCGGAAGGCGGATACCGGGTTGAAGGAGAAGCCGATCATGACACAGCCGATGGCAAGCGATCCGAACATAACGGCGCGCCCGATGCATCCCACAGCAACCCGCTTGATCTCGTCCATCGGCTGCCTCGGCAACAAACTGGCCGACAATGTGCGAGCGCTTCGACCGTATCAAAATCACTTTAAGGCGAATATGCCGCCTGGACGGGTGAACCTCCGGGATTCGGATGGACGTGAGGGCGCAGCTCCGGACCGACCGGCGCACTTTGCGAGCGCCACAGCCTAAAATTTGGCCATCGACGCGGCCGGCGGCGCTGGCGAACCGGAATGCGCTCGGCCAGTCGGACGGAAATCGGCGGTGCTGGACTCATTGCCATGGACAAGGCTTAATGCTGCGCGGGGCTGGCGAGATCGCCGGGGGGGGCGATTATGAGATCACCGCAGCAAATGACTGACGGCGGCGATGTTCTCGATGCTGTCGTCATCGGGGCCGGCTGGGCCGGCCTGGGTGTCAGCTATTGGCTGGCGCGACGGGGCCTGCGCCACAGCGTATTGGAGCGGGGCCGCATAGGAGAGACCTGGCTTACACAGCGATGGGATTCATTTCGGATGAATACTCCCAACGTCCAGACCGTCATGCCGGGCGATTGCTATGACGGTCCGGATCCGGATGGTGCCCTGACGCGCGATCAGTTCGTCACTCTCCTTGAGGATTTCGCTGGGCGCAACGCGCTGCCGATCGAACCGGATACTGCGGTAAGCGAACTCACGCACGAGAATGGCGCCTATCGGCTGACCACCTCACACGGCACGCTTTGGGCGCGCAATGTGATCGTCGCAAGCGGCAGCCTGAATTGTCCGGTGCGCCCGGTCTGGGCCACCGCGTTGTCGCCAGCTCTCCACCAGATCGACGCCTCCGGCTACCGCAGCGCTGCCGATCTGCCCGATGGAGCGGTGCTGGTGGTCGGAGGCGGCCAATCTGGTGTTCAGATCGCGGAGGAATTGGCGGACGTGGGTCGAACGGTCTTCCTTGCGACCAGTCGTGTCGGACGGCTCCCACGGCGCTACCGGGGTCGCGACATCATGGTCTGGCTGCTCGAAAGCGGGTTTCTCGACGTGCGCCGGGAGGAAGTCATTCGACTTGCGGGACGCATCCCGCCGCGTGGTGTGCTCGGGTCGATGCATACGATAAGCCTTCAGGCGCTGAGCGCGCAGGGTGTCGTGCTTCTTGGGCGCCTCACCGGCATCGAGGATGGCGGCAGCCTCTCGTTTGCCGACGATCTCGAAGCGAATGCCCGCTTTGCGGATGAAGCCTCCGAAAATGTCAAACGCCATGTCGACGACTATATCAGCCGCGCCGGGATCGATGCACCCGTTGCGGAGCCCGACCCGGCGGAGACGGTCGCGATGCGTCAGCCGAACCCGACGATCGGTTCGCTCGATCTCTCCCGCTCCGGCGTAACGAGCGTGGTGTGGTGCACGGGTTTTAGGGGCGATTTCAGTTGGATGAGGCTTCCCGGTGCGCTCGACAGCGCGGGACAGCCTGTTCACGCGGATGGCGTGGCCGCCCTGCCGGGCCTTTACTTCGCAGGGCTGGACTTCGCCTCCACACGCAAGTCAGGCATCATCTTGACGATCGCCGAGGAAGCACCTCGCCTTGTCGAACATATCGCAAGGCATTCGTGACCGCCTTTGGCATAGTCGAGAAGCTCTTGACCGTCAGGGCCGGGATTAGTGTCAGAGGCCGGCAGATCGTCAGCCACCGCCTTGCGCCGCCACCAGGGTCACGTCTCGCCCCTTAGCGACGTTCCTACTGAGCGAAGGCAAAGGCCCCCAACGATCAGCCAATAACTTCGCTCCTGCACGACTGAATGTCTGCTATGATTACCGCTGGAAGCGATCGGTCCCACTTCCGGCCCGAGCTAGTCGAAGATAGGCGAGGACCCAAATGACCGCTTGTGGCGCATTACAGCCGACATCGCGGCCGCCCTCCACTTGCGCGGTGTTCAACGTCTTTTCGCGGCCCGCGCTTCTCTCCGGGATCGGCTATGCTGCAGGGCAAGCAAGATCGACCTTTCCGGCATCGACAGAGCGCTGTCTCGGCAAGCCGGGACATCCGGCAGAGGAATGCTATCGGCTATGCCGAAAGGGACCAAATTGAAGCCGGCGACCGGCGCGACACCGCTGATAGCAATTGCGGCTGCGGCCGTCGACACCGAAACAACCGGGCCCGACGCCACAAAGGCACGCGTGATCCAGATCGGCGCGATCGGCATCGCGCATGGCAAGGTCGTCCGGCAACCTCAGCTCGATCTCCTCATCGATCCCGGCGAAGCGATCCCGTCCGAGGTCTCGCTCGTCCACGGCATCACGGATGCCGATGTTGACGGGGCCGGGACCTTCCTGGACGCATGGGCGCAATTCCAGGAGTTCGTCGGGGACCGTATCCTCGTCGGCCACTCGATCGGCTTCGATCTGGCGGTATGGGAGCGCGAATGCCGACGCGCCCGTTTGCCCTGGAAAAAGCCTCGGGCGCTGTGCGTCCGGCTTCTTGCAACCATAGCAAATCCCAATCTGGCAGACCATTCGCTGGAAACGATCGCCGCCTGGCTTCGCCTGGAGATAGCTGGCCGCCATTCGGCTCTGGGCGATGCGATCGCGGCGGGAGACATCTTTGCCGCGCTGATTCCGGAGTTGCGCAAGCGCAACATCCGAACACTCGGAGAGGCAGAGGTCGCCTGCCTTGCCCTTTCGGACGCTCTCGAAGCCGGCCATCGCGCCGGCTGGGCCGAGCCGGTGTCGCGACCCCAGGCTCCCGCGTTTCAGCCGGTTGATCCCTATGCCTATCGCCATCGTGTCGGCAGCCTGATGAGCGGCCCGCCGGTCGTGGTGAAGTCGACCAAGCCGACAAGGCAGGTCATCGACCTCATGGTGAAGCGCAAGATCAGCTCGGTCCTCGTGTCCGACCGAGGAACGCCGGATCAGCCGATTGAGGACTATGGCATCGTTACCGAGCGTGACCTGCTACGCCGCATATCGTCCGACGCCGAGCGCGCTTTTGACATGCCGGTCGCAAGCATCGCAACGCGACCGCTGATAAGCATCCGCGCCGCCGCCTTCGCTTATCGGGCGATCGGCCGCATGGATCGGCTGAAAGTCCGCCACCTCGCTGTCCGCGATGACGGCGGCATGCTGGTCGGCGTGCTTTCGTCGCGTGACCTGCTGAGGCTCCGCGCCGCCGCTGCCATCGATCTCGACGACACGATCGAACATGCCAAGGACGCCGCCGAACTGGCGGCCACATGGTCGATGCTGCCGGGCGTGGTACGTTCGCTGATCGGCGAAGCGATCGACCCACGCGTGGTGGCGGAAATCATCAGCGACGAACTTTGCTCGCTTACCCGCCGCGCCGCTGTGCTTGCCGAACAGCAGATGCTAATCGAAGGCCACGGCCCGCCGCCCTGCGCCTATGCCACGCTCGTGCTCGGCTCAGGCGGCCGTGGCGAAAGCCTGATGGCCCCAGACCAGGACAACGCAATCGTCTTCGCAGAAGGCGAGCCGGACGGGCCCGAAGACCGCTGGTTCAAAATTCTCGGCGCCAAGCTCGCCGACATGCTCGACATATCAGGCGTGCCGTATTGCAAAGGCGGGGTAATGGCCGCGAATGCCCCATTCCGCGGAAGTCTCGACACCTGGAAGGCGCGCGTCGAAGATTGGGTTCGCCGCCTACGGCCGGAGGACCTGCTCAACGTCGATATCGTCTACGATCTGCGGCCGGTTCACGGCGACACGACGCTGGCCGCGCAGTTCATCGAATATGCATATGAGCGTGGCCACGCCGAGCCGGTGTTCGCAAAGCTTCTCGGCGAGCAGATGACAACCGGCAATCCCTTCACTGTTTTTGGCGGCTTTCAGCTTGAAGATGGCCGGCTGAACATCAAAAAGCATGGCCTTTTTCCGATCGTCGCGACCGCACGCACGCTTGCAATTCGCCATGGCATCCGCGAGCGGAGCACACGTGCCCGGCTCGAGAAACTAATCGCGCTGGATATTGGCGGCGAGCGCGACATGAAGGCGATGCAGGCTGGTCATGCCATGCTGATCGGCTTGCTGCTCGCTCAGCAGACGCATGACATCTACGCCGGTATACCGGTATCCAACCGCATCGAGGTCAATGCCCTGACGCGCGAGCAGCAAATAGAGCTCAAGAGCCTCATTAAGCGCCTTCAGTCGGCACCCGACCTGGTGCGGGACCTGATGTTCGCATAGCTGGCGACTATTGGACAGTGCAAGGCCGAAGGCGAAGCCCTGGATATCGGCAGGAACAAAGCTCAGATGCGCGCGGCACCAAGCAGTTCGTCGACGAGGGCGCTGCGGTCAGCCTGCTCAAGGAAATCCTCATTCGCGCGCAGCAGATTCATTCTCAGGAAGTTGAAAATGTAATCGTAGTCGTTGGTCAGGAGATTGGGGTGGATCGGGACCATCTCGAAAACCGTTCGCGCCAGCGGCTCGGGGATTTCGCGCACCGGCCGCGGCGGACCGATCTGCGTGGCGGCGAGGCGCTGACGTGTGAGTTCGGCGGCGTCCTCCCAGAAAGAGGGGGCCGAGCCCTCCGGAACGGCATATTTGGAGAAGCTTGCCAGGGCCACTTTTTCCAGCGCCGCCGGCAGACCCCGCTGGCGCAAGCCGGCAGGTTCGCGCAGCGCGCCCTCCACCATTTCCGCCACGATGGCATAGCACGCAGGGTAGGCGCGCCAGCGTGAATGGTTGAGCGCCGCCTGGAACTCCTTCTCGCTGAACAGCTTCTGCCAGTAGACCCCTGCCCTGACGCGGCAGAACTCGACGATGCTTTTCTGCGCCAGGAAGGCGGCGCGCGAATCCATGAAGTCAGCCAGTTCGCCGACGCTGCCGATCGGCTGCGGCTTGCGCAGGAACTCGGGCAACAAATCGTTCAGCAGGCCCATGGCGCTCTCCCTTCGGTTTTGTTCCAACCGATGTTAACCGTTTAGCCTCCGTCACGCCGCACCGCCAGCCCTCTTACGCACCAAGTTCCTCTCACCGATTCTCCAGTCCTCCCACCGATTCTAAAGTCGTATGAACAGCAGCGGCAAGAAGTGTTACTCCTATAAAGTTACGGTCGGCTGATTCTATACCTGGCCGCAACATATGCCGGAGGACTTCCGCGCTAGCGGAAGAGGCAAGCTTTAAACGGCGCCTTGCGCTCGAGACGGTTCGCAAGCTGCCAACCAAGGGAGGTTCAACGCTATGGCGACGCCAGACCGCGTAAGTTATTGGAACAAGACCAAGAGTCTCATGTTCGTCATGCTGGGACTGTGGGTGTTCTTCGGTTACGTTATCCACATGTTCGTGGAGCAACTCAACACCATCGTCATTTTTGGCTTTCCGCTCGGTTTCTACATGGCCGCTCAGGGCTCGCTCATCGCCTTCGTCGTCATGCTGTTCTGGTTCGCACGGCGCCAGAACGCGATCGACGAAGAGCATCATGTCAATGAAGAATGATTGGGGGGGCTTCAATGGCTAACACGACAGCGACTACGGCAGGCGGAGGCGATTTCACCTCCAACCTCGGCCGCATCTACGGCATCTACACCGGCGGCTTCATAGCCTTCATCATCCTGATGGCTATCTTGAGCGCCTTGGGTGTCGAAAACGTTGTAATCGGCTACCTGTTCATGGGCTTTACCATCGTCATCTACGCGGTGATCGGCGTCCTGAGCCGCACCATGCATGTTGGCGAATATTACGTCGCCGGGCGGCGCGTGCCGGCGCTCTACAACGGCATGGCGACCGGCGCCGATTGGATGTCGGCGGCTTCCTTCATCGGTATGGCCGGTTCGCTCTACCTGCTCGGCTATGACGGCCTCGGCTTCGTGCTCGGCTGGACCGGCGGCTACGTGCTCGTGGCCATCCTCGTTGCACCCTATCTGCGCAAGTTCGGCGCCTACACGGTTCCCGACTTCCTGTCGGCGCGCTATGGCGGCAATCTTGCCCGTCTGATCGGCGTGGTCGTTCTGTTCTCCTGCTCGTTCACCTATGTGGTCGCGCAGATTTTCGGCACCGGGCTGATCTCGGCCCGCTTCCTGGGAATCGACTTCAACGTCGCAGTCTATGTCGGCCTCGCCGGCATTCTGGTCTGCTCGATGCTCGGCGGCATGCGCGCCGTCACCTGGACGCAGGTCGCACAGTACATCGTGCTGATCATCGCCTATCTCATCCCTGTCATCTGGATGTCGACGGTGAAGACCGGCGTGCCGATCCCGCAATTGATGCAGGGCCAGGCGCTGGCGAACATCACCGCGCTTGAGACGGCGCAGGGCATCACGGTGCACCACATCACGCCATTCGTGCATGGTGGCTATGATGCCAAGAACTACTTCCTGCTGATCCTCTGCCTGATGGTCGGAACGGCGTCACTGCCGCACGTCCTGATGCGATACTTCACCACCCCGTCGGTGCGTGAGGCGCGCGTTTCGGTCGCCTGGTCGCTGCTGTTCATCTTCATCCTCTACTTCACGGCGCCCGCCTATGCGGCGTTCGCCAAGTGGACGATGCTCGACCTGGTGGCGTCCGGCCTGACGCCTGAAAACATCTCGGAGAAAGCCGGATGGATGATGCGCTGGGCCGCTGCCGACAATACGCTCGTGCAGATTTGCGGCAAAGCGGCGACAGACACCGCGGCGATCGTCGCGGCCTGCGCCGAAAAGGGCGTGACGGCACTTTCGTTTGCCGATATCAACCTCAACGCCGACATGATCGTGCTGGCCACGCCGGAAATGGCCGGCATGCCTTACGTCATCTCGGGCCTCGTCGCCGCCGGTGGTCTTGCCGCCGCGCTGTCGACGGCGGACGGCCTGCTGCTGGCCATCGCCAACGCGCTCAGCCACGACATCTACTACAAGATGATCGACCAGAACGCGCCGACGTCGCGGCGTCTGATCGTGTCGCGCATCTTGCTGGTTATGGTCGCGGTGCTGGCTGCTTACGTCGCATCGACCAAGCCGTCGGACATCCTGTCGATGGTGTCGTGGGCGTTCTCGCTTGCAGCCGGCGGGCTCTTCCCAGCCCTGGTGCTCGGCGTTTGGTGGAAGCGGGCCAATTCGGCTGGCGCTGTCGCCGGCATGATCGCTGGCTTCGGCATCACCATCTTCTATCTCGTCATGACGCAGTACGGCGCCGACTTCGACAAGGCGACGCCCAATATGGAACTGTGGTGGGGCGTGAAGAACATTTCGTCGGCGGCCTTTGGTCTGCCGGTGGGCTTCGCCGTGATGATCATCGTCAGCCTTCTCACCAAGGCGCCGTCCCGGGATATGCAGGATTTCATCGAGGAAATCCGTGTGCCTCGCGGCAAGCAGATGATGGAAGAAAAGATCGCCTGATCTCGCATAGCGATCGGCGCTCGAGGCGGGGTCCGGCGACGGACCCCGCTTTCATTTCGGGGGCGTCGCTGGCATAACGCGGCGCCGCCGCTCCTTGGAAAATCCACATGAACGATTTCTGGTCTTACTGGTATTTCCACCTACCGAATTTCATCCTTGCCGCGGTGATGTACACGCTGATGGGGCGTCTCCTGCTCGGCCTCTTCGTGCCCGAAAGCTGGGACAACTACATCTGGCGCTTCTTCAAGACCGTCACCGACCCATTCCTGCGGATCGTGCGGACCGTCACGCCGTCGATCCTGACCCAGCCGGTTGTGATCGTCTTCAGCGTGCTCTGGCTTATGGCCTTGCGCATCAGCTATCTCGTCTTGCTGATCAATTTCGGCATCGCGCCGATGACTTCACAGGGGGGTTGAGGCGATGGACAGAAACGCTCTTGTGCCTGTCATGGCGGTCGCAATCGTCAACGGTATCTTTTCGCCTTGGGTGCTGATGGTGTTCCTGTTCTATCCGGTTTGGTATCCGGCCTGGGCGCCCCCCCTAAGTCAGATCGTCTACATGGCAAGTGCGCTGATCCTGTCGACGATAACCATCATGCTCGCCGGCGTGCCGGCCGCGCTCTATGAGCGCTGGTCGGCGCAGCCCAGAAGCATCGTCGTTTCGTCTATCTGGCTTGCCGGCACGGTTTTGTTGACGCTGCCGGCGCTGCCGAATGTGGTGCGGGCGCTAAGCGGCGGCTGAGATTTCCCTTCGGCTCGGGTCGGATCAACCGGCTTTCAGCCAGCGGGCAGCGGCCGTGTCCTCTGGGCGCGTGTTGAACGTTGAAGGGGAAGCGGGGTTCCGGCCACGGCCATATTGCCGTGGTGTGCAGTTCATGACCCTCTTGAAGGCCGTGCTGAAGGCGCTTTCGGATTCGTAGCCGAGCGACAGGGCAATGACGGAAATTGGGTCGCTGGAATTTGCCAGCCTGTCCCCCGCCAACAGCATTCGCCAGTTCGTCAGGTACTCCATCGGCGACGTCCCAACCATCTCCTTGAATTTCAGGGCAAAGGTCGATCGCGACATGCCGGCACGCTCCGCCAGCTCCTGCAACGTCCAGCGATGCGCCGGATCGTCGTGCATGGCGTTGATCGCAGCAGCCATCTGTCTATCTGCCAGCGCGAAGAACCACCCAACGCCACCTCCCAGCCCTTCCGCCAGATGCAGGCGCAAGGCCTGAACCAGCATCATGTGGGCGAGGTGTTGCGCGACCAGGAAACCGCCCGGCTGCGGCTCGTGCAGTTCCTGCATCATCCGCTCCACCGACCAGCGCAGCGCCGCCTGATCCGTTTCTTTCCGGATATGCACGATGGGCGGCAGCATGCCCAGCAGCATGCCGGCATGATTGCCACTGACAGCGAAGCGGCTACCGACAAGAAAGAAATCACCGCCGCCATTATACGTCACGACGCCGCCAGCCCGCGCGGGGGGAAAAATCGTGCCGGCTCCGACAGGCGTCAAAGTCATGTCGCTTGCGAGGCGGAAAGGCCGCCCGCTCGGCAGCACGAAGCAGTCCCCCTTCTCCAGCCGCACCGCATCGGCAACACCTTCCACGGTGAGCCAGCACCCGCCGGAAACCACAGCGTAGCATTTGATAAGTTCGTGCTGATCGGAGAACTGGATTGACCAGTTTCCCCCTGCATCGAAGCCGGCGGACACATAACTGCGTGGCTTAAGCAGCGACAGCACATCTGAGAGCGGATCCATGGGCCTCCCGGACGATTGCGAAGATAATACGGACTTTACAGCATAGATCGCATTTCCTCAACAGGCTATTTTATAACAACGTCTCCGACAATGTGGAAACATCTGAAGTAATAATCAAATTCTTGAAATATTCATGATGGCATAGTCGTGGATGTCTACGGATAGAGCGGATAACGTTGCCATCATCACTGGAAGAAATCCGATGATTGCGCCGGTTAAGGGAACAATAGCCATGACAGCGTTCACGATCAATGGACGGGCGGTGGATCTCGCCGCCGAGCCAGATACCCCGCTTCTATGGGTGATACGAGAGCATCTGAAACTCACCGGCACCAAATTCGGCTGCGGCATCGCGCAATGTGGCGCCTGCACCGTTCATGTCGACGGCGAGCCGACGCGCTCCTGCATAACGCTGCTTCAGGACGTGGCCGGAATGGAGGTGACGACAATCGAAGGCCTGTCGCCGGATGCCAGCCATCCGCTACAGCAGGCCTGGATCGCCGAGCAGGTGCCGCAATGCGGCTACTGCCAGTCCGGGCAGATCATGCAGGCGGCGGCGCTCCTCAAGAGCAACCCCAACCCCACCCGCGATCAGATCGTCGAACACATGGACGGCAACATCTGCCGCTGCGGGACCTATGTGCGAATCATCAGCGCCATTCAACGCGCCGCACGGGAGGCCTGAGCCATGACCGAGACATTGCAGCTGCATACCAGAACGTTGTCGCGGCGCAGCTTCCTCATCACCGTTGGCGCCACCGGCATCGCAGTTGCGTTCGGAGGCCTGCTCCAGGATGCCTCGAGCGCCAGCGTTGCGCCGGCGCTCGAGGGCAATTACCGGCCGAACGCCTGGCTGGCCATCGCTGCCGACGGCACCGTGACCATCATGTCACCCGCATCCGAGATGGGGCAGGGTATCATGACGACGCTGCCGCTGCTCATCGCCGAGGACATGGATGCCGATTGGCACAAGGTTCGTGTCGTCCAGGCCCCGTCCGACGCGGAAAAGTACGGCAACCCTGGCTTTTACGGCGTGCAGCTCACCGGCGGCAGCGAATCCACGCGGGGCTATTACAAAATGTTGCGCCTGGTCGGCGCCCAGACCCGCAAGATCATACTGGCAAGTGCCGCCGACATGCTCAACGTTCCGGTGAGCGAACTCACCACGGAGCCCAACCGAGTCGTGCACGCGCGGTCGGGCCGCTCGCTGGAGTATGGCGAGGTCGCCGCGGCCGGCGCGCTTCCGGATCCGCTGCCGCAGGCGACCGACGCCGATCTGAAGCCGAGCGATCAGTGGCGCTATATCGGAAATCTGACGGTGCCGCGTATCGACATACCCTCGAAGGTCGACGGCACCGCGATCTTCGGCATCGACGTGCAGCTTCCGGACATGCTGTACGGAGCGGTGCTGCGGGCGCCCGTTCAGGGCGAGCAGCCGGCAACCATCGACGATGCCGAAGCCAGGACCGTGCCGGGCATCACGCACATCGTGCCGCTGCCTTACGGCGTCGGCATCATCGGCGAAACGGTCGAGGCGACGAAGCGGGCCAAGGATCTGCTCAAAATCGTGTGGACCACGTCGTCGCGGATCCGCAATTACACCAGCGATCGGCTGTTGGAAGAGTATCGCCGCGTTGGCCGCGACCTCACCCAAACCGGCGTCAACGCTGCCGCGGAGGGCGACGCACAGGCCGCGATCTCGAAGGCCGCAACTCTCATCGAGGTCGATTACATGAGCGACCATGTTCACCATGCGACGATGGAGCCGATGAACGCCACGGCGCTCGTGACCGGCGATACGGTCGAAATCTGGGCGCCGACGCAAGGCCCAACAGGCACCCAAGGCTTTGCCGCGGAGGTGGCCGGCACCACCCCTGATAAGGTCAAGGTGAACACCACCCTGCTCGGCGGCGGTTTTGGCCGCAAAGCCGAGGCCGACTTCATCATCGATGCGGTGTCGCTCGCCAAGGCGGTGCAGGGCCGCCCGATCAAGGTCATCTGGAGCCGCGAAGACGACGTCCAGCATGGCAAGTACCGGCCGCTCGAAGCGCAACATGTGCAGGTCGGGCTCGACGGCGACGGCAACATTATCGGCTGGCGGCATCGCATCGTGGCGGATTCCATTTTTGCCCGCACAATGCCTCAACTGTTCGAGAGCGAAGGCGGCCACGACAGTGTGGTGACCGAGGGCGCCCATTTCAACTATGCCGTCCCTGCGCATCAGATCGAGTACATCCGTAGGGATAACGGCCTGGACATAGGCTTCTGGTTCGGGGTCGGGGTTGGCTACACCAGGTTCGGCATCGAATGTGTCATCGACGAAATCGCGACCGCCAAGGGGGTCGATCCTGTGGCGCTTCGACTGGAGCTCCTGAAAGACCAGCCGCGGGCGCGCAAGGTCATCGAGACCGTCGCCCAGATGGCGGAATGGGACCGCCAACGCGACGGGCGGGCGCTGGGCGTCGCCTATTCCGATGCCTTTGGCTCCCACTGCGCTGAGATCGCCGAGGTCTCGCTTGACCGCGAGACCGGCGAGATCCGCGTGCACACCGTGTGGTGCGCTGTCGATCCGGGAATAGCCGTACAGCCACGCAACATCGAAGCGCTGATGATTACCGGGATCACAGGCGGCGCCAGCCATGCGTTGTTCGAGCAGATCAACATCGTCGATGGCCAGGTGCAGGAAACGAACTTCGACACCTATCGGGTGATACGCATGTCCGAGGCACCCAATATCAAGGTCACCGTTATTCCAACCCCCGAGGGACCGATCGGGGGCATCGGCCAGGTCGGGCTGCCGCCGATTGGTCCGGCGATCGCCAACGCGGTGGCGCGGCTCACCGGCGGCGTACGGCTCCGGCACTATCCGTTCCTGCCGGAGCGCGTGCTGGCGGCGCTCAACGCCTGAATTGGGAGGTGCTCACCCTCGCCTCGTTGCGCTCATGGCGGTCGTCTGGATGATTCAAGCGACCGCCATCGGACGGGGAACGCGAGAGCTATCTATTCCCGTCGATCGCGAAATGCGGTCACGACACGAAGTGAGAGATCCATATGATCGTCGTCACCACACCCACAGGCAGTATCGGCCACCAAGTCCTCGATGCTCTCCTTGACAGCGGCGAGCCTATCCGGGTGATCGCGCGCGATCCCTCCCGTCTGTCCTCGCACACCCGGCAGCGCGTCGAGGTCGTGCAGGGGTCGCATGGCGACATCGATGTCGTCAACCGGGCCTTCACTGGCGCCGACGCCGTGTTCTGGCTGGTGCCCCCGGACTTCCACGCCGAGAACGTCGAGGCAGCCTTCGTGGATTTCACCCGGCCGGCGTGCGACGCGATCAAGAGCCAGGGAGTGAAACGGGTGGTCGCAGTGTCGGCCCTTGGTCGCGGAACGGCTATGGCCGCGAAGGCCGGGCATGTGTCGGCGTCGCTGAAGATGGACGATCTGATCGCGAGCACGGGCGTCGGCTACCGGGCGCTGACAATGCCTTCCTTCATGGACAACATCCTGCGCCAGGTAAAGCCGATCAAGAGCCAAGGTATCTTCTTCTCGCCGATCTCGATGGACCGCAAGCTCCCGACCTGCGCCATCCGCGACATCGCCGCCGTCGCCGCCCGGCTGCTGCTCGATCCCTCCTGGAGCGGACAAGACTGTGTCCCAATCCTCGGCCCTGAGGACCTGTCCTTCAACGACATGGCGCAGATCATGTCGCAGGTACTGGGAAAACCAGTGCGCTTTGAGCAGATCTCTTTCGAGGCATTCAGAGCGGGTTTCATCGAACGCGGCGCCTCCGAGGCGTTTGCGCAGGCCATGGTCGACATGCTGGAGGCCAAGAACGAAGACCTCGATACCGCCGAGCCGCGTACTCCTGAGTCCGCCACACCCACCAGCTTTCGCCAATGGTGCGAGGAAGTACTGAAGCCCGCAGTCGCAAGCTAAGGACCCGGCATTTCGCCTGGCTGTCAGCGTTCTTCCCGGCGAAACGGCTTGAGCAGCGCAGAGGGCGCCACCGCGTTGCGCGACATCACCGCCATGGCGACGATGGTGAAGATGAAGGGCAGCATCAGGAACGCCTCATAGGGAATGTGGCCGAGCCCGCTCGCCTGCATGCGCAATTGCAAGGCATCGACGAAGGCGAACAGCAGGGCCGCCCCTGCCGAACGCCAGGGATCCCAGCGGCCGAAGACGACGAGCGCGATCGCCACCCAGCCGCGCCCCGAGACGAGGCCGAAGGTGAAGGCGTTGAACTGCACCATCGATAGGAAGGCGCCAGCCAGCCCCATCAAGGCGCCGCCGAGGATCACCGCCTGGAAGCGCGTCGCGATCACGCCGACGCCGGCCGAATCGGCGGCGCGCGGATTTTCGCCGACCATGCGCACCGACAGGCCCCATGGTGTCCGGTAGAGAACGAAGGCGGCCAGGGGAACCGCAAGGATCGCCATGTAGACCAGCGAAAACTGGTTGAACACCGCCGGCCCGAGCACCGGGATGTCGGAGAGAACAGGGATCGGCAGCGTTTCGAACCTCTTGATGCTCGGCGGCACCGATTGCTGGCCGAAGATCAGCCGGTAGAGGAAATAGGCAAGGCCCGAGCAGAACAGCGTGACACCGATGCCGCAGACATGCTGGCTGAGGCCGAGCGCCACCGTGAACAATGCATGCAGGGCTCCCATCAGCGCACCGGTGAGAACTGCCGCCAGCACGCCGAGCCACAGGCTGCCGCTGAGGTTGGTCGCGGTGAAGCCGGTCATCGCCGACAACAGCATGATGCCTTCGATGCCGAGATTGAGCACGCCGGCCCGCTCGGAGAACATCTCGCCCAGCGTCGCAAAAGCCAAAGGCGTGGCGATGCGGATGATCGCAGCGAGGAAGCCGACCTGAAAAATCTGTTCGAGCACCACGCTCATTTGGCTGTCCCCACGCGGCGGATGCGGTAGGCGGTGAACAGCAGCGCCACCAGCATGGCGAGCAGCGCGGTTCCCTGGATGACGTCGCTGAGGAAGGCCGGCACGCCGGTGGCCCGCGACATCGCCTCGGCACCGGTCATGACCGCCGCGAGGAAGAGCGCCGCCGGCACCACGCCGAGCGGATTGAGCCTCGCCAGCATGGCAACGACGATGCCGGAATAGCCATAGCCCGGCGAGATGTCGCTCATCACCTGGAAATGCACGCCGCCGACCTCGCCGACGCCGGCAAGTCCGGCGAGCGCCCCGGACAGCAGCGCCGTCGAGATCAGCACGCGCTCGACATGAATGCCGCCATAGCGCGCAGCTTCGGGATTCTCGCCGATGACCCTGATCCTGAAGCCGAGCGTCGTGCGCGCGATCAGGAACCAGATGACCGGCGCAGCAAGGAACGCCGCCACGACCCCAAGATGCAGCCGCGTGCCTTCGAGCAGTACCGGGAAATTCGCCGAATCCTCGATCGGCGGCGAGATCGGGTAGCCGCTGAAACTGTCTTTCCACGGGCCTTCGATCAGCGCCATCAGGGCATAGAAGATGACCGAGTTGAGCAGCAGCGAGCTGACCACGTCATCAACCCTGAATTTTACGCGCAGCGTCGCCGGCACCAAGGCGATCGCAGCGCCGGCTGCAGCACCCGCCACTGCCATGAGAAGTATGGCGAGCGGCCCCGGCATCGGGATGGCGCCGACCGCGCAGCTCGCCACCGCACCGGCCAGCAACTGCCCCTCGGCGCCGATGTTCCAGAATTTGGCGCGGAAGGCGACGGCGACGGCAAGCCCGGTGAAGATCATCGGTGTTGCACGCACCAGCGTTTCGGTGATTGCGTAGCTGTCGCCGAGCGACGCCGAAAACATCACGCCATAGGCCTCGATCACGCCGGCGCCAGCCAGTGCGATCAGACCGCTGCATAGCACCAGCGTTGCCCCGATCGCCAGCAGCGGCAGAGCGAGATTGAACCAGCCGGGCGTGCTGGTGCGAGCTTCCAAGCGGAACATCAGCCGTGACCCTCCGCCCCGGTCATCATCAGGCCGAGCCGCGCGATGGTGGCGTCGGCGCTGGCGAGCGTGCCAACGATGCGTCCCTCATACATCACCGCGATGCGGTCGCAGAGCATGAGCAGCTCTTCGATATCCTCGCCGAGGACGATGATGCCGCAACCCTTGGCACGCATGTCGAGGAACTTTTCATGGATAAAGCGCGCCGCGCCGATGTCGAGGCCACGCGTCGGCTGCGACACGATCAGCACCTTCGGATCGAAGGCAAGTTCGCGCGCCAGCAGCGCCTTTTGCAGATTGCCGCCGGACAGCGCTCCGGCCCGTGTCATCGGCCCGGGGCAGCGTATGTCATAGGCCTTGATCTGCGCCTCGGCGAAGGCGCGGATCGCGTCGGGCCTGAGCAGGCCGTTGCGGCTGAACGCGTCGGTGCCGATGCGCGGCAGCACCATCGAATCGGCGAGCGGCAGGTTGGTGACCAGCCCGGTCGTCATGCGGTCTTCCGGAATGCGCCCGAGACCGAGCGCTTGCACCTCGCGCGGCGAGAACCGCGAGACAATTTTGCCGGCTATGGTCATCCGGCCGGCATCGGGCGCACGAACGCCGGAGATCACCTCGGCCAGCGCCCGCTGGCCATTGCCCGAGACACCGGCAACGCCGAGGATCTCGCCTGCACGCACAGCGAGCGACACATCGCGCAGCGCCATGCCGGAATGGCGCGACGTCGAGATGCCGTCCAGGGTCAGCACCGCGGCACCCGGCGTCGATGGTCCCCGGGCCGGTGGAACGATCTCGTGACCGCACATCAGCCGCGCCATTTCCGAGGACGTCGTGCTGGCAGGTGCGTCGACGCGGCCGGCAACGCGTCCGTGCCGCAACACGACGCAGCGATGGGTCAGCGCCCTGACCTCGTTGAGCTTGTGCGAGATAAAGATGATGCCGAGGCCCTGGGCCGCCATCGACCGCAGTGCCGAAAACAGCCCGTCGACCTCGGTTGGCGCCAGCACCGCCGTCGGCTCGTCGAGGATCAGCAGCCTTGCGCCGCGAAACAGCGCCTTGACGATTTCGAGACGCTGCTGCTCGCCGACCGAGAGTGCCGAGACGGGAAGGTCCGGATCGAGCGTGAGCCCGTGCTGCCGGCCGATCTCCCCCAGCCGCGCCAGCCCGCCGGCGCGATCGATCCGGCCCGACTTTCCGGGAATGCCGATCAGCAGGTTTTCCAGCACCGAAAGCCGCGGCGCCAGATGGAAGTGCTGGTGCACCATGCCGATGCCGGCGGCAAGCGCATCGGCCGAACTGTTGATCGTCACCGGACGGCCCTGAACCAGGATCTCGCCGGCATCGGGCGCATAGGCGCCGAACAGCACGTTCATCAGCGTCGTCTTGCCGGCGCCGTTTTCACCCAGCAGCCCGAGAATTTCACCGGGTGCCACGCTCAGATCGACGGCTTCGTTTGCCTTGACGGCGCCGAAGCTCTTGGAGATGCCGCGCATTTCGATGAGTGGGGCGGGCCTCGGCACGGGTGCTCCTGATCGGAATTGGCTCTACGATTCAGCTTTGATCGACGGGATGCGCCGCACCCCCTCTGGCCTGCCGGCCATCTCCCCCTCAAGGGGGGAGATTGGATGTCACTTCGGCTTTCGCAAATCGTCAACGCTGAAGAAAAGGCGCTGTCGGCGAAGCTGCAAATCTCCCCCCTTGAGGGGGAGATGGCCGGCAGGCCAGAGGGGGGTGCGACAAGCGCCAGATCCCCAAAAAAGACAGCGCTCTAATCCGAAACCGGCGTGTTCTCGTCGACATCGACGCGGAAATTGCCGTCTAGGATTTCGGCCTTCCTCTTCTCGACCAGCTCCTTGACGTCAGCAGGCAGCGTCTTGTCGAACTTGTGGTAGGGCGCCAGAAAGGAGCCGCCCTTGGCCATGCGCGAGAAATCGCCGTAATCCTGCGCGGTGAAGACACCCGCCTTGACCAGCTTGATCGCGTGCTCGACCGTCGGATACATGTCCCATACCGGGCCGGTGATCACCGTGTCCGGGCCGAGGCTCGACTGGTCGGACATGTTGGAGATGGCGAGGATTTTCCTCTCGACCGCCGCTTCGATGACGCCGAAGCGTTCGGCATAGATCACGTCGACGCCGGCGTCGATCTGGGCGATAGCCGCTTCCTTCGCCTTTGGCGGGTCGAAGAAAGAGCCGATGAAAGCGACCTTCCTCTTGATATCCGGATTGACCTCCCTGGCGCCGGCGAAGAAGGCGTTGACCAGCCGGTTGACCTCAGGAATGCCCATCGCCGCGACGGCGCCGATCGTGCCTGATTTCGACATCTTTCCGGCGATCAGGCCGGAGAGATAGGCCGGCTCGTGGATCCAGTTGTCGAAGACTGCGAAATTCGGCTCAGCCGGCCCGGCGCCGGAGCCGAACAGGAAGGCGACCTTCGGGAACTGCTTGGCGGTTCGGCGGGATTCGCGCTCGGCGGCGAAAGCATCGCCGAGAACCAGCTCATAGCCGCCTTGCGCATATTCGCGCATGACCCGGCTGAAATCGGCCGATTGCACCTTCTCCGACCATTTGTATTCGATGCCGAGTTCCTTCTCGGCCCTCTGCAGGGCGACATGGATCTGGTGGTCCCATGGCTCCTCGATCGGCGTGGCGAAGATCGCCGCCACCTTCAGCTTCTTGTCCTGCGCCAAGGCACTGCCCGGCAGCATGGCTGCCGCCAGGCCGAGCGCGCCCAGCTCCAGCACATCGCGTCGCGAAAGTCCTTCGCGTTTCGATTGGATTTTGCTCTTCCCATTTTCCATTGCATGCCCCTCTGATTGACGCCGTGTCGAGCCGGCTGTTTCTTTGAATTATCAGCGAGGGAACTATGGAACGGCGTCCGACCTTTGTCCACATGGTCAAATTTGCCGGGAAGCTGCAGCCGGCCGCCCGTCATGGCAAGCCGCGGCCGGCGCCTGATCTCGTTTTATAGCCCCTCCAGCGCCACGGCGATGCCTTGGCCGACGCCGATGCACATGGTGGCGAGCGCATAGCGGCCGCCGCGCTCGCGAAGCTCCAGCGCCGCGGTGCCTGATATGCGCGCACCCGACATGCCGAGCGGGTGGCCGAGCGCGATGGCGCCGCCATTCGGATTGACGTGTTCCGCGTCCTCGGCAATGCCGAGTTGGCGAAGCACGGCGATGCCCTGGGAGGCAAAGGCTTCGTTGAGCTCGATGACGTCGAAATCTGTCGGCTTCAGGCCGAGCCGGGCACACAGCTTCTGCGTCGCCGGCACAGGGCCGATACCCATGATGCGCGGCGCCACGCCGGCGGCCGCGCCTCCTAGAATGCGGGCGATCGGCGTCAGGCCATATTTCTTTACGGCCGCTTCCGAGGCGACGATCAGCGCCGCGGCACCGTCGTTGACGCCCGACGCATTGCCGGCCGTGACCGTGCCGCCTTGCCGGAACGGCGTCGGCAATTTCGCCAGTGCTTCGATGGTCGTGCCCGCGCGGGGATGCTCGTCCTTCGAGACGATAACCGGATCGCCCTTGCGCTGCGGGATCGTTACGGGAGTGATCTCTTTCGCCAGCCGGCCATTGGCTTGCGCGGCGACCGCCTTGTCCTGGCTGCGCAGGGCGAAGGCATCCTGGTCCGCGCGGGAGATGGCGTACTCTTTTGCGACATTCTCACCGGTCTCCGGCATCGAATCGACGCCATACTGCTTCTTCATCAACGGATTGACGAAACGCCAGCCGATGGTGGTGTCGTAGATCTCGGCATTGCGCGAAAACGCCGTCTCCGCCTTGGGCATGACGAAGGGGGCGCGGCTCATCGATTCGACGCCGCCGGCGACCATCAGCTCCGCCTCGCCCGCCTTGATAGCGCGCGCGGCGATGACCACCGCATCCATACCCGAACCGCAGAGGCGATTGACGGTCGAGCCGGGAACCTCCTTGGGCAGTCCGGCGAGCAGCAGCGCCATGCGCGCCACATTGCGATTGTCTTCGCCGGCCTGGTTGGCGCAGCCATAGACGACGTCGTCAATATCAGCCCAGTCGACGCCGGGATTGCGCTCGACCAGCGCCCTCAGGGGTATGGCACCAAGATCGTCGGCTCGGACCGAGGACAGCGCCCCGCCGAAGCGGCCGATCGGCGTGCGGATATAGTCGCAGATATAGGCTTCGGCCATCTATGCAGCTTCCTCTTTTACGTTCCCCCGTGCGCCGCCTGCTACGGCCCGCTCGCTTTCGCTCAATGCTTGATGCGGTCGCGCATGGCGTACCAGAGCATGCCAAGCACATAAAGCGGACCACGCAGCGCCGTGCCACCAGGAAACGGCATTGGCCTCAGCGTCGAAAACAGATCCAACCGCGAAGCGTCGCCGGTGATCGCCTCGGCGAGCAGCTTTCCCGACAGCGTCGACAGGATCACGCCCTTGCCGGAATAACCATGCGCAAAATAGACCTCGCCATAGTGGCCGACATCCGGCAGGCGCGATGTCGTCACCGAGACGAGCCCGCCCCAGGCATGATCGATGCGGCGGCCGCGCAATTGCGGAAAGGTGTTTTCCATATGCGGGCGCACGAAGCCGGCAATGTCGGCGGGCGGTGACGGCGTGTAGCGCTCGCCGCCGCCGAACAGCAGGCGCCCGTCTGCCGACAGCCGATAGTAGTTGACGACAAAGCGCGTGTCGGAAACGGCCACATTGCTTGGAATGACGTCGCTCGTGTCGTCCAGCGGCTCGGTCGCGATGATGTAGTTACCGACCGGCATGATGCGACTGTTGACGCGCGGCTCAAGCCCCTGGAGCAGGGCGTCGCCAGCCAGCACGACATGCTTGGCCCGGACCGAGCCCTTGGCCGTCGAAACCATGATGGAAGGTTGCCGCTCCAGCCGCAGCGCCACCGAATTTTCGTGGATGGTGACGCCCGCCGCTGCCGCCGCACGGGCAAGACCCAGCGTGTAGTTCAGCGGATGCATATGGCCGCCGAGCTTCTCGTACATCGCGCCGTGATAGGGCGTGTTCACCATTCCACGCGCCTGCGCCGCCGACAGCATCTCGATGTCATGAAAATTCATCACGGTGGCAAGGCACTCGGCCTCTTCTTCGAGGTCGCGCAGGTCGGAGCTATTGACCGCACCGGCGAGGTGGCCGGTCAGCCGGAGGTCGCAATCGATGGCGTGGCGCTCGATCAGGTCGAGCACCAGCCCGCGCGCCTCGAAGGCGAGATCGAACAGCGCCCGCGCCCGTTCGGGCCCATAGAGCTTGACCAGACCCTTGGCGCCCTTGCGCAGGCCGGGGATGATCTGGCCGCCATTGCGCCCGGACGCGCCCCAGCCGATCTTTCCGCCTTCCAAGAGCACCACCTTCAGCCCGCGTTCGGCGGCATGAAGAGCCGCGGACAGGCCGGTGCAGCCGCCGCCGACCACCACCAGATCGGCGTCAACGTCGCCTTGCAGCGCCGGTTGATCGAGCGCCGGATTGGCCGTCGCGACGTAGTAGGACTTGCCAATATCCAGGCCGGAATTGAAGCCCATCATCACACCTTGAGCAGCAGATGATCGCGTTCCCAGCTCGTGACGACGCTTTGGAACAGGTCGAGCTCGACGCTCTTGACGCGCAGGTAGGTCTGGAAGAAATCCTCGCCGAGCAACTCCCGGACCGGACTGCACGCGGCGAAACGGTCGAGCGCCTCCTCCATGGTTTTCGGCAGCGTGCTCTTGCTGCGATATGCGTTGCCCGATGCCTCTGGCGAGCGCGAGAGCTTTTCCTCGACGCCGAGATAGCCGCAGAGCAGAGAGCCGGCAATCGCCAGGTAGGGATTGGAATCGGCGCCGGGCAGCCGGTTTTCCACCCGACGAGCGGCGCGCCCACCGGCCGGCACGCGCAGGCCGCAGGAGCGGTTGTCATGCGACCACTCGATGTTGGCCGGCGCGCTGTGATTGGGCCGGATGCGGCGGAACGAATTCACGTTCGGCGCAAACAGCGGCATCACCTCGGGAATGTATTTCTGCAGGCCGCCGATGAAATGCCCGAACATCTCGGTGTCGGCATCATCACGCCCGGCAAACAGCGTATTCCCGGCCTCGTCGATCACCGACATGTGGAGATGCATGGAGCTGCCGGCTTGTGCGGCGATCGGCTTGGCCATGAAGGTTGCATGCATGCCGAATTCCTGTGCGGCCTGGCGCGTCAACCGCTTGAACAGCAGCACCTTGTCGGCCAGCGGCAGCGCGTCGCCATGCAGGAAATTGATCTCGAGCTGCGCCGTGCCCGATTCATGGATCAGGGTGTCGAGCGGCAGCCCGGCCTTTGCGGCGTAGTCGTAGAGTCGCTGAACCACCGGCTCGAACTCCTCCAGCGCCGCCATGTCGTAGGGGTGCTGCACGGTTTCGGAGCGGCCATTGCGCCCGACTGGTGCTGTCAGCGGCCGATCAGGATCGGGATTGGGCGCGGTCAGGTAGAACTCGAGTTCCGGCGCGACTACCGCCCGCCATCCGCGCTGGCGATAAAGATCGAGCACGGCCCTTAGGACATGACGCGGCGAGGCCATCCACGGCCGATCGTCCATGTGAAACGCATCGGCAAAGACATAGGCCCTGCCTGCTCCGGCGCCAGGCGCAAGGCAGAGCGTCGCGACATCCGGCACCATCCGCATATCGGGGTCCTGATAGCCAAAACCCTCGTCGTTGGAACCGGAATAGCGGCCGTCGATGCAGACCAGGAAGGCGCTGCTCGGCAGATAGAGCGCGCGATCCTCGAGTGACTTCAGCAGCTTGGCCGTCGGCAAGGTCTTGCCGCGCAACACGCCATTCACGTCCGGCACCAGGCACTCGACTTCCCTGATCCCCTGCTGCTCCAGCCATCCCTTCGGATCCTCCATTGGGGTCATTTGCGGTGCATCCGTTGTTGTGGTCTTGAGCATCAGGTCACGTCCTTACAAGGGCGAGAATGGCTTCGGCGGCGGCGTCCGTTCCCGGCGCCCGTGCCATGGTGGCCGCATTCTCCTTGAGACGAAAGCGCATTTCGCCGTCGGCCATTAGGCCAAGGATGGCATTTTCAAGTTCATCGTCGCTCCAGCCATCGCGGCTGAGGTGGCGGCCGACGCCGGTTTCCTCGGCACGTTGCGCATTGTCGTGCCCGTCCCAGCAATAGGACATGATCAGCGACGGCACGCCGAAACGCAGCGCTTCGCAAAAGCTGTTGTTGCCGCCGTGATGGATGAAGAGGTCGGATTTCGCAACAACCGATGGCTGCGGAAACCAGGCATCGAGATAGACATTGTCCGGAACCGCGCGATAGGTGTCGCGCAGACCGCCGACATTGACGATGAAGCGGGCCGGAAGCCGGTCGAACACGGCGAGCATGCGCTCGATCAGCCCGACATCCATGGCGCCCAGGCTGCCGAAGCTGAGATAGACCAGCGGCCCGTCATTACGCGGGAACACCGGCACATCGAACGGCCCTTCCGAGCGGACGCAGCCTTCGAGATAGACGAAGCGGGCCGGGTCGAGCGGCTCGGCGCGTTCCCGCCGCACGATCGTCGGGGTCAGCAGCAGATTGAGGTCGGGCGAAGCTTCGAGAAAAAGACCCTTCGGCAAGGACGCAAGATCGGCATCCGCCCGAAGCCGGTTGAACCGGTCATGGGCCGGAGCGACCGCTGCCAGATAGCGGGCCTCGAAGGCCGCGCGGCTCGGATCGTCGGCGGCGAGACCGGACAGATAGGGAGGCACATCGGGGTCGGGCAACTCGGTCTCGGCGCAGGAGACGACGCGCACCCATGGGCAGCCGGCGGAAGCCAGCGCCGGAAACATGATGACATTGTCGAGCACGACCGCGTCCGGCTTCAGCCGCGCCAGCAATTGGCGCAGCGGCGCCTCGGCATTGACGGCGGTATCGACAATCGCTTCCCAGGTCGGGGCGACGTAGGTCTCGAGCTGGTCGATCGGGCTCAGCCTGAAATGCGGCAGATGCCGGCGCACGAAAGCCTGCCAATAGCTCTGGCGTTCGCTGTCGGTCAGCGGCTCGTCGGTCGGCAACTGGTATTCCTGAAAACCATAGTCGGCAAACACGCCGGAGAAGCCGGCATGGCAGATGAACACCGGCCGGGCGCCACGAGCGCGCAAGGCCTGCGCGATGCCGACGCAATTGAGCGCCGCGCCAAAGCTCGCTTCGGGAAACAGCGCGATGGTCGGGCTGGCTTTGCGCGTCACTATGGTCCTCGTCAAGCCGGCCGGCTGATCATGCCGAACAATGCGGGGGCCCCGCGACTGGCCGCCTGCGGCCGCTGGCTGCGGGAAAGCCGCAAGTGGACGCGAAGCAGGTCGGCCGCAACCTCATACTGCCGGCTTTCCAATTGGTCGAGTATGGTCAGGTGCTCGCGCAGCGACTGCTTCAGCCGGAAGACGTTGACGCCGGCATAGGTCCCTGGCAGCCGGCGCAGCCTGAGATGGTCGGACAGCGCGTCGGTGACGAACCGGTTGGCGGCGCCATCGGCGATTAGGCCGTGAAAGTCGATGTCCAGGCGCTGGAACTCTTTGGTGTCGAATGCGGCATCGGGCAGCGACAGCAGTGCTTCCATGCCCTGGCGCAACGCCGCCGCGCGGGTCCCGTCCAGCCGGAAGCCAGGCGCCAGAATGGCGGCAGGTTCGAGCAGCAGGCGGAACTCGTAGCTTTCCCCTTGTGCCTCCGGATCATCGGGCGCCCGCCTGAACAGCCAGGACTGACCCGGCGCGCGGTCCAGAAGATTTTCATCTGTCAGTTTCTTTAACGCTTTTAGTACCGTCTTCCGCTCGGCATCATACCGCCGCATCAGCGCGCCGATGGTCACCGTCTGATCAAGCCGGCGCGCCGACCGATCACGCAGGATCATCTCCGCGAGCTCGTCCTCCTCGGTAACAGGCAGATCGGTGGCAAGAGTCGCCTGGCTGGTTAGGTCCACCGCAAGGCGGTAGCCCGATTCAGCCTCCCAGCGCACGACGCCTTTTTCGGTGAGCAGGCGCAATGCGGCCCGCACCGGAGTCCGCGAAACGTTGCAGAGAGACGCGATCTGCTGTTCCGGAAGATGAGCACCGGCTTCGAAGCCGCGTTGCCGGGCCACATCCAGGATGCGCTGAGCGAGATCGAGATGGTTGGTGCGCGGTCGTCTGGCAGCGGCTTGCATGGCGATTTCTCATGAACGGACTTGACCGCTGCGGCTTGACCGATCGCCCTTGCAGACACAATCGGCCAGGTTTCGCAGCGATTTTCCAAATTATGGATTGACGTACTTTTTTCTGCAATAGTACTGTCAGGTCAATCGGCAATAAAAAGACCGGGGAACAGGATCGAAGCGGCGGCATGGTCGCAAGCGCTGGTCCGACGATTGATTGAATTCGACGATCAACCAGAATGGGAGTCTGTCATGACCGCCTCAACCCGCCTGCGCCATCCGTTAAAGATATCTTCGATTGCGCTTGGCCTCGCCCTGGCGCTGTCGGCGCCGGCTTCTGCCGCCGACCTCGTCATTTCCAACTGGGATGGCTACATGGCGCCGGATGCCATGGCCGCCTTCAAGGCCGCGACCGGCGTTTCCGGTGAGGTCGTCGTCCACGCCACCAATGAGGAGATCATGGGCAAGCTCGTCGCTTCGGGCGGCAAGGGCTATGACGTGGTCTTCGTCTCCTCGCCCTTCGCCGAAGTGCTGAACAAGCTCGGCCTGATCGAGACGATCGACCACGCCAAGATCCCCAACCTCGCCAATCTTTATCCCGAGGCGGCGAAGCTGCCGCACGACGCCGGCAACAATTTCTCCGTGCCTTACACCTGGGGCACGACCGGCCTTTGCTACCGCTCAGATCTGGTCAAGACCGAGCCGACCAGCTGGAACGATCTTCTCGCCCCATCCGACGCGCTCAAGGGCAAGACCACCATGCTGGCGACAGACCGCTGGCTGCTTGCCGCCGGCCAGCTCGCCAAGGGCTATTCGGTCAACGAGACCGATCCAGCCAAGCTCGCCGCGGTCAAGGACCTGTTGATCTCGGCCAAGAAGACCTTGCTCGCCTATGACGATACCACCTTCTATTCGAAGCTGGTCTCGGGCGAGGCGCTGATGGTGCAGGCATGGGATGGCTGGTGCAATTATGGCATCGCCGAGAAGCCTGAGATCAAATACGTCATCCCCAAGGAGGGTTCGGACCTGTGGGTCGACACGATGGTGGTGATGAAGGCGTCAGCCAACAAGGACGCCGCGTTCCAATTCATCAACTTCATGCTGGACGCCAAGAACCACGGCTGGGCGGCCCAGAACATCGACTACAAGGTGCCGAACAAGCCGGCCATGGAAAGCCTGCCGGCCGATTTCCTTGCCAAGTTTCCCAATATGGGCATGCCGGTGGCCGAGCTCGTCAAGTTCGAGCAGTTGCGTGACGTCGGCGACGCCCAGCGCGACTATTCAAAGATCGTCAGCGAGATCAAGGCCGCGCAGTAACCGGCATTAAAGTCAGAGATCGCGGTCGACGGCGGGCCTCCGCCGCCGGCCGCTGAGTGCGGTATCGCAATCGTGTCCCAAACCAGATTTCGCTCCTCGTTGCT
Organism: Mesorhizobium sp. M6A.T.Ce.TU.016.01.1.1; assembly: GCF_003997065.1. Lineage (NCBI taxonomy): Bacteria > Pseudomonadati > Pseudomonadota > Alphaproteobacteria > Hyphomicrobiales > Phyllobacteriaceae > Mesorhizobium > Mesorhizobium sp. M6A.T.Ce.TU.016.01.1.1. The sequence continues at coordinate 47,114 of NZ_RZTJ01000001.1, read as the reverse complement.
GATGGCGCCTGCGCTGGCCTGGCTCACTGCCTTGATGGTGGTGCCATGTGCGCTGGTGCTGGCGCTCGCCTTCTTCCGGCGCGGCATCTATGGCGGCATAGAATACACCTTCACGCTGGAGAATTTCGGGCTGGTGTTCGATCCGCTCTATGCCGGCATCTTTCTCAATTCGGCACGCATCGCCGGCACGGCAACGCTGATCGCGGTGGTGATCGGCTATGCCGCGGCCTATGCGATCGCGGCAGCACCGCGCCGGTGGCAGCCGGTGTTCCTGTTCTTCGCTGTCTTGCCGTTCTGGTCCAACTACCTGATCCGCACCTACGCCTGGATCGTGCTGCTCAACCGCGAAGGTCTGATCACGCAGCTCTTGCGCTGGTTCGGCTACACCGGCGAGCCGCCGTCGATGCTTTACACCGAAGGCGCCGTCATCGCCGGCCTGGTCTACAACTACCTGCCCTTCGTCATCCTGGCCTGCTACGCGCCGCTGTCGCGGCTCAACCCGGAGCTCGCTGAAGCCTCGCGCGATCTCGGCGCCTCGGCCATGACAACATTTCGCCGGGTCATCCTGCCGTTGACGGTGCCCGGCATTGCCGCCGGGGCGGTCTTCGTCTTCGTGCTGTCGATCGGCAATTTCGTCACGCCGGCGCTGCTCGGCGGCGGCCGCTTCCAGATGATCGGCAATCTCGTCTACGACCAGTTCCTGACCGCCAATGACTGGCCCTTCGGCGCGGCGCTGGCGATGGCGCTGATCGCTATAATGCTGCTGGTGCTGACCGCGCAGGCTTTGGCCGCAGATCGCGCCGCTGGCCGTATCGCCGAAGCGAAAGGAGGCGCGGATGGCTGAACGCTCCCCTGCCACGCGTCGCACGCTCTGGCTCGTGCTTTCGTTCGTCTTCGCCTTTCTCTACATCCCGATCGCCGTGCTGGTGGCGCTGTCCTTCAACCAAGGCGGGCTGCCGACCGTCTGGTCGGGCTTTTCGCTGAAATGGTATGCCTCGCTCGCCGGAAACGCCGCGATCCTTTCCGCCGCCCTTAACACGCTGATCGTGGCGCTTGTCTCGACGGCAATCGCCACGCTGCTCGGCACGCTGCTGGCCATCGGCGTCGAAATGCGCCGGCAGTATGGAAGAGGCCTCGAGGCGCTGATCTTTGCGCCGATGATCATTCCCGACATCGTGCTGGCGATCGCGCTGCTCAGCTTCTTCTCCATGCTCGATTTCACCCTGGGCCTGCACACCATCATTCTCGCCCATGTCGTGTTCAATCTCGCCTTCGTCTGTTCGGTGGTGCGCGCGCGGCTGAAGAGCTTCGACTGGTCGATCGTCGAGGCTTCCGCCGATCTCGGCGCTTCCGCGCTCACCACCTTCCGGCGGGTGACATTGCCGGTCATCCTGCCTGCGGTCGTCGCTGGTGCGCTGCTCGCTTTCACCCTTTCGGTCGACGAGTTCATCATCGCTTTCTTCACCGCCGGCGCCGGACGTGCCTCGACCACGCTGCCGATGCAGATCTACTCGATGATCCGCTTCGGCATCACCCCGGAGATCAATGCATTGGCGACCATCGTCATGGCGGTCAGTATCACAGCGCTGACCCTGTCGCAGCGGCTCAACCGCGGGGTGATCGGCCAATGAGCGAGCCCCGCACGCTGCTGGCGATCGACAAGGTGTCAAAAAATTTCGGCCGGGTGACCGCCGTCGACGGCATTTCGCTCGATATCCGCGAGAACGAGTTCTTCGCCCTGCTCGGACCTTCGGGCTGCGGCAAGACCACGTTGCTGCGCATGCTGGCCGGCTTTGAGACGCCCAATGACGGGCGCATCCTGCTCGACGGCCGCGACATCGCCAGGACCCCGCCCAACAAGCGGCCGGTCAATCTGATGTTTCAGTCCTATGCGCTGTTTCCGCATATGAGCGTCAGGGCCAATGTTTCCTACGGCCTCGAAATGGAACGCTTGCCGGCAAAGGAAATCCGCTCCCGTGTCGACGCCATCCTGGCGACGACCGAGCTCGTTGCCTTCGCCGACCGCAAGCCGGAGCAATTGTCGGGCGGCCAGAAGCAGCGGGTTGCGCTTGCCCGCGCGCTGGTCAAGCGTCCCCGGCTGCTGCTGCTCGACGAGCCGCTCGGCGCGCTCGACAAGAAATTGCGCGGCGCCATGCAGTTGGAGCTGAAGCGCCTGCAGCACGAGGTCGGCATCACCTTCGTCATCGTCACCCATGACCAGGAAGAATCGCTTGTCATGGCCGACCGCATGGCCGTGCTCAGGGACGGCAAGCTGCTGCAATGCGATACACCGCACGCGGTATACGAGTATCCGGCCGATCGTTTCGTTGCCGACTTCATCGGCGTGATGAATTTTGTGCCGGGCAAGGCTGCCGGCGACGGCGTGCTGGCGGCCAACGGCGCGCGGATATCAGGCCGGGTTCCCGCAACACTTATCCCCGGCGCTGCGGCGGTCGCATCAGTGCGGCCCGAACGCATCCGGCTGTTCCCGTCGCCAGAAACGGCCAACCGTGTTGCCGGCACCGTCGAGGCGTTGGCCTATCAGGGGCTCGACCTGCAGCTGCATGTCCGCACCGCTCTGTCGCCAAAGCCGTTCCTGGTGCGCGTCACCGCCGACGCCGCTGACCGGCGCCCGGTCTCGTCAGGCGATGCAGTCGAGCTCGGCTGGGATGCCGCCGACGTCAGAATTTTCGCAGATTGATCGAAGGAGAAGCTTTCATGGCGCAGAAGACGATCGCGTTTTTTCCGGAAGCGGCCTATGGCCCGGCGCTCAATTCCGTCGGCATCGCCCAGGCAGTCGAGGCGCGCGGCCACAGAGCGGTGTTCCTGTCGGATCCCGGCTTTGTCGACGTCTACAAGGGCTACGGCTTCGAGGCTCATCCGGTGAACCTGTCCGAACCGATGCCGCCCGAACAGATGGCCAAGTTCTGGGAAGACTTCATCAACGGCCACATCCCGAACTTCCGCAAATCGCCCTACGACCAGGTCGACAATTACGTGAAGGATTGCTGGACGGCGATCGTCGACAGCGCCAAATGGGCTGAGAAGGACCTGCCCGGTGTGCTTGCGACGATCAAGCCCGACGTCATCTGCGTCGACAACGTCATCCTGTTCCCGGCGATCAAGCAGTATGGCAAGCCATGGGTGCGCGTCATCTCCTGCTCGGAGAACGAGATCGAGGACGAGGATATCCCGCCGCATCTGTCCGGCTGCGGCGAAAACGACCACGCCTGCCATCAGCGCTATCGCGACCATTTCAACACGGTCATCAAGCCGATCCATGACGACTTCAACGCGTTCTTGATTGCCAACAACGAAGCGCCTTATCCGATCGGCCAGTTTTTCGAGGCCTCGCCCTACCTCAATTTGCTGCTCTATCCCGAGGCGGCAAAGTTCAAGCGCCGCCATCCGCTCGACCCGGCAAAATTCCAGTATCTGGAAGGCTGCGTGCGGCAGGAGAAGCCCTACACCGTGCCGACTTTTGAGAAGAATAATGACGGGCCGCTGCTCTATGTTTCCTTCGGCAGCCTTGGCGCCGGCGATGTCGATCTGCTGAAGCGCATTATCGAAACCTTGGGCAAGACGCGCTACCGCGCGCTGGTCAATGTCGGCGGCTACAAGGACCAGTACGCGCAAGTGCCCGAAAACGTCATCGTCGAGAGCTGGTTTCCACAGCCCTCGGTCATCCCGCAGGTCGATGCGGTGATCCACCATGGCGGCAACAACTCATTCACCGAGTGCCTCTATTTCGGCAAGCCGGCGATCATCATGCCCTATGTCTGGGACGGCCACGACAACGCGACGCGGGTCGAGGAAACCGGCCACGGCTTCGGCATGCCGCGCTACGACTGGAGCGACGCCGCGCTGATCGCGAAGATCGAAACCTGCCTGACGGACCCCAAGATGAAGGCCAAGCTGGCGAAAACCTCGGCGCAGATGCAGTCGCAGAACGGCCCGGAGAAAGCGGCGGGGCTGTTGGAGCAACTTCTATGAGCGCGATGTTTGACGTGCGGAGCCAAGGCACCCCCCTCTGGCCTGCCGGCCATCTCCCCCTCAAGGGGGGAGATTGGATGTCACCTCGGCTTTCGCCAATCACCAACATCGCAGGAGTGAACAGGGCGCCGAAGCTGCTAATCTCCCCCCTTGAGGGGGAGATGTCCGGCAGGACAGAGGGGGGCGCCGTAGAGCGAAGCCATCTCGAAAATGAGCGTCGAACCGGAGCACCCGCATGACCTCCTCCGCGCCGCATCTCCACCAGGCCTCGACCCGCACCGACCTTGTCGACTGGGGCGCCCAGCCCGACGCGCTGGAAGGCGCGTCCCACTCCACCGGCAGGCTCGCCCACAAGGGACCGAACAACCAGCCGGAATCCGGCATTTGGGTCTGCACGCCCGGCCGCTGGCGGCTGGCGATTCCGCGCGACGAATTGTGCCATTTCGTTGCCGGCCGCGCGACCTACAGGTCGGACGACGGCGAGGTCATCGAGGTCTCCGCCGCCACGGTGGTCATGTTCCCGGCCGGTTGGGCCGGTGAATGCACCGTCCACGAGACCATCCGCAACGTCTACATGCTGGCCTAAGCGGGAATCGGTTTCCGGAAAAGATCATGCTCAAACAACCTGCCGCACTGGAGTTTCACGACATGCCGACACCGATCATGAAATCGCCGCTCGCTATCACCGACCTCGTCGACTGGGGCGTCATTCCCACCATGATCGAGGGCGAATCCCGCACCTCGGGCAAGCTGCTGCACAAGGGACCGGAGGGCCGCTCCGAATGCGGGCTTTGGGTCTGCACCCCGGGCAAATGGCACTGCCACGTCACCCGCGACGAGTTCTGCCACTTCCTCGAGGGACGCTGCACCTATGTGCATGAATCCGGCGAGGTGATCGAGATCGAGCCGGACACGGCGGCATTCTTTCCGCAGGACTGGAAAGGCATCTGCACCGTCCATGAGACGATCAAGAAGGTCTACATGATCCGCTGAGCGGGTCTGAAAGGAAGACCATGGAATTCTTCGCTGACCGGCCGGCTTTCTTCGTCAATCCGGACTACCGGCCGATGGCCGGCACAAGAAAGCCGGTGATCGACCCGGCGACGCTGGAAACCGTCGGCGCGATCGCGGCTGCAACCAACGGCGAGATTGACGCCGTGCTGACCGCGGCGACCAAGGCGCAGGTGGCCTGGAAAAAGCTCGACGCCAAGAGCCGTGCCAAGCAGCTGCACGCAGTCGCCAATGCGATCGAGGCGTCCGACTTCACGCACTGCGCCGAGCTGATGGTGCGCGAGATGGGCAAGCCCTATCCGGAAGCAATCGGCGAGATCGCCAATTGCGCACCGATCTTCCGCTATTACGCAGAGATGGCGCGTGACGATGCCGGCAAGATCGCCGGCACGACGCAGGCCGGTTCGTTCCAGTACGCGCGCTACGAGCCTTACGGCACGTCGGTACATATCATGCCTTACAATTTTCCGATCCTGCTGATGTGCTGGACCGTCGCCGCTTCGCTCGCCGCCGGCAACGCCTGCGTGATCAAGCCGGCCGAAGCGACGACATTGTCGACGCTGGATTACATGGCCGCGTTCCGCTCCTTGCCGGAGGGCCTGGTGTCCTGCCTGCCCGGCGGGGCGGCCACCGCGCAGGCGCTGATCGCTTCGGACCGTACCCACGCGGTCGCCTTCACCGGCTCGGTTGCCGCCGGCAAGGCCGTCGCCGTCGCCTGCGCCGAGCGCATGAAGCCTTGCGTCATCGAGGCCGGCGGCAGCGATCCGCTGATCATCAGCCAACACGCCCCGCTGGACGTCGCAGCCGCCGGCAGCGTCACTGCCGCATTCCATCTTACGGGCCAGGTCTGCACCTCGGCCGAACGCTTTTTCGTCGTCGATGCCGTTCACGATCGCTTTGTCGAGCTGTTTGCCGAGAAGACACGTGCGCTGCGCATCGGCAACGGCCTCGACAAGACCGAGATCGGACCGCTGGTCAGCGAGGCGGCGCGGGCAAAAGTCATGCGGCTGGTCGACGATGCGATCGGTAACGGCGCCAAGGCGGTCACCGGCGGGCGCATTCCGCCGGCGCACAATGTCGGCTGGTTCTACGAGCCGACGATCCTGACCGGCGTCACCCCTGATATGGCGATCGTGCGCGAAGAGTGTTTCGGGCCGGTCGCCGCGATCTGTCGGGTCAAGGATTTCGACGAGGCGATAGCGCTTGCCAACGACAGCCCGTTCGGGCTCGGCGCCTCGGTCTTCACCACCGATCTTGCCGAAGCGCATGAGGCTGCGGAGCGGCTCGAAGCCGGCATGGTCTGGGTCAACAATCCGCTGATCGACAATGACGCGCTGCCTTTCGGCGGCTGGAAGGCATCGGGCCTTGGCCGCGAACTCGGCCGCCAGGGGCTCGATGCCTTCCGCCGCTCGAAGATGGTGATCATCGACCACAAGCCGGCGATCCAGGACTGGTGGTATCCTTATCCCGACAGTTGGTTCCGCGAAGCCTGCGGCCGCAAGCACGTATGAGGTACGAAGGCTGCGTCAGCCGATGCTCTCGCCGCCGTCGATCACCAAAGCCTGGCCGGTCATGAAGGACGAGCGATCGGAGACGAGGAACAGGATCGCTTCGGCTATCTCTTCCGCCGCGGCCCAGCGCTGCATGGGGATCTTGGTGCGGACATAATTTTCGATCGCGTCGCGCCCGCCCATCTGGGCGATGAACGGCTCGTTGAACGGCGTGTCGACCCAGCCCGGACAGAGCGCGTTGATGCGGACATTGTGCTTGGCATAGTCGAGCGACATCTGCCGGGTCATCGCCACCACTGCATGTTTTGAGGTTGCGTAGGCAATCATCTCGCGGTCGTAGAACACACCCGAATTCGAGGCGGTATTCAGGATGACACCGCCGCCCTGTTCGATCATCGACGGCATGACGAGCCGGGCCGCGAGAAACTGCGCCCGCACATTGATCCGCCACGAGGCATCCATGCCGTCGACGCCGACTTCGGTCAGCGTGCCGCCGACCTGGACGCCGGCGTGGTTGTGCAGGATATCGATCCGACCATGTTTGCTCAGTGTGCCCGTGATGAGTCCCTCGACCGCCGCGTCGTCGCCGACATCGGTGGCGACCGCCTCGGCCCGTCCACCGGCGGCACGGATGTCGAAAGCCGTGGCTTCGCCGGCAGCCTGATCCCTGTCGGCGATCACCACCACCGCGCCTTCCCTGGCCATGATCATGGCACCGGCGCGCCCGATGCCCGACCCGGCGCCGGTCACCACGGCGATGCGATCTTTCAGAATCATGATGCGACTTTCAGTTTGATGGTTTGCGTTGGCGCAATTGCCATTGGGCAAGCACCACAAGCAGAACGGAGGCGACGAGGACGATCGTCGCGATGGCGTTGATTTCCGGCGTCACGCCGCGCCGGATCGAGGCAAAGACATAGATCGGCAATGTCGTCTGCGCGCCGGCGACGAAGAAGGCGACGATGAAATCGTCGAAGGAGAAGGTGAAGGCGAGCAGGAAGCCGGCGATCACCGCTGGCATGATCTGCGGCAACACGATGCTGCGGAACGTCGTCAGCGGAGTGGCGTAAAGATCGCTCGAGGCCTCGACCAGATTTCGGTCGAGGCTGCCGAGGCGTGTGCCGACGATCATCGCCACCAGCGCCATCGAAAACAGGCCGTGCGCGGCGATGATCGAGCCGTAGCCGAGCGCCAGGCGTGGCGGCTGGTCATTCGGCCACAGCGACGCGAGAAACGGATTGAGGACCCCAAATAGCTGGACGAGCGCGACCAGCGTCGAGATGCCGATGACGACGCCCGGAACGACGATCGCCGCACCGAGAAGCGCATCGAAGATGGCCCGTGTCCGCGCGCCGACACGCGCCAGCCCAAGCGCCGCCGCCGTGCCGCACAGTGCTGCGAGCAAGGCGCTGGTGGTGGCGATGAACAGGCTGTTCTTCAGCGCTTCGACCAGGAACGGGTTCGACAGCGCCTTGCCGTACCATTGCACCGACAGGCCGGTGAGCTCGCTGGCGTGGCGGCCGGCATTGAAGGAGAACAGCACCACAAGCGCGATCGGCAGGTAGAGAAATGCGAAGACCGCTATGACGAAGGCGCGCATCAGATCAGGTCCACCCGGCGCGCTCCGGAAAGCCGGGTCGAAATTCGGTTGGCGGCAAGCAGCACCACCACCGAAACCAGAACCAGTGTTATCGCGATTGCCGACCCGAACGGCCAGTTGCGCGACTGCAGGAACAGGTCGACCAGCGCGTTGCCGATGAAGAAGACCTTGCCGCCACCGAGCAGCGTCGGGATCAGATATTCGCCGAGCAGCAGGATCATGACCAGCGAGAAGCCGGTCATCACACCCGGCAGCGACAGCCGCAGCGTCACGCCTAGGAATGTCGAGATCGGCGTGGCGCCGAGATCCGCGGAGGCTTCCAGCAGCCGGCGATCGAGCCGCTCGAGGCTGACATAGATCGGCAGGATCATCAGCGGCAGATAGCCATAGACGATTCCGAGCAGGACCGCGCCCGGCGTGTTGATCAGCCGCACATCTTCAAACCCGACATAGGCCAGCAATGCCGGGATGCCGCGCCCGCCCAGAACATACATCCAGGCGTAGGTTCGCATCAGCAGGCTGGTCCAGAACGGGATGACGACAAGCGCAAGCAGGATCAGCCGCCACCGCTCCGGCGCACGCAAGGCGAGGTAATAGGCAACCGGATAGGCGACGAGCAGACAGGCCAAGGCGCCTGCCGGCGCCAGCACCATCGTGTTCCAGAAGGCAGTCGCCCGCGCCGGAAGATTGGCATATTGCGCAAAGGTGAAAGCGGCCTGATAGCCGCCTTCCGGCGCCCGCTCGCCGACGCTGAAGACGGCGATCGCGACGAACGGCAGGACCAGAAACACCACCAGCCACGCGGTTGCTGGACCAAGCAGCAGCGCGGTCAGCAGATTATGACGAAGGACATTGCTGCGCATTGAAAACCGCCCCGGTGCCGGCGGACATCTGCCCGCCGGGTGAGTTGCCTGCATCGGACCTATGGCCGGTTCAAGCCGACTTGAAGCGGGCCATCAGTTCGGCCCGGGCCGGATCGGTCAGCGTCGCAGCCGCACCGAATTCCATCGGAGATAGTAGTTCCGCCGCCGGGTAGAGGATCGGATTGTCCAGCACCTCCTTGGGCAGCAGCGCATTGACCCGCGCGTCGGTGGAAGGCGCGCCGTTGGCCAGGTGCTCCTTGACCGCGACTTTCGGGTCCATCAGGTAGTTGAGCAGGGCATAGCCGGCGGGCTTGTTGGGCGCATCTTTCGGAATGGCGTAGAAGTCGGTCCAGATCTCGCCGCCCTCCTTGCCAAGCACATAAGCGATCTCGGGAATGTCGCGGTGGAGCTGCGCCCCGTCATTGGTCCAGCACATCGTCATCCAGGCGTCGCCGGCACGCATCGACGGCTGGTAATCGCTGGAAACGGCAAACAGGTGCGGCTTGACCTTCAGCAGCAGTTCCTCCGCCTTGGCGAGTTCGTCCTGCTTCAGTGAGTTGAACGAGAAGCCGTAATATTTCAGCGCATTGCCGATCGTGGTGAGCTGGTAGTCATGAACCATGGTCCGGCCGTCGCCCTCGGTCATGGCCGTATCCCAGAATTCCTTCCAGCTCGTCACCGGCTTGGTCAGCTTCTTGGTGTTGACGGCAAATCCGGTGGTGCCCCAGTTCTTCGGCACCGCGTAGGTCGCACCGTCGATCGTGCCTTCCCCAGTGAAGCGCGGGTCCTGTTGCGAGCCGTCGAAATTGGCAAGCTTGGCCATGTCGAGCGCTTCGATTATGTCGAGCTTCTTGTAGGTGGAGATCGTGTAGTTGGTCGGCACGAAGAGGCTCCAGCCCGAGGCGCCGGCCTGCAGCTTGGCCAGCATCTCCTCGTTTGACCCGAACACATTGACTTCGACGGCGACGCCGGTCTCCGCCTTGAAATTCTCGAACGTCGCCGGGTCGTGATAATTGGGCCAGGTGGCGATCGACATGCGGTCGCCAAGACCCTCCTGGGCGAAGGCGGGCGACGGCATGATGCCGAGCTCGCGGGCCATCACCGCCGTTGCGATGCCAAGACCGGTGAGGCCAAGGAACTCGCGGCGGCCGATGGAACCGCGCTTGAGCCGCATCAACTGATCGACGAATTTTTCAGGGCTTATCGGCAGTCCGTCACGATAGGATTTCGACATGTTTATTTTCCCTCTGGTTGGTCCCGTTATTCTTGGGGTCCGGGAACGCGAGCGGCGTTCCTGATGTAAAGCCGATGGCGACGGGTTCACCCGGCTTGAAGAGGTTGCCACTGCCGATCAGGTGATCGGCCTTGGCGAGCAGCGTTCCGATACCGCCGACCTCGATCGCATATTCCGCGGTCGAGCCCAGAAAGATCCGGTTGCGGACAATGCCGTTCAGCCGGCCGCTTCCCGGCGCGCCGAGGCTTAGGGATTCAGGACGCAGGCTGACGGCAACGGCTTCGTCCTGCCGCAGCGAAGTCCGTTTGCGCGCGGCAATGACGGTGCCGTCGGCAAGCGCCACCTCGACGAGGTTGCCCGAATGCCCCGCGACCTTGCCGCTCAAGAGATTGGTCTTGCCGACGAAGTCCGCGACGAAGAGATCGGCGGGCTCGTCGTAGATTTCGCTTGGCTGTCCGAGCTGGACGATGCGCCCGCCATTCATGACGCAGACGAAATCGCTCATCGACAGTGCTTCTTCCTGGTCGTGCGTGACAAGGACGAAGGTGATGCCGATCTCGCGCTGCAGGTTCTGCAGCTCTATCTGCATGTCGGTGCGCAGCTTCTTGTCGAGCGCCGCCAGCGGCTCGTCGAGCAGCAGCACCGCCGGCTTGTTGACCAGCGCGCGCGCCAGGGCGACACGCTGCTGCTGGCCGCCGGAAAGCTCGTGGATCTTGCGGCGGCCGTAGCCGGCAAGCCGCACCATGGCGAGCGCCTCGCCTGCCCTCAGGCTGATCTCCCGCGACGACAGCCGCGGCCTTGCCTGGCGCAGCCCGTAGGCGATGTTGTCCTCGACATCCAGATGCGGAAACAGCGCATATTGCTGGAACACCATGTTGACCGGCCGCCGGTAGGGCGGCGTGCCGGCCATGTCGCGGCCGCGGATAAAGACCGCGCCTTCGCTCGGCTGTTCGAAGCCGCCGATCATGCGCAGGCAGGTAGTCTTGCCGCAGCCGGACGGCCCGAGCAAGGCGACAAAGGCAGACGGCGGGATGGCTAGATCGATGCCGCTGACCGCAGTCACGCTGCCGTAGCGTTTGGTGACCCCGCGAAACTCGATATCTGGCACTGCGGTCAAAGCTGCGGGCTCCAGCGAAGGCGATTTTCAAGACGCTATCAGAGCCAACGGTGACTAGTATATACCTCGCAGGTGGTATATTTGGTCTATTTTCTCGTTTAAAGGGGTATAAATTGAGCGGATCGCGCGGCGACGAATACAATCAGCTCGCTGCGCTCATCGCGGCGACACGGGAGACGAGCGGCGAGCTTTTCGGCAAGGCGATGGTCGCTTGGCTCCGGCGGCATGTCAGCTTCGATCACTGTGTGATCTTCGGCTATCGCGGCGCCTCGCGCCCGCCGCTGCTGTTCGAGACGTTCTCGCCGGCCGAAAGCCACGTCTTCGTCGCGCTCTACCAGGAAGGGCCTTATCTGCTCGACCCGTTCCACCACGCGGCGGTCGAGCGCAAGGAAGGTTTTTGGCGCATGCGCGAGCTGGCGCCGGACCGCTTCTACGCCAGCGAATATTATCGCTCCTACTATAGCCAGACCAAGCTGGCCGAGGAGGTCGGTTTCTTCGTGCCGCTGCCGGGAAAGGACGCGCTGGTGGTCTCGCTGATGCGACTGCATGCTTCGGGACCCTTCGGAACCGCCGATGCCAGGTTGCTGCGTGACATGGCGCCGGCGGTGATCGGTCTCGCCAGGCTGCGCTGGCCGGCCCTTCCGGCCGACGAACCGGCAGCGACGAAGCAGGACGAGGCGATTGCTCCGGTCAACGAGTTCGAGCGTGCTCATATCTGGAAAAGCCTTTCGCTCACGCCGCGCGAAAAGCATGTCGTCGATCTGGTGCTTCAGGGCCATTCGACGGAATCGATAGCCAGGGCGATGCGCATCGTACCGGGAACCGTAAAGGTCCACCGCCGCAACATCTATCGCAAGCTCAAAATCAAATCGCAGGCTGGCCTCTTCGCGCGTTTCGTCGAGATCATCGACGCGCGGATTCAGTAGTCCATGATTTCGAAAATGGCCTCGCTCAGGCAGTTAGCGGGCAACGCCTTCCCAGGAGCCGGATGCTGCCATTTGCCTGAGCAGGGGCGCTGGCTTGAAAACATCCTTGCCGGTCCGCTCGTGCCAGTGATCCAGCCGTCCAATAATCTTGTCGACCCCCACAAGGCTGGCCCAGAACATCGGCCCGCCCTTGCCCACCGGAAAGCCATAGCCGTTGACCCAGACGACATCGATGTGGGAGGCGCGGGCGGTAATTTTCTCCTCGAGGATCTTCGCCCCTTCATTGATCATCGGATAGAGCGTCCGCTCGATGATCTCCTCCGCGCCGATCGTGCGCGGCGCGATACCCTTCTCGGCAGCCTTGTCGCGGATCAGCGCTTCGACCGCTGGGTTGGGAACCGGTGTGCGTGAGCCGTTCTCATACCGGTAAAAGCCGCTGCCGGTCTTCTGGCCGAAATGCCCCTGTTCGCACAGTGTGTCGGCGATTATTGCCGTCTGGCCGCGCGCCTTGCGGTTGCGCCAGCCTATGTCGAGGCCGGCGAGATCGCCCATCTGGAACGGCCCCATCGGCCAGCCGAAATCGGTGAACGCCTGGTCGATCTGCTGTGGCGTTGCACCTTCCAGCAAAAGCGCCTCGGATTCCGAACCGCGCGCGGCCAGCATTCGGTTGCCGACGAAGCCGTGGCAGACGCCGACGACGACCGGCACCTTACCGATCCGCCGTGCCAGCTCGACGATTGTCGCCAGCGCATCGGGCGCGGTCTTGTCGGCGCGCACGATCTCCAGCAGCCTCATGACGTTGGCCGGCGAAAAGAAATGCATGCCGACGACATCCTGCGAGCGCGACGTCGAGGCGGCGATTTCGTTGACGTCGAGATAGGAGGTGTTGGTGGCGAGTATCGCGCCCGGTTTGGCCACCGCGTCGAGCCTGCCGAACACCTCTTTCTTGACCGCCATCTCCTCGAACACCGCCTCGACGATCAGGTCGCAATCGGCAAGGTCTCCATAGTCGGTGGAACCCTCGAACAGGCCGAGCCGCTGACGCTTGGCGTCTTCGCTGAGGGAACCGCGCGTGACGGAGACGGCATAATTCTTCTTGATCGTCGCCAGCCCGCGTTCCAGCGCCTCGCGGCTGGTTTCCAGCAAGGTCACGGGGTAGCCGCCATTGGCGAACGCCATGGCGATGCCGCCGCCCATGGTGCCGGCGCCGATGACGCCGACCCGCGCGATCGTGCGCCGGACGATATCCTTGCCGGCAATCTTCGCCGCCTCGCGCTCGGCGAAGAACAGATGCCGCTGCGCGCGCGATTGATCGCCCGCAACGAGTTTGACGAACAGTTCGCGTTCCGCCGCCAGCGCTTCTTCGAACGGCAGCGTGATGGCATTGCGCACCGACTGCGCACAGGCGATCGGCGCTTCAAGGCCGCGCGCCTTTTTGGCAAGCTCCGCCGCTTGCTTGTCGAATGCAGGCAATTCCGCCTGGTCGAGACGATCGTTGCGGTCGCGCACCGGCGCGAACGGCCCGCCCTTGCCAGCCATTTCGCTGGCGAAACGAACCGCCTGCGCAGCCAGGCCGCCCTCGAAGACGGCGTCCACCAGCCCGGCGGCGAACGCCTCGGCCGCACCGATCGGCGTGCCCGAAACGACCATGCTGAGCGCCTTCAGCGCGCCGACGAGACGCGGCAGCCGAACCGTGCCGCCACCGCCGGGCAGCAGGCCGAGCTTGACCTCTGGCAGGCCGAGCTTGGCCCCGGCATCGGCAACGCGGAAATGGCAACCAAGCGCCAGTTCCAAGCCACCGCCGAGCGCTGTGCCGTGGATAGCGGCGACCGTTGGCTTGGCGATGGTTTCCAGCACGGCAATGATGGCGCGCAAATCCGGCTGCTGCACCGGCTTGCCGAATTCGGTGATGTCGGCGCCGGCGACAAAGGTCCGCCCGGCGCAAGCGATGACGATGGCCGCGACATCAGGCTCGTCGCGCAAGGAGACAAGCGCCTGCATCAGCGGCTCGCGAGCATGGAAGCTCAGCGCATTGACCGGCGGATTGTCGATGGTCACGACGGCAATGCGGCCGTTCCTTGTAACGCTCACGAAATTGGACACGCAAACCTCTAGCAATGATGTTCGCCGAACGATTTACAGGGCCGATGCCCGGATGGAAACCGCGATGTTTTCGCGGAAAGGCTCCGGGCTGTTGTGGTGATCCTTCGCGCCCCCCTCTGCCCTGCCGGGCATCTCCCCCACAAGTGGGGAGATCGGCTGCTTCGCCCGCACCGCTCGCCCTGCAACGTCGGCGTTCTTACTGCTGAGGCGTTTGCGATTGGCGAAAGCGGCTGAGTGCGCAATCTCCCCCCAAGTGGGGGAGATGCCCGGCAGGGCAGAGGGGGGCGCTGTCCCGCCGGCATCAAAAGATTCTGCTCCGCCGTGCGAAAGAGCTAGCGCAGTGCCTTCTGGCCGCCGGCAGCGGTGATGACGCCGACGATGATCAGCCCCGTCAGCAGCAGACGGACGCCGGCGCTGACGCCGAACGTGTTGAGCATGGTCAGGAGCAGCACCAGGAACAGCGCCGCGCCCCAGACACCCGGCACATTGGCCTTGCCGCCGGCCACCGACGTGCCGCCGATGACGACGACGGCGATTGAGGCCAGCAGGTACTCGTTGCCGATATCGACATTGGCGCCGCGGAAATAGCCGGCGAGCAGCGCCCCGTCGAGGCCGCCGAGCGCGCCCGACAGCGTGTAGGTGAGGAAGCGGATGCGGCCAACATTGATGCCGGCCAACCACGCGGCGCGGATGTTCTGGCCGATCGCCAGCACAGAGCGGCCATAGATCATGCGCTGTAGCGCGATGGCAGCGCCGATGGTGAACAGCACGGTGAGGATCGCCAGGACCGGAAAGCCCAGAATCTGCCAGTTGGTAAAACTGGCGAAGCCCGGCGGCGGCTTGATCTGCAAGCCGCGACCATAGCTGATGTCGATCGACTGGATAATGAAGCTCGCCGACAATGTGGCGATGATCGGCGGAATGCGCAGCGCCCAGATCAAGAGATAGTTGGCGGCACCGACCGCCATGCCGCAGGCCAGCGCCGCCAGAAGCCCGACGGCGATCATCGAATCATTGCCGTCCATCACCTTCATGGCGACGGCGCTGGCGAGGCCGATGTTGGCCGGCAGCGACAGGTCGACATTGCCCGGTCCGAGGGTGATGACGAACATCTGCCCGACGCCGACGATGACGGTGAAGACGGCGAGCGAAAGTGCTGCCGTAATCATGCCGCCGCCGCCATATCCGCCGGTGAAGGCAATCGTCGCCAACCACACCAGCAGCGCGCCGATGAAGGACCAGATCCACGGTTTGGCGAGCAGCAATCGCAACGATGCCATCGCTCACCTCTCCCTGCGGCTGATCAGCACCCGGGCCGCCAGCACGATGATCAGGATGGCGCCATTGGCGGCCACCTGCCAATCGGGCGGAATGTGCATGAAGGTCAGCAGTGGCGACGCGGCCAGCGCCAGCGTCAGCGCGCCGATCACCGCGCCGATCGGCGACACCCGGCCGCCGACGAATTCGCCGCCACCGAGGATGACGCCGGCGATCGAAAGCAGCGTGTAGCCATTGCCGATATTGGCGTCGGCCGAGGTGGTGATGCCGATCAAGGCCATGCCGGACAGCACCCCGAACAGGCCGGCGAGTGCAAACAGGATGATCTTGGTCTTGAGCAGCGACCAGCCGGCACGGCTGAGTGCCGCGGCATTGCCGCCCGATCCGCGCAGGATCACGCCATAGGAGGTGCGCATCAGTCCGAAATAAACGACCGCCGCGATCAGCAGCGCGGCAATGATCGGAAAGGGAATGAAAGGCGGCTTGAAAGCCATGAGCGACAGCAACCAGTCCGGCGCCTTGCCGCCGGGCTTCGGCAGGATGAGGATGGCGAGCCCCTGCCAGACAAAACTCATGCCGAGCGTCACCACGATCGAAGGCAGGTTGCGCAGATGGATCAGCGCGCCGAGCAGCGCGTAGACACCGATCGAGCCGAGCAGGATCAAGATGCCGACCAGTGGCGCGTCCTTCAGCCACGTCGCCGTGACGCAGCCGACGAAACCGACGAAGGTGCCGATCGACAGGTCGAGCTCGTTGCCGGCGATGACGAACATCTGCGCGATCGTCGCCAGGGCGATCGGGATCGCCAAATTGAGCATCAGGCTGAAGCCGAAATAGCTGATGGCGCGCGGGTTGAGCCACGCGATCGCCAGCAGCACAAGCACCAGCGATAAAGCCGGCAGCAGGCTGCGCAACAGGCGCGCCCGCGCTAGCCTGTCACGCTCGGCGGAACCTTTGAGGCCGGTCTCGACAGGTGCTGCCGTCATCTCAGGCCGCGTCGCCGAACGAGGACTGGATGATCTTTTCCTCCGTCAGCTCGTCGCGCCCAAGATTGGCGACGATCCGGCCGTTCTTGAAGACGTAGATATGGTGGCAATTGTCGAGCTCTTCGGTTTCCGTGGTGTACCACAGGAAGGTGCGGCCGCGGCCAGCTTCTTCGCGCACGAGGTCGTAGACCTCGAGCTTGGTGCCGATATCGACCCCCCGCATTGGGTCGTCCATCAGCACGATCTTCGCGTCGGAGCCGAGCGCCCGGGCAAACAAGGCCTTCTGCTGGTTGCCGCCGGACAGCGAGAAGATGTTGTTGTTCATGTCCGGAGTGCGGATGCCGATTTTCCCTCGCCAGAAGTCGGCGAGCTCGGCTTCGCGCTGCGGCGAGATCAGCAGGCCGTTGCGCAATCGCTTCAGCGAGCGGATGCCGATGTTTTGCGCAATCGACCATTGCGGGAAAATCCCGTCCGACTGCCGGTCACCGGCCACCAGCGCTACCGGCGCGGTGACCTCGATGCCGGTTTTAGAGCGCGCCGCAGCGGCGAAGATCGCCAGCAGCAGGTCGGTTTGGCCATGGCCGGCCAGCCCGGTAAGACCGATGATCTCGCCCGCATGCGCGACAAGCTCGTTGCCGTCCTGCTGCCGCGCTGGGCGGGCCCGGACCCGCAACGGGCCGGTCTCCGGCTTTTGGGTCGCAATTTCGGCCGCGATCTTCTCACGCGCTTCCGCTCCACCCATGGTCGTCACCAGCCTGTCGCGATCGAAAGCCGTTGCCGCATCTGACGCAACGACCTTGCCGTCGCGCATCACCACGATGCGGTCGGCATTCCCGAGTACCTCGCCAAGAACATGCGAGATCAGGATGCAGCTCTTGCCCCCGGCGACAAAGCGCCGGACGAAGGCCAGCAACTGGCCGGCCGTATGCGCGTCGAGCGACGATGTCGGCTCGTCGAGGATGACCAGTTCGAGCGGATCCTGCGTTTCCGTGAAGGCACGCGCCACCTCGACCATCTGCCGCCTGCCGATGGAAAGGTCGCTGGCGATATCGGAGGCGGAGATGCTGTGGCCCGGGAATATCTCGTCGAGCTTGGCGGCGATGAGATCGGCCGCCTTGCGCCGCCAACTGAGGCCGCGCAGCGCCGGGTGGTTGATACGCGTGTTCTCGGCAACGCTGAGGTTCGGACAGAGCGAGAGTTCCTGGAACACGCAGCGTATGCCGAGCTGTTGGGCGCGCGGCACCGAATAATTGTTCTCGATGCCGCCACGCACCGCGATCTGGCCGCTGTCGGGCACAAGCGTGCCCGCCACCATATGCATGAGCGTCGACTTGCCCGCGCCATTATGGCCGACGAGACCAACGCATTCACCGGCACCGACATGGAAATCGACGCCGGCGAGGGCACGGACGGCGCCAAAATGTTTTTCGGCGCCGTCCAGCCGGATGATGTCTGCGCCGGCCTCGGGCATCCCTAGCGATATCCGGTCGGCAACGCGTGCGGCATTGGATGTGCCATGCTCACTTGATGTTGGCTTTGATCGCCGCGATGGCGTCTTCCTGTGTGTATTCGTGGCTGGCGACACCACCCTTGGGGATTTTCGGCAGCGCGGCCTCGAAATCATCTTGGGTGAAGGCGAGGTATGGCACCAAGAGATCATGCGGGATGTCGGTGCGGCCGTCGAGCACCTGCTGCGCTACCCAGAAGGCCAGCGACGATACGCCCGGCGCGATGGAGGCCGACCAGGTCTGGTAGCCGTCCTTGTCCTTTTGTTCCTTCCACCATTGCAGCTCGTCCTGACGATTGCCCATGATGATGGTCGGGCGCGGCTTGCCGGCGGCGGCGAAGGCTTGTGCCGCGCCATAGCCGTCGCCGCCCTGATCGACGACGCCGACGATTTCCGGCAGCGACGGCAGGATCGTCGCGACCGCCTTTTGTGCTGTTGTCTGATCCCAGTCACCGGTCACCGAACCGACGATCTTGAACTCGGGATGAGCGGCGACGCCTTCCAGAATTCCGGCATGGATGGCGTCATCGATCGACGTGCCGGCAAGGCCGCGGATTTCCAGCAGATTGCCGCCCTTGGGCTGGAATTTGGCCATCTGCTCGACTTCCTGCTTGCCCATGTCCTTGAAGTCCACGACCACACGGTAGGCGCAAGGCTCGGTGACAATGCCGTCGAAGGAGACGACGACAATGCCGGCATCGCAAGCCTGCTTGACAGCGCCGTTGAGCGCATCCGGCGAGGCGGCGTTGATGACGATCGCGTCATAGCCTTGCAGGATCAGGTTCTGGACTTGGGCCGCCTGTGTCGGCACCTCCTTGTCGGCCGTCGTGAAGATGTCCGCGGCTGCCACCACCCCGTCCGCGACCGCCTTTTTGGTGACGATGGCATAGCTGTCGAGCATCGCCTGCCGCCACGAATTGCCGGCATAATTGTTGGAGAAGGCGATCTTCTTGTCGCTGGTATCGGCCAGTGCGGTGCCTGACGCGAGCATCGCCGCGAATGCCCCCAAAACGAGCATTTTCTTCATGTCATACTCCTCCCTGAGTTGCTGATCTTTATTGACTGCTGACGGTTGTTAAAATTCGCGTCCCTGTTTTTTATCTATTGTCAGACAAATGCAGATGGCTCGCAAGCTGTCAACTGCAATCCGCGCAGAGTTGGTGATCAACTTGCGGTGCAATGATTGAAAAGCCTTTGGGTCATGGGCTAGGGAAGGGTCTGGAGGCCGAAATCGAATGGCAGTGACGCCGACTGTTGCGCCGGGCGCACCCGGAATTGCGGCGCGCTGGACCTCGAGCGCCAAGAGCGGCGTCGGCACCGCGCTTTCACTGGCTAGCCGCGTCTGGTTCACGGTCAGCCACGGCATCCTCAACGAGATCTACTATCCCCACCTGGACAGCGCCTGCACGCGCGACATGGGGTTGGTCGTCACGGGACCGGGCGGCTATTTCTCGGAAGAGAAGCGCGATGCCGAACACAGCATCGAGCCGTTCGAGGGCGGCGTGCCCGCCTACAGGTTGGTCAACACCACGGCTGATGGCACCTACCGGATCGAAAAGCGGATCATTACGGATCCGGAACGTCCTGTTTTGCTGCAGGAAATCAGCTTCACGCTGCTGAGAGGCACGGTTGCCGACTACCGCGTCTACGCGCTGCTGGCGCCGCATCTGGTCAACGCCGGCACGGGCAATACCGCCTGGGTCGACGACTACGAGGGAAAGCCTGTCCTGTTTGCATCGGGGCGTGGTGTTTACTTGGCGCTCGCCTCGTCGCTGCCTTGGGGAGCCTGCTCGGCCGGCTATGTCGGCGCCTCCGACGGCTGGCAGCAACTCCATTGTGACGGCCGGTTCGATCCGGCTTATCAAAGGGCAGAGAACGGCAATGTAGCGCTGACAGGGGAGATTGGCTTTTCGGCCGAGAACCCAAAAGTCATGCTGGCGCTGGGTTTTGGGGCAACACCGCAAGAGGCGGCGGGGGTTGCTTCCGCCAGCTTGAAGCAAGGCTTCGATGCCGCTGCCGAGGTCTATGTCGAAAAATGGCGCAAATGGCAGAAAGGGTTGCTTCCGCTCGACCGGCATGCAGTGTCCGGGATCAACACCTATCGCGTCAGCACGGCTGTTTTGGCAGCGCACCGGTCGTCCGCGAAATCCGGCGCAGCCGTCGCCAGCCTGTCGATCCCATGGGGCTTCAGCATGGGCGACGACGATCTCGGCGGCTATCACCTGGTCTGGCCGCGCGACCTGGTCGAAACCGCGGGCGGCTTCCTGGCCGCCGGCGATCCGGCGCAAGCGCTTGAGATTCTCGCCTATCTCCGTTCCATCCAGCAGCCTGACGGCCATTGGCCGCAGAATGCCTGGCTCGACGGGTCAGCCTATTGGCCCGGCATTCAGATGGACGAATGCGCCTTTCCGCTGCTGCTCGCCGACGCGCTGCGCCGGGCCGGGCACCTGCCGCACGCCAAGCTGCTCGCCTTCATGCCGATGATCGAGCGCGCCGCTTCCTATGTCGTGCGCAATGGTCCGGTCACCGGCGAGGACCGCTGGGAGGAGGACGCCGGCTACAGCCCGTTCACGCTTGCCGTCGAGATCGCAGCGCTGCTTGCGGCGGCCGACATGTTCGGTGTTTGCGCCAAAGCAGAGCCGGCAAATTATCTGCGTAAAACCGCCGATGTCTGGAACGACCAGATCGAGCGCTGGACCTATGTCACTGGCACTCCACTGTGCGAAGAGGTTGGCGTCGCAGGCTACTACGTCCGTATTGCGCCGCCCGACACCGCCGGCGCGGCGTCGCCGAAACACGGCTATGTCCCGATCAAGAACCGACCGCCCGCCGATACGGACCGGCCGGCCGAGGCGATCGTCAGCCCGGATGCGCTGGCGCTCGTCCGCTTCGGCCTCAGGGCCGCCGACGATCCGCGCGTCGTCGACACGGTCAAGGTCATCGATGCGCGGCTGCGCTGCGACCTGCCGCAGGGGCCTGTCTGGTATCGCTATAGCGGCGACGGCTATGGCGAACACGCCGACGGCGCGCCCTTCGACGGGACCGGGCAGGGTCGCGCTTGGCCGCTGCTCACCGGCGAGCGCGCGCATTACGAGCTGGCGGCGGGGCGCAAGGACAGAGCGGCGAGCCTGCTGAAGACGTTCGAGGCCTCGGCCGGGTCTGGCGGCCTGCTGCCCGAGCAGGTCTGGGACGGTCCCGACATGCCGGAAAGGGAATTGTGGCGCGGCCGACCATCGGGCAGCGCCATGCCGCTGGTCTGGGCGCATTCGGAGCACATCAAGCTGCTGCGTTCGCTGAGCGACGGCGCCGTCTTCGACATGCCGCCGCAAGGCGTGAAGCGCTACATCGAGGACAGGACCGTGTCGCCGCGCCGGACATGGCGCTTCAACCACAAGGTCCGCATCCTGCCCGCCGGCAAGATGCTGCGCGTCGAGCTGCTGGCCCGAGCGGTGGTGCATTGGAGCAGCGACAATTGGGCGACCGCCCATGACGCCGAGACGACCGAGAATGCCTTCGGCATCCATCTCACGGATCTGCCGGTTGCCGATGTTTCGCCGGGCAATACGATCGTCTTTACTTTTTTCTGGTCCGATGCCGGCCGTTGGGAGAATGTCGACTTTTCCATCGGTATCGACAAGCTGGATTAGAGCATGATCCCGAAAAGTGGAACCCGGTTTTCGGAAAAGATCATGCTCCAACAATAGAGCCAATAGGTTTTCTATCCCTCAAGAATCAGGACGAGAAACATGCAGATCGGAATGATGGGACTGGGCAGGATGGGCGCCAATATGGTGCGGCGCCTGCTGCGCGATGGTCACGAATGCGTGGTCTACGACATCAACCCGGCCAGCGTCGCAGCCCTTGTGACGGCAGGCGCGATCGGAGCGGCGTCGATGGAGGAGTTCGTCGGCAAGCTGACCAAGCCGCGCAGCGCCTGGCTGATGCTGCCGGCGGCGATCACCGGCCGAATCGTCGATCAGGTGGCCGCATTGATGGAGCCGGGCGACATCATCATCGATGGCGGCAATTCCTATTATCACGAGGCTGTCGACCATGCAGCGCGTCTGGCCTTGAAAGGCCTGAGCTATGTCGATGTCGGCACCAGCGGCGGCGTCTGGGGCCTCGAGCGCGGCTATTGCCTAATGATCGGCGGCCCCGACAGCGCGGTCCAGCATCTCGACCCGGTCTTCGCGACCCTGGCGCCGGGCACCGATGCCGGGGCACTTGCTCCGGGAAAGGATGCCGGAACGGCCCCGTTCGGTTATCTCCACTGCGGACCAAGCGGCGCCGGCCACTTCGTCAAGATGGTCCACAACGGCATCGAATACGGCGTCATGGCCGCCTATGCCGAGGGCATGAACATTTTGAAGTCGGCCAATGCGGGCAAGCGGCAGCGGACGGCCGATGCTGAAACCAGTCCATTGGAAAATCCCCAATATTACCAGTTCGACATCGATATCGCTGAGGTGGCCGAGGTCTGGCGGCATGGCAGCGTCATCGGCTCCTGGCTGCTCGATCTGACGGCGGGCGTGTTGAAGGCCGATTCGGGGCTGACGCAGTTCGGCGGCCGGGTTTCGGATTCTGGCGAAGGCCGCTGGACGCTGAAGGCGGCCATCGACACCGGCGTGCCGGCGCCGGTTCTGTCCTCAGCCCTGTTCGACCGCTTCTCCTCGCAAGGCGAATCCGAGTTCGCCGACAAGCTGCTATCCGCCATGCGTTACGCTTTCGGCGGCCATGTCGAAAAGCCGAAGGCCGGCTCGTGACGGGGGAGACACGCTCATGAGCCTGGAACGGTCCGATACGCTGGTGCTTTTCGGGGCAACCGGCGATCTCGCCCACAAGAAGATCTTCCCCGCACTTTACGCCATGGTCGCCAAGGGAACGCTCACCGAGCCGGTGATCGGCGTCGCTTTCGACGCCTGGGACCTGCAGCAGTTGCAGGCGCGAGCCCGCGACGGCATCGTCAAGGCGACCGGCAAGGTCGACGAAAAAATCTTCGCGAAACTCGCCTCCCTGCTTCGCTATGTCAGCGGCGACTACCGTGGCGCTGCGACATTCGAGAAGCTGAAAAGCGTGCTGGGGACCGCGCAGCATCCCCTGCACTATCTGGCGGTTCCGCCGACCATGTTCGAGACGGTCATCCAGGGGCTGGAGCAGTCGGGTGCGGCCCAGGGTGCGCGCCTGATGGTGGAAAAGCCCTTCGGCCACGATCTGCAATCGGCGCGCTGGCTGAACCGGGTGCTGCATCTGGTATTCGATGAGCAGTCGATCTTCCGCATCGACCATTATCTCGGCAAGGAGGCGATCCAGAACCTGCTCTATTTCCGCTTCGCCAATTCCTTTCTCGAGCCGATCTGGAACCGCAATTTCGTCGAAAGCGTGCAGATCACCATGGCCGAGGATTTCGGCGTCGAAGGCCGCGGCCGCTTCTACGACGAGGTCGGCTGCATCCGCGACGTCATCGAGAACCATTTGCTCAACATCCTGTTGCTGCTCGCCATGGAACCGCCCGTTGGCCGCTCGGCTGACGATCTGATCGACGAGAAGGTGCAGGTTCTGCGGGCAATCCGGACACTGACCAAAGACGATGTCGTGCGCGGCCAATTCAAAGGCTATCTCCAGGAGCCCGGGGTGGCGCCGAATTCGCCGGTCGAGACCTTCGCGGCGGTGCGTTTCTTCGTCGACACATGGCGCTGGCAGGACGTGCCCTTCTTCATCCGCGCCGGCAAATCGATGCCGGTGCACGCCACCGAGGTAATCGTGCGGCTGAAGCGGCCGCCGCTCGACGTCTTCGACCCGATCAAGCCCGACGACGCCAACCACGTGCGCTTCCGCATCGATCCGCAAGTAGCGATCTCGATCGGCGCCCAGCGCAAGGCCGCCGGTGACGACATGATCGGCGAGCAGGTCGAGCTGACCGCGCTCGACGACAGCAAGGACGACATGCCGCCCTATGAGCGCCTGATCGGCGATGCCATGAACGGCAACGGCCAGTTGTTCACCCGCCAAGACGCCAGCGAGCTTGCCTGGCGGATCGTCGGCCCGGTGCTTGGCGACACCACGCCGCCCCCGCTTTATGAGCCGGGGACATGGGGGCCTGCCGATGCGATGGCCGGGTTTGGACCGCCGAACGGCTGGATCAATCCGGCGAAATGAATTGGAGAGGCGACGCAATGGCCAAGGTGGCGAAAAAGCCGGCACAGGACAGCGAAAAGATCGTGCTTGCGATCGATATTGGCGGCTCCCATGTCAAGATCCTTACCAGCGCCGGCGGCGAGGAGCGCAAGGCCGATTCCGGACCCGGCCTGACACCGCAACAGATGGTCGCAGCCGTGCAGACGCTCGCCCAGGGTTTGCCCTACGACGTCGTCTCGATGGGTTATCCCGGCCCGGTGCATCACAACAGGCCGCTGACCGACCCGGCCAATCTCGGCAAGGGCTGGGTCGGATTCGACTTTGCCGCACAGTTCGGCAAGCCGGTTAAGGTGACAACGACGCGCTGATGCAGGCCATCGGCAGCTACGAGGGTGGGCGCATGCTGTTCCTGGGTCTGGGAACAGGCTTGGGTGCTGCGATGATCGTCGACAACGTCGCCCAGCCGATGGAGCTCGCGCATCTTCCTTACAAGAACGGCCGCAGTTTCGAGGACTATGTCGGCGAACGCGGCCTGGAGAAGCGCGGCAGGAAGAAATGGCGCAAGCACGTCTTCGACGTCATCGAGCGGCTTCGCGCCGCCATGCAGCCTGACTATGTGGTCATCGGCGGCGGCAATGTCGACGAACTCGACGAGTTGCCTGCCGGTTGCAGGCGCGGCGACAACACACGCGCCTTCGAAGGTGGGTTTCGACTGTGGCGCGACAAATCCCTGATTATCTGATATTATGCCGGTTTGGGGTCAGACCTGTTGAACCGACCCTGCCGTTAGTATTGTTATTCAAAATAATGTGCGACGTGGCTCGGCGTCATTGCGTTACGCAGATTTGCCGACTAGGAACTCTATGACCCCCACGGACGGAGAAAATAGATTGACCGACGACAGCAACAAGGCCCGCAAGGACATCGACCTTCTCGAGCTGACCGCTCACATCGTGTCCGCCTACGTCGAGAAGAACCGCTTGCCCGCTTCCGGCCTCGGCGATCTCATCGCGAGCGTCAGCGCGTCGATAGGTGGACTCGGACAACCCGCCGTTCCGGTGGCAGCGCCGCTGATCCCCGCGGTCAACCCAAAGAAATCGGTAACGCCGGACTACATCGTCTGCCTTGAGGACGGCAAGAAGTTCAAATCCCTGAAGCGCCATATCGGTGTTCATTTCGGGCTGACACCGGACGCCTACCGCGCCAAATGGGGCTTGCCGGCCGACTATCCGATGGTTGCCCCCAACTATGCGGCCTCGCGCTCGCAACTGGCGAAGGCAATCGGCCTCGGCCGTAAGGCCGCCCCGCCGGCGCCCGTCAAGAAGACCAGGAAGCCCAAGGCCACGGTCTGACACGCCGTTCGAAGCCCGGCGGACATCTCCCTGATCGCTTCAGGTTTGCGCTGCCCTCATCGCCCTGCCGGGCACTTCTCCCCGTATAGTGACGGGGAGAAGTGCCCGGTGTCCGAACCGGATAGATAGGTAACAGAATGGACCGATTGCATGGGTGACAGTTTTCTTGTCCGCCGGGAGGACCGGCGATGGTTTGGCAAGAGACTGGCATCATGGACGAGCGGCTTCGGTTTGTTGTGGAGTGCCTGGCGGGTGAGGAGACGATGAGCGAGCTTTGTGTGGCCTACGGCGTATCGCGCAAGACCGGCTACAAATGGCTTGGTCGCTATCGCGCGCTCGGCCCGGAAGGCCTGCATGATCTGCCGCGGGCGCCGCTCAATCATGGCCGAGCGACGGCCCTGGATCTGGTGGAGCGGATCGTTGCGGCCAAGGAGACGCACCCGCTGTGGGGCCCGAAGAAGATCATGGCGCGGCTCAAGCGCACCGCTCCCGAGCTGCTGTGGCCGTCGGCCTCGACGGCTGGTGCGATCCTTGCGCGGCACGGGCTTGTCAGCGTCCGCAAGCGGGCACGGCTGCGGGCCTGTGGCAACGGACCATGGCCGCAAGCCGAGGAGCCGAACGCGGTATGGACGGGCGATCACAAGGGCTGGTTCCGGACCCGTGACGGGTGGCGCTGCGAACCGTTGACGGTGATGGATGCGTCGAGCCGCTACCTGTTGGCGCTCGAAGCGACGGGCTCGACGGCGGATGACGAGGCCTGGCCGGTATTCGAACGGCTGTTTGAGGCGCATGGTCTGCCGGATCGGCTCAGAAGCGACAATGGCCCGCCTTTCGCGTCGGCCGGCGTCACTGGGCTGACGCCGCTTTCGGTGCGCTTCATCAAGCTCGGCATCACGCTGGAGCGGATCGCGCCCGGCAAGCCGCAGCAGAACGGGCGCCACGAGCGCTTCCACCTGACCATGCTGCCGCTGGCCAAGACGCCGGAGGCCGACAGAATGGCCCAGAGCCAGGCCTTCGAGGCCTTCCGGCGCAGCTACAATGAGGAGCGTCCGCATGAGGCGCTGGCCATGGACACCCCGGCGCAGCATTACCGCGCCTCGCCGCGCGCCATGCCCGCGACACCGCCCGAGCCCGACTATCCGGCCGAGGCGGCGGTGCGCAGCGTGCGTCACAATGGCGAGATCAGGTGGAATGGCGGCTTCATCTACGCTTCCAAGACGCTGGCCGGCGAAGCGGTCGCCGCCACCGAAACCGAGGATGGTGAATGGGCGCTCAGCTTCCATGCCCATCCGCTCGGCATCTTCGACACCAGGCGCATGAAGCTCGTCCGCCGCAGCGCCGCGCCAACCAAACCGCTTGGCGCTGCGGCCGACAGCACAGGGGGGAAACTGTAACCCATGTATCCGGTTCAAAGTGTTACCCATCTATCAACTGGACAGCCTTCGAAAAGAATTTCGCCAATCTCACCTGGAAACCCTTGATCCAGAGCCGATTTTTGCGCGCGCCCCGCACCGAACTGCGCTAAAAAGCGCTGTGGTCGGACCAGCGCCCATTGTGGAAGCCCCGCCGGCCGATACACAGTCTCGCCGGGGCCATTCACAAATGACAGCCGAACAAACATCGCCCGACCAGCGCTATGCCGCCTTCCGCCACAAACCCTTCCTGAGCTATTGGGCGGCGCGCTTCCTCTCCACATTCGCCACCCAGATCGTATCCGTCGCCGTCGGCTGGCAGGTGTATGACCTGACCCGTGATCCGTTCGATCTCGGGCTTGTGGGCATTGTCCAGTTCCTGCCTTCGCTGCTGCTGGTGCTGGTCACCGGGGTGGTCGCCGACCGTTTCGGACGCCGTCTGATTATGGCGCTGACGGTCCTGCTGGAGGCGATCTGCGCGCTGGCTCTGCTGCTGCTGACGCTGCGCGGCCTTAGCGGACCGGGCTTGATCTTCGGCGTGCTCGCCATGTTCGGCATCGCGCGCGCCTTCTTCGGGCCGGCCGCAGCGTCGCTGTTCGCCAATCTCGTGCCACCAGAGGATTTTGGCAACGCAATCGCTTGGAATTCGTCAGCCTGGCAGACGGCAACCATCATTGGACCCGTCGCCGGCGGCCTGCTCTACGGGCTTTCGGCGGAAGCGGCATACGGCACGGCTGCCGTTCTGATGCTTGTCGCCGCGGTGCTGATCTTCACCATCCCGAAGCCAGCCCAGCGCAGCGAGACCGACAAGCCGACGATGCAGACCCTGTTTGCCGGCTTCGGCTATATCTGGAGCGAGAAGATCGTGCTCGGCGCCATTTCGCTCGACCTGTTCGCCGTGCTTTTGTCCGGCGCCACAGCACTGCTGCCGGTCTACGCGCGCGACATCCTCGAACTCGGCCCGTGGGGCCTCGGACTGTTGCGCTCGGCACCGGGCATCGGCGCCATCTGCGTTGCCATCTGGCTGGCCGGACATCCGATCCGCAACCACGCCGGCCTGGTCATGCTCGGCTTCGTCGCGCTGTTCGGCACCTTTACCGTGGTGTTCGGCCTCTCCACCATCACCTGGCTATCGATCGCCGCACTCGCCTTGCTCGGCGCCACCGATATGTTCAGCGTCTATATCAGAGAGACGCTGATCCAGCTCTGGACCCCGGACCAGGTGCGCGGTCGCGTCAACGCCGTCAACCAGGTTTTCGTTGGCGCCTCCAACGAGCTCGGCGAATTCCGCGCAGGCACCATGGCGGCGTTGATCGGCACCGTGCCCGCGGTGGTGATTGGCGGCGTCGGCGCAGTCATTGTCGCCGGGTTGTGGGCGGTGCTGTTCCCGCAGCTGCGCAAGGTGCGCCACCTCAACGGGCGAAACTGATCCAGAGCGCACTGATCCGGGCGCGGGCCCGCGGCAATCTCGAAGGCCGGGTCGGACAGAGACACACCCTCGGCGACATGCCTGGCGATGCTATGGCTGAGCGATGCGCTTTGGCTAACTTACAATTTGTTCGGCGGCAGCTTCATCGAGGCCAGCTGCCGCTTGGGCGGCAAGACCGCGGGCCGCTGCTTGTGAATCGTAAAATTCCTCGAGTGCATAGACCCTGCCCCACCGCAGGGTGAACACGTGGAGACCACGGTTGACGTACGACGCGTCGCCGTTGAGCAGCGTTGCGGTGCCGTCCCACTGGGCAAACACGGTGGTATGCCACGGCCAGCCCTTCACCCAGATGTGGTTGACCGTGAGATGGAGATTAGGCAGGACGCGGCCGAGGCGCTCAAACCAGCGGCGCACGGCTTCTTTGTCGTGGCGCTCACCACCAAGCGCGTGGGCGCCGGAAACGCGGTGACGGACACGCGGCACGAGTGCTTTCACCGCCGCATTCCAGCGATGGTTGTTGACGTGGTCGAAGCTCTGTCGGATCGATTTCTCGACAAAATAACTGTATAGCATTTGACCTCTCCTCCAAACTTATTCGACGGCGTGATCGAGGGCACCGTGTGGCGCTCCCGTCCGGTGATTTTTGACGACGTTCGCCGCCACGCCCGCCAGCAAGATGGCGGGTCTCTTTTTCATGCCCTTCGCCTCATCTCGAAATAGATTGCATCCGTCCTCTATAATGGTTATAGATTACGAATGCAATCTAAAAGGAGATGATGATGCGCGTGAGTCGCATGCAGGCCGCGGAAAACCGTGAAACCGTGATCAATGTGGCAAGCCGCCTTTTTCGGGAGCGCGGCTTTGACGGCATCGGCCTTAAAGATCTTATGAAGGGAGCCGGTCTGACCCAAGGCGCCTTTTACAAGCAGTTCGCATCAAAGGAGGACCTGGCGGCGCAGGCGTCCAGGCGGGCGATGGAGAGCGCCACTCACCGATGGTCGGCCGCGACTGCGGCAAAGCCTGAGGATCCGCTCGGCGCGGTGATCGCATTCTACCTCAGCATGGGCCATCGCGGAGAAAAGATGGACGGCTGCCCGGTCGTGGCGCTCGGCTCGGATGCCGCCAGACAGGGTGCCGAGGTCAAGGCGTCATTCGAGGCCGGGATCAGGGAATATCTAGAGATGCTCGGCAGTTGGGTTGGCGAGGCCGACGGCGAGGAGGCCGGCGGCAAGGCCATGGCCATTCTCTCGACAATGGTCGGCGCGGTGCTGCTTTCGCGGGTCGTCAACGACCCCGATCTCGCCCAGGCCTTTCTGGATGCGGCGACCGATCGGGTTCGCGAAGCAGTCGCCGCTTGAACGGCGTAGGCAACGCTGGCGGCGCACCCAAATTGATAGGAGAATAGATGCGACGAATTGTCGTTACAGGCATGGGAGCGGTCACGCCCCTTGCTGCCAATGTCGAAGCGTCCTGGTCGCGCCTGCTGGCCGGTCGTTCGGGTATCCGGAGGCTTTCGGACGATGTCGTGGGAGACCTGCCGGCGAAGATCGGCGGCGTGGTTCCCTCCTTGGAAGACGATCCGGACGCTGGTTTCGATCCCGATGCCATCCTGGCTGCGAAAGATCGGCGCAAGGTGGATCGGTTCATTCTCTTTGCGCTGGCGGCGGCAGAAGAGGCGCTTGCGCAGGCGAAATGGAAGCCTGCCTTGGAAGCGGCTCGCCTGCGCACGGCAACGATCATTGCTTCAGGGGTCGGCGGGTTCCCAGCCATAACCGAGGCGGTGCGCACGGTCGACGGGCGCGGCGTCCGCCGTCTCTCGCCTTTTATGGTGCCGTCCTTCCTGGTTAACCTTGCGGCAGGCCACATCTCGATCCGCTATGGTCTCAAGGGGCCACTCGGCGCACCGGTGACGGCGTGCGCGGCCGGCATTCAGGCGATCGGCGACGCGGCCCGTCTTATCCGCGCCAATGAAGCCGATATCGCCGTGTGCGGCGGCACGGAAGCATGCATGAACATCGTCAGTCTCGGTGGGTTTGCTGCCGCACGCTCCCTTTCCACCGGCTTCAACTGGGCGCCGGCTCAAGCCTCACGGCCTTTCGACGTGTCGCGGGACGGCTTCGTCATGGGCGAAGGAGCCGGCATGCTGGTCATTGAGGAACTGAGCCACGCGCTTGCGCGCGGCGCGAAACCACTCGCCGAGCTCGTCGGCTACGGCACGACGGCGGATGCTCATCACGTCACCTCCGGTCCCGAGGACGGCAACGGGGCGCGCCGAGCCATGGAGATCGCGATTGCCCAAGCCGGCATTTCGCCGCACGAGGTATCTCATCTCAACGCGCATGCGACCTCAACGCCGGTCGGCGACCTCGGCGAAATCGAAGCGATAAAGAGCGTGTTCGGACGCGATTTCGCGATCGCTGTCAGCGCAACCAAATCGGCGACCGGACACCTGCTCGGAGCCGCCGGCGGGCTTGGAGCCATCTTCGCAATCTTGGCGCTGAGGAATCAGGTCGCGCCGCCAACCCTTAATTTGAGCGCTCCGGATCCCGCCGGCGACGGGATCGACTTCGTTGCAAACCAAGCCCGGCCGATGGGAATGGACTACGCGATCTCCAACGGCTTCGGCTTCGGAGGCGTCAATGCCAGCGCGCTATTCCGGCGCTGGACGGACCAGCTGGCCGGCGCGAGCATCGCAGAGTCCGGTGATTGACTTCCGACCGCCTGGCAGCCCGGCGCTTGCGATCGCGGATGCTATTCGGGTGCTGCAACGCGAATCGGGCGGGTGCCGATCTTTGCCCCACTGACGGCATCCACGGCCACCGGCTCGATTTCTTCTCCTGTCTCTGCATCGATGTATCGCGCCAACCTGCCTTCGCCGCGGTACTGGCGTCCCCACGCACCCAGTAAGATGAGCACCGGCAAGAAATCGCCTCCGGCCGCCGTCAGCACATACTCATCGCGCGGAGGCCGCTCCGAGTAGCGCCGCTTTTCCAGAAGTCCCTCTTCCGTCAGCGTCGCCAGCCGCCGGGTCAGAATGGTGGGGGCGATGCCCAGACTTTTCCGGAATTCGTCAAAGCGCGTGAGGCCCAGGCTCGCGTCGCGAAGGATCAACATGCTCCACGCATCGCCGACGCAGGTGAGGCCGCGGGCGATCGGGCAAAAGGCATCGGAAAGATTTTTCATGTTAATATCATTTTGATAGTGACTTAATATCAAAATGATAGTAACATCTTTTTGAAATGCAATCCAGCACAAAGAAGGAGTGACCCTCATGAACAGGACCAACCCGGAATTTAACCGTCAGAGCGCGCAACCGATGCATCATGTCGCCGCCGGCCAGCCGAGATCGGCGCCATCCATACGGAGCCTCGCGACGATCAACCTTATCGGTGGCGTGGCGGCATTCTTCCTGGCCGCGTCCCCGTTGCATGCCGGTGAGCTGTCGGCCATGGCCGGGGAGAGTATCGATCTCGGCGGTTTTCGCGGCGTCCTGCACTACACCGACGAAAATGACGGCTATCGGGTGATCGCAACGATAGCGGAAGGAGAGACCGGGATTCCGGTGCGCTTCTCGGCCACTCTCGCCGAAGGGCAGTCGGCTACGATATCCGTGCCGCGGAAATTGGGCGAGCCTGAGCAAAACCTCGAGATTTCGCGCTCCGGCGACAAGCTTACCGTCACCGAGGTGGGATCAGTGTCCAACCAGCAAACTGGGGCCATTGCCGAGTAATGGCCTCATCGGATCGCGGGGCGTGCGCCTATCTCCATTTGCGCACGCCTGCAGCCGGCAAATCCAGCACAAAGAAGGAAGTGATTTCCATGAACAAGACCAATCTAGGCGTCGCCCTGGTGACGGGCGCATCCACCGGCATCGGGCACGCAACGGCCAAAGCCCTGCAGAACGCGGGCTTTCGCGTGTTCGGAACCAGCCGTCGTGCGGTCGCCGAACGATCCGACGGCGTTACCATGCTGACCTGCGACGTCACCGATGACGCGTCCGTTGCGAAACTGGTCGATGACGTGTTGGCTGAAGCCGGACGTATCGACCTGCTCGTCAACAATGCCGGCGTCGGCCTGCTCGGCGGCGCGGAGGAGTCCTCGACCGTCCAGGCTCAGGCGCTGTTCGACGTGAACGTCTTCGGCGTTCTCCGCGTGACCAACGCGGTCCTGCCGGCAATGCGCCGTCAAGGGAAGGGCAGAATCGTCAATTTGAGTTCTGTGCTGGGTTTAATCCCAGCACCTTATTCCGCGCTCTATGCGTCGACCAAACATGCCATCGAGGGCTATTCCGAATCGCTCGACCACGAACTGCGCCCTTTCGGAATTCGCGTCGTGTTGGTCGAGCCCGCCTATACCCGAACGTCATTTGAAGAAAATCTCGCCAGGCCGGACCAGTTGCTTGAGATCTATGACGCTGCGCGCGCTGGCATGGATGTGATCCTGCGCAAATCGATGGAAACAGGTGATGCTCCCGAAATTGTAGCCGGGACGGTCTTGAAAGCAGCGACCGATTCCGTTCCGAGGAGGCGCTATGCGGCGGGAAAAATGGCGCGCCAGGTCAGTTTATTGCGCCGTTTCGTCCCCGCATCCGCATTCGACAAAAGCCTGCGAAAGCAGAACGGCCTGCCGGTCTGACGTTGAAGTCAACGACATTCTGCTTCGGTCGAACCGGCAGGCGTTGCCGGCGCGAAGCCGCCATCTGCGGCCGCCTGCCGGGGCGGCCGGCGCGCTACGCGGTCATGCTGCCTCCGCGCTTTTCGGGGATGCCTTGAAGAGGTTGCCGCCGATGGCGCGCGCGGCACCGAATTGAGAGACCGGATCCTGCGTCTCCGAGCCGAGCAGGAGCTCGGACGTCACGACGGATGCGCCACAGTAATCGAAGATGCCATGGTCGATCTGCGTCTTCATGGCTCCAAAATAGCCGTGGCGCGCATAAGTTCGCAAGTCGGCGCCTCCGATGGCAACCAGATGAACCCGGAGATGGCGAAGTTTCTTCACCAGTTTGGTATTCGGGCCTTCATCGTAAGCCCAACCGTTCGCGAATACCCGATCGATCCATCCCTTGAGAAGCCCCGGCATCGACCACCAGTAGACGGGATAGACCAGCACAAGGGCATCGGCGCGATCAATCCTCGCTTGCTCGGCGGCGACATCGGCTGAGGGCGGCGTCTGCCTGCGATGGACGGCGAGATCAGTCGCGGTGAACCTTGGATCGAAGCCTTCCGCCGCAAGGTCGGCAATTTCGAAGGAATTGCCGGGATCGGACAGGGACACACCCTCGGCGACATGCCTGGCGACGCTATGGCTGAGCGAGCTGGGATCGGGATGCGCGATAACGATCAGCGCGTGCATATCAAAACTCCTGCTGATTGGTTGCGGCCGAAGGGCCAAGCTTATATACT
Source organism: Mesorhizobium sp. M6A.T.Ce.TU.016.01.1.1 (assembly GCF_003997065.1). Taxonomy (NCBI): domain Bacteria; kingdom Pseudomonadati; phylum Pseudomonadota; class Alphaproteobacteria; order Hyphomicrobiales; family Phyllobacteriaceae; genus Mesorhizobium; species Mesorhizobium sp. M6A.T.Ce.TU.016.01.1.1. The sequence goes on along the minus strand of NZ_RZTJ01000001.1, from coordinate 13,255 downwards.
CTTAGTAAGTTACTAATGGTACATAAGCATGTCAAGCGCCGGATCAAGGGAGCAGACTTCCCATTCGCGACCGCGTCGCCGCCTGTCGCGGGAGGAACGGCATCGCCAACTTCTGGACGTCGCATGGCGGCTGATCGGGGAAGAAGGAACGGAAGCCTTGACGCTCGGGCGGCTGGCCGAGCAGTCGGCTGTTACAAAACCCGTCGTTTACGACCATTTCGGCACGCGGTCCGGGCTGCTGGCGGCGCTCTATCGGGAGTTCGACGCGCGTCAGAATGCGCTCATGGACGCTGCGCTTCAGGCGAGCGAACCGACCTTGGCGGGCAGAGCCGCGGTTATCGCGTCCTCCTATGTCGACTGCGTGCTTCTCCAAGGCCGCGAGATACCCGGTGTCATCGCGGCGTTGGCCGGTTCGCCTGAGCTTGAAAGGATCAAGCGCGACTGCGAGACGGCGTTCATCGAGAGGTGCCGGATTGCGCTTGCCCCATTCGCCGGAACTGGTGCTGTCGCTTCAGCGGGCCTTTGGGCGATGCTCGGTGCAGCCGAGGCCCTGTCCTATGCTGCCGCGACCGCAGAAATCACGGCCGCGCAAGCGCGGGACGAACTCTTCGAAACAATCGTCGCGATGGTCGCCAGAAGCGCGCCCCGGCATACGCTAGGCCGTAGACACATAACCCTTTAATCCAGTAGCGAAGTGCAAAATCCCTCAGATCAACCAGCGACGCATCACAAGGCTACCTTCCAGGAGCCCTGAATGCTCACCTGGCAAGCAGTTTATGAGTTTACGGCTTAGGGCGACACCTTGTAGATTGGACACATGGCGCTCAAACGGATGGACAACGTAGGAATCGTCGTCGATGACCTCGAAGCGACGATTGATTTCTTTCGCGAGCTCGGCCTGGAGCTCGAAGGGCGAGGCACGGTCGAAGGAGAATGGGCCGGACGTGTCACTGGACTGGGCGATCAGCGCGTCGAGATTGCGATGATGCGCACGCCGGACGGCCACGGTCGGCTGGAGCTATCCCGCTTCCTCACGCCGCCTGCCGTCGCGGATCACCGCAACGCCCCGGTTAATGCTCTAGGCTACCTCCGCGTCATGTTCGCCGTGGACGATATCGACGAGACGCTTGAAAGGCTCCGCAATCGCGGCGCGCAGCTCGTAGGCGAAGTAGTCCAGTATAAAAACGTGTATCGGCTCTGCTATATCCGCGGGCCTGGAGGGCTTCTCATCGGGCTCGCCCAAGAACTCAGCTGAGCGCAATACGACGACAATGACGAAGGGCGACCAATGTCAGCGTGCGCGTCTCACAAAAGTCCGTTGTTGGATTGGATTAGGACAGCGCGGGCTTGCCGAAGATCGTCTGCAGGAATTCGCCGAGCCAGCGCTTCAGATGCATGTCCCAGATCAGCCGGCCACCTAAGTGATCGCGGCCGGGCTGCGCGCCGGGTAACTCGAAGCGGTGCGCGCCGCGAACGACCCAGCGCTGCATCATCGCCCGGGTCAATTCGCCGTGGAACTGGATGCCCCAGGCATTGTCGCCATAACGAAACGCCTGGTTGGGGTAGGTTTCGGCCGTCGCCAGCAGCGTCGCGTCCCGCGGCAGCGAAAAGCCTTCGCGGTGAAACTGGTAGACCATGTCAGGCCAGTGCATCAGCTTCCGGCCCGCCTCCGTCGCCTTCAGCGGATACCAGCCGATCTCGACCAGCCCCTCGCCATGACCCTCGACCTTGCCGCCAAGATGATTGACCAGCATCTGCGCGCCGAGGCAGATGCCGAGCAACGGCCGGTTCTCCTTGAGCGGAATTTTCAGCCAGTCGGTCTCGCGGCGGACGAAATCGTCCTCGTCATTGGCGCTCATCGGTCCGCCGAACACCACGGTTCCGGCATGGCCGTCCAGTGTTTCCGGCAAGGCGTCGCCGAGCGGCGGGCAGCGGAGATCGAGGTCGAAGCCTTCTTCGATAAGCATGTGGCCGACGCGCCCGGGGCTCGAACTCTCCTGATGCAGCACGATCAGGATTTTTGGTCTCGGCCTCGGCGTGGATGGCATGGGGATCCCGTCTATTCGTCGCTCGACGTTCCGGTGGCGCCCGGCGCTTCGGCCGCCGCCTTGCGGCGTGCCTCGACGCGGTCGCGGCGTTCGACGCCGATCAGCTCGGCGACCCGCCAGACGATATTGTCCTCGAGTTCGTGCAATTCGCCATCGGCATAGACGATTTCCCACATCAGGCCGATGAAGGCTTTTCGCGCGTCCGCATCGAGCTGGCGCTTTAACACGCTGGTGAAGGCATAGAGGTCTACCGCCTCATTGTCGGCCCGCTCGCCGGCGGCCGCCAGCGCGTCGAGCTCGTCGCCGCTGATCGAATAGCTTTCCGCCAGCACCGCCTTGAAGCGCTCCCATTCGGCATCCTGACGCACGCCGTCGGCACTCATCACATGGTAGAGAAGGGCGGATGCGGCAACGCGCGGATCATCGGCGTTGTTGCGGGCGCTGCCACCTGCCGGCAGGTCCTTCAGAAACGACAGAACACGTTCGAACATGTGATTCTTACTTCCCATCGGCCAAAACTATCAAGCTCAGCCAGATCAAAACAATCGAAACTTGCGTGGTGATTTTTGGTCTTCGTCGTCCGGATCGACGCCGGGATCGTCGGGCAGCCGGGCCAGTTCCTCCGCCGGTTCGACAGCTTCGGCATCCGGCGGCAGCGCGGCAAAGGTCGTGGCGGTGACCGGCGCAACCTGGTCTTCGTCACTTTCCGATGCCATCGCGGTGGTCGGTCTTTCGGCCGAAACAGCGGGGTTCAGCTCGATCACATTTTCCTTTGCCGGCTTGATTGGCGCCGCAATGGTCGGCACCGTGGCATCCGCCGCGTCCTCATTACTGTCGATGAGCTGACCGAGCCGCTCCATCGGTGCCCGCCATTCGAAGGCGTCGAGCCTGCCGGTGATCGGCGACACCGGCGCCCATCGTTCGGAGACGAGGCCGTCGGCAACCCAGGCCGGATCGCGCGGTGCACGCACCGCCTTGGACAGAAGCTGCCGCACCTTGCCCTGATCGCCGGTCTCGGCCTCCTCGATGTCGGCCAGAAGCAGATAGGCGCCTTCGCGGCGATCCATGCGAATGGCTGCCTCGGCCTCCTGGCGGGCGGTCTTGTAATCTTGCGCATCGAGCGCGGCGCGCGCCACCGTCAGCGAGGATTCGGCGTGATTCTTCTTCATCTCCTGCAGTTTCTTCGCCCGATTCAGACGGTCGAGGACGGCATCGGCAGGCCGGGCGTGGGTGTAAAGCTCGGCGATCTCCGGATGCGGCTCGGCTTTCCACGCCGCTTCGAGGATCTTCGCGCCCTTGCGCACATCGTTCTGCCTGAACAGCAGTTTGGCTGCGACGACCGCCGCCGGCGCGAAATCCGGCCGCAGTCGATTGGCCTCGAGAGCAGCGGTTTTGGCGGCATTGGGATCGCTGTCGATCAGCGCCTGCGCCTTGGCGGTGAGCAGCACAGCGCGGCGCCGGTTGGCGGCGTCGCGCTCGATCTGGCGCGTCGATTTCTGCGCCTCGACCAATTTCAGCGCGCTGTCCCAGTCGCCGCGCCCGGTCAGGTCTTCCAGCGTCGATTCGGCGGCCCAGGCCAGCTGCGGCGCCATCGCCGCGGCGCGGCCGGCATAGTGGCGCGCCGCGTTGCGATCGCCGAGGCGTTCGGCCTCGAGATAAAGCCCGCGCAGGCCAAGCAGCCGCATTTCGGGATCGTCGAGCATGGTCTCGAACTTTTCGCGGGCGCCCTCGTGGTCGCCTTCGAGCAGAGAGGCTTGCGCCTCCAGCAGCTGGATCAACGGCTCCTGGTCAGAGCGGATCAGCTTTGCCGCTTCCTTGGTCTTCTTGCGGGCGAGTGCTCCGTCACCGGCGCCGGCGGCGATCATGCCGGTCGATAGCGCCTGATAGCCACGGTCGCGGCGGCGCACGCGCAAATAGCGCGAGATGGTGTAGGGGCTGTTCCACAGTGACTTGATCAGCCACCAGACGATCATCACCGCGGCAACCACGGCGACGACCGCCACCGCCGCCACCATCAGGCTGACCTGATACTGATAGCCGCTGAAGGTGACGACCATCTCGCCCGGCCGGTCGGCCAGCCAGGCGAAACCCAGCCCGAGCGCGAAAACGACGGCGAGGAAAAGCAGAATGCGAATCATCGGGTTTTCCTCACGCCTTCATCGCACCAGCGATCAACGCGTCGACCTGTGTCTCGACCTCGATCCGCGCCTTCAGTTTGCCGGCAAAGTCGGCGCCGGCGGCCTTCACCGCCTCGGGCAGCGTATCGTATTCACTGAGCGCCTTGGCGTAGTCGCCCTGGCTGACCGCCACCTCCATGCGCGCGACGGTTTCCGGTGCGCCGGCGCCTTCGACGGCACCGATCGGCCTGACTTTGACCAGTGATTCGGCGCTCGACAAAAGGTTCTGCAGGAAGCCGGCATTCTGGTCGACGGGCTCGGTGGCAGCGACCATGGCATTGGCCGCGGCGGGCACTTCGGCGGCGATCTCGGCACGTGTCGAAACGCCCTTTTCGGCGTAGGGACGCAAGGTTGCGATCTCCGGTGCGCCCGGTGAAATCGCCGCAAACGTTTCGAGCTCGGCGGCGAACGGCGCACCGCCGTCGACTGCTGCCTTCAGCGCCGAAGCGGCGATGGCGAGCGCGATCTTCGGCTGTCCCGCCTGTGCCTCGACCTTGCCGGAAAGCTGCGACACTGACTGTTCCAGCGCCGCAAGCCGGCCTTCCTGCGCCGATGCCGCCTCACCGGCGGATTTCACCGCCGCGTCGAGCCCGGCCAGCTTTTCGTTGAGCGCCCCGAGATCGACCGGCGCCGTATTGCCTGCCTGACCAAGGGCAGCAACAGTCGTCTCGATCTGCCTGACTTTGTCGCCAAGGGCAGCAAGCCCGGCAGTGTCGCCGGCCCCACCCTGCTCGACCGCCGATTTCAGCGCCGCGACATCCGTCTTGACCTGATCCAGGGCCGACGACAACCCGTCCACCTTGGCCGACGCATCATTGTTGCCGGCTGTGTCCTTGAGCCCGGCAATCTCGCTCTTCAGCGAAGCGATTTCGCCATTGACGCCATCGAGCGACACGCCGCCCGAACCCGGCGCGCCGAGCAGGCCGGCAAACTGCAGCCCTCCGGCGGCGGCGAGCGCGATGACGCCGCCGATAATGCCGGCAGCGATGCCGTTGATGCCGCCACGCCTCGGCTGTGCTGCCATGCCTTCATCCCCTGCCTGGGCTTCCTTCGGCGCTTCTTTGGCCCCCATCCCGCTGGCTTTGGCAGATGCGTCGTCGAAGCTGTAGTCGAAGGCCCGTTTCGCCGATGCGTCTGAGCCGGCCGGATAAGTCGGTTTGGGTCCTTCAGGACCTTTGGTGCCGCCCTCTGCCGGCTCTTCCGGACCGGCGGGCGGGGCCGCATCGGCATGTTCCCACGGCTCGATGTCGGTCTGGTCGGCATGCATGGGTTCTTCAGGCGCTCCTGGCTGCGACGCGTTCGCCGCCTCCTCCGCCTTCGCCTCGTCGGTCCGCCCGTTGGCGGCATTCTCGTCGGCAACGCGCGAGACGGCGCCGGGTTCGAGTTCGATGGTCACCGGCTCGCGACGGCTTTTCGAATGCCGCATCTTCGGCGTCTTGACCATGCTTGGGCTCCGCAAAAATTCGCTTCGGGATGGTTCAGAAAGGGTCTAGCACATCACCAAGCGGTGAAAAGGGGCGGCGTGATGACACGGGGTCACCGCCACGTCCGCAAAAGCTCCAGCAACGCCTCCTCGCTGGGCTCCGGCGCAACACGGAGCTTTTCTGAGGCGACAGCCTCCAAGGCTGCGGCGATGCGTCCGGACAGGACGAAAAACCATGTCTCTTCAAAAAGATCACGCAGCGCCGGCCGGCCGGCCAGGGCCTGCATCGCTGTCGCCGCCTTGGCCGAATAAAGAAGCACCGCTTCAACCGGCTGGCCGGACAGGCATGCAAGGATTGCGGCGTCCGAATGGTCCAGGGTGACTGTGTCGTAGGTCTCGATGGCGCGGACGTCGACACAAGCGGCCTTCAGCCGCGCCTCGAACGCCGGAAACCGCACGCGTCCGCACAGATAGATGATCGTCTTTGCCGTGAAGCCGCCGGCAAGCGCATCCGCCAGCGCCTCGGCATCGCCGGGGCCTTCGCTGACGGACAGGAAACCCGCAGCGCGGGCCGCTTCCGCTGTCCTTTTGCCGACGGCATGGCAGGGCAAAGCGGCGAGCGCCGCGACAATTTCCCTCGGCGCATGGCGCACGGCATTGGCGCTGGTGACCGCAACGGCCACGGCATTGTTTGCGACCCCCTCCACGTCGACGGGCAGAGCCACCGTTTCGGTCAATGGCAGCAGGATCGGCTGGAATCCCTGGTCCTCAAGCCGCTGCGCCGTGCGCGAGGCGCCCGGTTCCGGCCTCGTCACCAGCACGCGAACCATGTCAGGCCCAGCCGTCGAAGAATTTTTCGCCGGCCTTGGCCCGCACGGTCCTAGCAGCTTCGTTGCCGATGCGGGCGGCATCTTGCGCCGGGCCTTCCGCCTTGACCTCATGGGATTGCGTGCCGTCCGGCGAGATGATCAGCCCGGCGAAGAAGACCGTTCCGTCTGATATCGTCGCATGGCCGGCGATCGGCGTTCGGCATGACCCGTCGAGCGCCGCCAGGAAGGCGCGCTCGCAGGCCAGCGCCTGTCCGGTCGGCAAATCATGGATCGCCGTCAGCATCCTTTCCACGTCGCGGTCGCCGATGCGGCTTTCGATGCAGATCGCGCCTTGCCCGGGCGCCGGCGGAAAGGTGTCGAGCGGCATCAGGTCGGTGACGACATGCTCCAGGGCAAGCCGCTTCAGCCCGGCATAGGCGAGGATGGTGCCGTCGGCCATGCCCTCGTCGAGCTTGCGCAGCCGCGTCTGCACATTGCCGCGGAACATCACCACGTCGAGGTCCGGCCGCATGCGCCGAATCAATGCCTGGCGCCGCAGCGACGACGAGCCGACCTTCGCGCCCTGCGGCAGTCCGGCGATTGTCTTCGCCGCTTTGCCGACGAAAGCGTCGCGGGCATCCTCGCGCGGCAGGAAGGCGGACAGCTCCAGCCCGTCGGGCAACACCGTCGGCATGTCTTTCGACGAATGCACGGCGATGTCGATACGGCGCGCCAGCAGCGCTTCCTCGATCTCCTTGGTGAACAGCCCTTTGCCGCCGGCTTCCGACAGCGGCCGGTCCTGGATGCGGTCGCCACTGGTCGAGATGACGACCACCTCGAACGCCTCAACCGGCATGCCATGCGCGGCCATCAGCCGCGCCTGCGTTTCATGCGCCTGCGCCAGCGCCAGCGGGCTGCCGCGTGTTCCGATTTTCAAGGTTGTTTGCATGGCGCGCCGTCCGTGATAACCCCCGGCAGATTGAGGCCGTTTTCCGGGCTTCCTCCTAACGGGGAAAGGCTGGTTGCACAATCTCTAGGGACAGCGACGAATTGATCCGCGTTCTGGGCATTGAGACGAGTTGCGACGAGACCGCCGCCAGCGTGGTGACTCTGGATGGCGGCGGCGCACCCAAAATCCTGTCCGATATCGTGCTCAGCCAGATCGAGGAGCATGCCGCCTTCGGCGGCGTCGTGCCGGAAATCGCCGCACGTGCCCATGTCGAGGCGCTGGACGGCATCATCGAGGCAGCGCTGGCCGATTCGGGCGTCGATCTCGCCGACATCGACGCGATCGCCGCAACCGCCGGCCCCGGCCTCGTCGGCGGGCTGATCGTCGGCCTGATGACGGCGAAAGCCATTGCCGCGGCCGCAAACAAGCCGCTGATCGCCATCAACCACCTCGAAGGCCACGCGCTGACCGCGCGGCTGACAGACGGTCTCGATTTTCCCTACCTGTTGCTGCTGGTGTCCGGCGGTCACACGCAGATCGTCGCCGTGCGTGGCGTCGGCGACTATCAGCGCTGGGCGACAACCATCGACGATGCGCTCGGCGAAGCCTTCGATAAGACGGCCAAGATGCTTGGCCTGCCCTATCCCGGCGGACCGAATGTCGAGAAGGTGGCGGCGACCGGCGACGCCACGCGCTTCGCCTTCCCGCGGCCGATGAAGGGCTCGGCGCAGTCCGATTTCTCTTTTTCCGGGCTGAAGACCGCCGTGCGCCAGGCAGCGACGGCCATCGCCCCGTTGAGCGACCAGGACGTCGCCGACATCTGCGCCTCGTTCCAGGCGGCGGTGGCGGATGCGCTGGATGATCGTGTTTCGAGAGCGCTGACGCGTTTTCGCGAAACTTTTCCTGATAAGCAAAATCCTGCGCTGGTTGTTGCCGGCGGCGTCGCTGCCAACCGGACGATCAAGACGACACTGGAAGCCTTGTGCGAGAAAGCCGGCTTTGCTTTCGTCGCGCCGCCGCTCAAACTCTGCACTGACAATGCGGCGATGATCGCCTGGGCCGGCATCGAGCGGCTGCGCGCCGGCATCGCGGGTGAAAACACCGCCGATTTCGTGCCGCGCTCGCGCTGGCCGCTGGACAGCATCTCCGCCCCGATGGTCGGCTCGGGCCGGCGTGGAGCCAAGGCATGACCGGCGGCGAGGACAGGGCGCCAAGCGGCTGGCGCGTCGCGGTGCTTGGCGGCGGCGCCTGGGGCACGGCGCTGGCGCTGGCCATGCTGCGAGCCGGTCATTTCGTCCGCCTCTATGCGCGCGACCCGGAGACCGTCGCCGCGATCGACCGTGGCGAAAATCCGCGCTATCTGCCGGGCATCGCGCTCCAGGCCGGTATCGTGGCAACGAGCGACATCGAGGCCGCGCTCGACGGCGCCGACTGCGTGCTGGCGGTGGCGCCGGCGCAGTCGCTGCGCGCCATGCTGGCGACCGCGAAGACCCATATGCCGAAAGACGTCCCGCTGGTCCTCTGCGCCAAGGGCATCGAGCGCGACACTGGCGCGCTGCTGTCGGCGATAGTCGAAGAGATTCTGCCTGAAAACCCGGTTGCTGCCCTGTCCGGCCCGAGCTTCGCCACCGACGTTGCCAGGGGCCTGCCGACGGCCGTGGTGGTCGCGGCCCGCAACGAGGGTCTGGCGGCAGACCTTGCCGCGCGCTTTTCGGCTGAGAACCTGCGCTGCTATTCGAGCGACGATCTCATCGGCGTCGAGATCGGTGGCGCGCTGAAGAACGTCTTCGCCATTGCCGCCGGCGCGGTCACCGGCGCCGGGCTCGGCGCCAGCGCCCAGGCCGCCATGGTGACGCGCGGCTTTGTCGAATTGCGTCGCATCGGTGCTGCGTTCGGCGCCAGACCGGAAACGCTGATGGGGCTTTCCGGCCTCGGCGACCTGCTGCTCACCTGCTCGTCCGCCCAGTCGCGCAATTTCGCCTACGGGCTGGCGCTGGGGCAAGGCAAGCCGCTTGCCGGGCTGCCCTTGGCCGAAGGCGTGCCGACGGCAGCGATCGCCGCCCGCATCGCCGCCGAGCGCCGGATCGACGCGCCAATCATCACCGCCGTCGCCGCCATATTGGACGGCACGATCACCATTCGCCAGGCTGTGTCGGCGCTGATGACAAGGCCGCTGAAGACCGAAACCGATGTTTAGAGCGACGTGCGTCCGCTTGGACGCACAAAGTACGCTCTAACAACTTTGAACCTGCGCATCGTGCTTTCCGAAAATCGATTCCGATTTTCGGGCCGATGCGATAAATCTCGAACAATCCGGAGATCGAAAAATGCTGTTTGCGTTGATTTGCAAGGACAAGCCTGAAAACCTGCAGGTGCGGCTCGATACGCGGCCCGAGCATATTGCCTTCCTGGAAAGATTGAACGGCGAGAAGAAGCTGGCCTTCGCCGGTCCGTTCCTCGACGCCGACGGCAAGCCGAACGGCAGCCTCGTCGTGGTCGAGGCGCCGGATCTGGCCGCGGCACAAGCCCTGTCGGCGGCAGACCCCTACGCCAAGGCCGGGCTGTTCGAAAGCGTCGAAATCAGGCAATGGAACTGGACCTTCAACAAGCCGGCGAGCGCATGACCCCGAAAATCGGAATCGATTTTCGCTGGGGATCATGCGCAAAATCAAAGTGCTACAGCGTCCTTTGCGCGTCTGAGAGACGCGCGGCGCTGTAGCTGATTTCCAGCCTTCAGGAGGAGCAAAAACGATGAACTACTGGCTGTTCAAATCGGAACCCTCGGTCTTCTCCTTCGAAGCGCTGAAGGCGAAGGGCAAGGCCGGCACGCAATGGGACGGCGTGCGCAACTATGCGGCGCGCAACAACATGAAGGCGATGCAGATCGGCGATCTCGGCTTCTTCTACCATTCCAATGATGGGCTCGACGTGGTCGGCATCGCCGAGGTCTGCGCGCTGGCCCATCAGGATACCACCACCGACGATCCACGCTGGGAATGCGTCGATATCCGCGCCGTCAAGGACGTGCCGAAGCCGGTGACGCTGGAACAGGTCAAGGCCAATCCCAAGCTTGCCGAGATGGCACTGGTCCGGCTCGGACGGCTTTCCGTGCAGCCGGTGACACCGGCCGAATGGAAAGAGGTCTGCCGCATGGGCGGCCTGACGCCGGCGCCGTGACGGCGCTGACGCCAAACAGCGCGAAGAATTTCATCCTCGACAACACGACGCTGATGGCGCCGCCGCATGTGCCGGAGATCCTGCTGCATCTGGCCGACGAGGCGCATGATCTGTGGCAGCGGACCGAGGACGAACTGGCCGAAATCGGCCTGCCCCCGCCCTTCTGGGCCTTTGCCTGGGCCGGCGGCCAAGGCCTTGCCCGCTACATCCTCGACAATCCGTCTGATGTGCACGGCAAGCGCGTGCTCGACTTCGCCTCCGGTTCCGGCCTTGTCGCCATTGCGGCAGTGAAGGCCGGCGCGGCAGAGGTGATCGCCGCCGACATCGACCCGTTCTGCGCGACCGCGATCCGCCTGAATGCCGAGGCCAATGGCGTCAGGATAACGTTCCTCGGCTCGGACTGCATCGGAACCGATGCGCGCTGGGATGTGGTTCTGGCCGGCGACGTCTTCTACGACAGATCCTTTGCCGACAGGCTGATGCCGTGGTTCGCAGCACTGAAGTCGCGCGGCGCCGACATCCTCGTTGGCGATCCCGGCCGCTCCTATCTGCCGAAGACGGGGTTGGAGCCGCTCGCCGTCTACGAAGTGGCGGTAACCCGGGCGCTGGAAGATTCCCTGGTCAAGCGCACGACCGTCTGGCGGTTTGCTTGACGGCACCGCCGAACAGGCGTTCCATCACGCATCGATTTTGAGAATACGCATGTCGTTGTCCCAAAACCGCCGGGCACCCTCGGGTCAGGCCCGAGGGCAGGCTTTTGGGCGACATGCTTCCGGGGGAGGGAAATCATGGATTTTTCAGCAGTGAACTGGCTGGCGGTGATCATCGCCGCCGTGGTGGCGTGGTTGTTCGGCGCGGCCTGGTACATGGGCTTGAGCAAGCCCTGGCTCAAGGCCGCCAAGCTTGATCCTGCGACCATGAGCAAATCGCCGTTGCCCTTCGTCATCAGCTTCATCGCGGAACTTGTCATGGCGTTCGTCATGTCCCTGGTCATCGGAGCAATGACCGGCGGCGAGCCGAGCCTCATTGCCGGGCTGGTCTTCGGCTTCGTTCTCTGGCTGGGATTCGTCGCCACGACGCTTTCCGTCAATCATCGTTACGAGGGTTTCGGCTGGGACCTGACCATCATAGACTGCGGCCACTGGCTTGGCGTGCTGCTCATTATCGGCGCGGTGATCGGCTGGTTTGGAGCAGCGGCGGCTTGAGCTAACGATCAGCCACGATCGTCAGGTCGGCGTCTTCGCGACTTCGTCGAGAAGCCATTCGCGAAAGGCGACGATGCGCGGGTCGTGCGCCGCGCTTTTTGGATAGACCAGGAAATAGGCGAATTCGGGCGCAACCTTGATGCCCAGCTCAAACGGTCGCACCAGCCTGCCCTCGGAAAGGTCGTTTGCCACCATGGCGAAATCGGCGAGCGCGACGGCATTGCCGTCGAGCGCAGCCTGAACGACATCTGAAGACGTGCCGAAGACCATCGTTCGGCTGTCGTCGAAATCGTCGACGCCCGCCGCTGCCATCCACATGCGCCAATTCGGCCACGTCACACCCTGGCGCGCCCACTCGATGTGGGCAAGCGTGTGGTGAAACAGGTCGCGCGGCTCCTTCAGCGGCGGCCCCGCCCGCAGCAACGCCGGACTGCAGACAGGAATGATGACGTTTTCGAACAGCCGGTCGGCGCAAAGTCCCGGATACTTCCCGGCGCCGAAGCGGATGCCGATATCGACATCGTCGAGGTCGAAGTCGCGCACCTCATAACTGATGTCGAAGCGGAGCTCGATGTCGGGCTGATGCTTGCGAAACCCGTCGACGCGCCGCATCAGCCATTTTGTCGCGAACTGTGCGTCGAGGGTCACTTTCAGCAGCGCCGTTCCACGCGCCATCTTGTGCGCCCGTGAGACGGCCCGGCCAAGCAGGTCGAGCGCGTCGGTCGCGGCCTCGAACAGCACCGCGCCCGCTTCCGTCAGCCGGATGGTGCGGCTGGTGCGCGTGAACAGCACGATGCCGAGCTGATCCTCGATTTCCTTGATCTGGTGGCTGACCGCGGCAGGCGTCAGGCCGAGCTCGTCTGCGGCGCGGGTGAAATTGAGGTGCCGGGCCGCCGCTTCCAGCGTCCTCAGTGCACGGGTTCCAGGCAGCAGGCGCGCCATCAGCACGGAATGATTTTTGGCAGGATCATTGCCCTTGATCCACAAATTAAACTTGATGATCTGGAAAAAACTACTCGTTTCCCTCTTAGATTTCAATCCGGCATGATGTGAGCATCGATAAACTATCAAACCGGATTTGATGTCCGGATGGAACGGATCACGTCATGTCACACATTGCTTTGAAGTCTCCGGCTGCCGGACCAACCTGGCTGCGCGCGGCAGTTGAATGGTTCCATCACGCGAGAATCGCGATCAACCTTCCGCAAGAGCCCGGCCTGCCGCGTGAAAACGTCGAGGACCTCTCGGACCGCCAACTGCGCGACATCGGCGCCGAGCGGAAGGATGTCGCCCGCGCCATGGACCAGGAACTAGGCCGGCTCGGCCTGCTCGACATCGGCTGGCAGAAGCCGAAACGGTAGGGGAGTAAGGGAGTAAGGCAATAGGGCAGTAGGGAAAAGTGAGGCGGCGCGAACGCGCATATCGGCTGACAACTTCCTACTCCCCTACTCCCCTACTCCCCTACTC